>NZ_JAVKGO010000002.1:33143-216775 GCF_031432315.1 Serpentinicella sp. ANB-PHB4
ACACCTGGAGATTTTATAGAAGATATTGATGGCTTTACAGGAGCAAGTATCAGAGGAAACAAAGTATTCTCTGCAATTGTAGATGGTTTAAATAGAGGAATTTACTAGAAATAGAAGAATAACTACAACGTATATAGCATCTCTCCTTAAGACTTAGGGGGGGATGTTATATTTTTAAATTTTGTTAGTTAGATTTGTTAGGAGCTTAGTGAATTATTCTAAAAAATACTATTTCCTCATATATTACCTTGAAGATGTATAGCTGGATATGTAAATGAATTCTGTCTGTTGATACAGTAACAAAATCAAAGGTTGGGGGGAAAAATTGATGAAAGTAATTATCTGATATTGACATATGTATAATGCATGATATTCACTACCAGGGTTGGCACTTGGTGCATAATGTTGCTATTAGAAAGGGAAGAGTGTAAGCTTCAAAACCTTTCAGTTGAAGATACAAAAGATATCAATAAATGTGTTAATCAGACATTATGAAATATGATTAAACTTCAGATGCTCTTAAATAATAAGTTGGAAAACATTGTTGAATTACTACCAATTACAAGCACAACAACTACAACGACCACAACGACTAGTACTACTTCAACAAGCACAACGACAACTACCAAAAAATATGATCGGGGGGCTAAAGGCATGAAAAGAGGCTTCCAAATAAATAGTAGTCTTGGTTCATGGTAATAGTTTTATACATAAAGATGGGGAAGTAATAGCGCTAATAGAACCATAAATATAAAAGTATTTTAAGGTAAAATAAAGGAATTGTATTTAACAAAATCCGAAGTGATCTTAAATATCACTTCGGATTTTATAGTATAGACAGACGCAAAGCTAATTAATACTTTAACTTTTTCCTATATGGATATGAGGTGCGTTTTTTTTAGAATCTTTTCTGTTCCAATAAGTTGCTAATGCAGTTCCAGAAATATTATGCCAAACACTAAAAAGTGCACCAGGCAATGCAGCTAAAGGTCCAAAATGCACATTAGCTAAAGAAACCGCTAGACCAGAGTTTTGCATGCCAACTTCTAAAGTTATAGCTCTAATTTTATCCTCATCTATTTTAAAGAATTTACCTATTGTGTAACCGATTAAAAGTCCCATTAGGTTGTGTAAAATAACTACTATAAAAACTAAAATACCTGAGGTAAATATACGCTCAGCGTTTGCACCTATAATTGCACCAACAATAATTAAAATAGCAACTACAGAAACTAGAGGAAGAATTTTAAGGCTTTTTTCAATGGAATTATTCAATAGCTTTCTAGTTGCCATACCCATAATTACAGGGATAAGAACGATTTTTAGTATATCAACAAACAACACTGAAGCAGAAACTGGAAGCCACTGGCCTGCAAAAACCAGCATAATTAATGGCGTTAAAAAAGGCGCTAAAATTGTTGAAATTGATGTCATGGTAACAGAAACAGGGACATTTCCTCGAGCTAAATAAGTGATAACATTCGAAGCTGTTCCTCCAGGACAAGCACCTAACAAAATAACCCCTATTGCCAACTCAGGATCAAGGTTAAAGGTCTTAGCGATTAAAAATGCGATCAAAGACATACCAATGAATTGAGCAAAAACCCCAACTAATATGGCTTTCGGCTGGAGTAAAACCCGCTTAAAATCGTCACCTTTCAGTGTCATACCCATACCAAACATGATGACACCTAAGAATAGGGGAATGTGAGGTAAAGACCATGCAAAGATTGAAGGGTTTAATAAACCTAACACAGATACTAATATAATCCATACAGAAAAATAATTACCAGCGATACGACTTAACTTCTCTAGAAATTTCAATATAAAAGCCTCCTAATAATGATATTATAACAATATGACATTACTATTTTGAGTGAAATAAAACATGTTGTCAATAGATTTATAATATACTGTTATTTTTTTTACTAACATGACATAGATAGGTGCGTTTTCAATGACATCTCAACGTTTAATTACAAGAAAATATTTTGGGTATTTATTAGGATAAAGAAGTTATGTAAAAGAAATTTTTTGGAGGGATAGTGTATGAGTAGTATTAAAGAAACTGTAGAAAAACAAAAGTTGTATTTTGAAGAAGGGAGAACAAAAGACTTAAATTTCCGTTTGGAAAAACTGAAAATATTAAGGCAGGAAATAATTAATAATGAGAAAGAAATAATGGAAGCTCTGAAAAAAGACTTGAACAAAGCCCCCTTCGAATCCTATGAAACAGAAATAGGTCTTGTTCTAGAGGAACTAAAATACTATAAAGCATCTTCCAAATTGGGTAAGACCAAAAAAAGTTAAGACACCAATAATACACTTTTTATCTAAAAGCCACACTTATTCAGAACCATATGGCGTAGCACTGATTATGTCCCCCTGGAATTATCCTTTTCAGTTAACAATAGCACCACTAATTGGTGCTATTGCAGCAGGAAATTGTAGCATTATAAAACCCTCTGAATATGCTACAAACACATCTGAAATTATAGACAAGCTAATCAGCAAAAATTTCGATGAAGCATATATTTCAGTAATAAAAGGGGGAAGAGAAGCGAATAAATCTCTGTTAGCTGAAAAATTTGATTATATTTTCTTCACTGGTAGTGTTCAAGTAGGAAAGGTTGTAATGGAAGCAGCTTCAAAACACCTTACGCCTGTAACCCTTGAACTAGGGGGAAAAAGTCCTTGTATTGTAGATGAAACTGCCAATATAGATTTAGCCTCAAAGAGAATTGTTTGGGGTAAGTTTTTAAATGCAGGTCAAACTTGTGTAGCCCCAGACTACTTGATGGTGCACAGTAGCGTGAAAGAAAAACTTATAAACAAGATGAAAGATCATATTACTGAGTTTTATGGTTTATCACCATGCAGTAACAAAGAATATCCAAAGATTATTAATGATAAACATTACAACCGGCTAAGGACATTACTTAATGAAGAGAATATTGTTTTTGGAGGGCAATTCAACGATAAAACGAATCAAATATCTCCTACTATATTAGATAATGTAACCATAGACAGTGCTGTTATGAAGGATGAAATATTCGGACCCATATTGCCGGTAATAGAATTTGAAAATATAAACGAAGTTGTCTCAAGGGTAAATAAAAAGCCTAAACCATTAGCACTCTACTACTTTTCAAATGATATAAAGAGGCAGAAACATATTATTAATAATATATCTTACGGGGGTGGATGTATTAATGATACTATAGTACATCTAGCTACTCCACATATGCCCTTTGGGGGTGTTGGTGACAGTGGGATTGGAGGGTATCATGGAAAGGCAAGCTTTGATACCTTTTCTCATAAAAAAAGCATACTTAAAAAATCTAATTTAGTTGATATACCTCTTAGATATCCACCATATAAAAATAAATTGAAATTAATAAAGAAAATATTAAGATAACATTATTGGATGGATTTATAGACAGCCTACCTAAGCATTTAAACACATAAAAAACAAAATAGAGTGAGTTGAAAAGTATATATATAAGTGTACTAGAATAAAAAATGTGTATATATTAAACTACTGGGTATTTGATGTAATATATAAGATTTAACTAGTAAAGGAAAGATATTATGTTTAATAAAAAAGGTTGGATCATTGGAAATATATTAATAGGAATAGGTGCAATTAGTAGTTTTTTATACATATTATTTGGTGTATTTTGGACGAATCCTAATTTGATTTCTTTGTATATTGGTGCAGTAGCACTTATATTTATTGTTTTTAATTTTGTTTTATTAAAAGAACATAAGATATCCTATTGGATAGGATCATTTTTAATAATGATTTCTTCAGCCGGAGTGACTTACTTATTACACGGAATATTTGTTTTGAATAAGTTTTTATAATTGCAAAAAGCTTAGTTTTTGTGCTGGTAGATGTTAATAGGAGGAGAAATTATTTATGTCTAATGAAAATGAAGATAATAATCAGGGAAATGAAATTGAGGAAGAACAAAACATAGATAATTATAAGAGAAGAAAATCTATTAGGATAATCGCCTTAGTAACAGCTATATGTTTAGGGATTATGATAATGGGTCCGATATTTACAAATCTTAGCTTACCTTCTTTAGAGTTTCTTAAAGAATCCTCCCAATTAACGCAAAAGCCTGAAATAAAAGAATTTCAAAAATCTATCGTTACTATTATGGTTGATAATAAAAGAGGGACAGGATTTAACATAAAAGAAGATGGCTTGATTGTTACAAATGCCCATGTTGTTGAGGATAGAGAAAGTGTAATCGTTAGTTTTTATAAGGGAGAAATATTTCAAGGAAAGGTATCGAAAGTTTATGAAGGCATAGATTTAGCTCTAATCGAAATAGAAGCTAAAAAGTTACCAAAGTTAGCGTTAGGAGAGCGGTTAGAGATAAATGAGGAGGATGAAGTATTGATTATTGGGAATCCCTTGCATTACGAGGCCATTGCAAACAAAGGGGTAGTAGTTGGATTGACTAAAATAAAGGGAACAAGGGAATCGATTTTATTAATCGATGCGCCAGTTAATAGAGGAAATAGTGGGAGTCCTGTTATAAACGATGATGGGGAAGTGATAGGGGTAATATTTGCAACTATAAGTGATGAAAATTTTTCCGATAGAAAACTCGGCGCAGCAATTCCTATTAATAGGTTAAACCAGATCCTACAAAAATAGATTGGTAATAAAATCATTAAAATCAACCATGCGGATTTTAGGACAAAAAAGAATAGAAGACAACGAAACTAAGAATCAGGTCGAAGGACCTGATTTTTAGTTGAAGAAGTTTAAAAAGAATGTATGCGGGTATGTAAATTAATATAGAACATTACAGTACATAAATTTAAAGGAGGAATATAATGTTTTTTGTAGACTTTTTAGTTGTGTTCTTAATAGCGGTGCTATTAACTTTTGTATTCGGTGCAGGTGCTAAAAGAGAAAATGTCGGAGGTGGATTATTGGCATTTTTTATAATTGTATTTTTAGCCGCATGGGCAGGAGGTACATGGACACAACCAGTAGGTCCTCAAATATGGGGTGCATATTGGCTAAGCTTTTTAATTATAGGTTTGTTTGTGGCTATGATTATGGTGGCTGTTGCAGAGCCTAAGAGACATCCAAAAAATATTTCTAAAAAGAGTAAAGGGGCAGAAGATCCAGAGGCTGAAATGGCAGTAGTATATGCGTTTAATATATTTTTCTGGATTGTGGTTATTGCCTTAAGTGTATCAATTATTGGAGCTTATATTTAGAGAAGATAAAGTTACACTTATTAAATTTAATATATAAACATAGACAGGATATATTAGAGCATTTTTATAAGTGCTTTGATATATCCTTATTTATTTCAATAAGTTGGAAATATTTTCATAGAATAACTTTACAGGAGAGTAAGTGTAGAATATTATTAATTAGATAGCGTTTAGCTACAAACGTTTTTTGTAGGAAGAATACTTAAATTAAAAAGGAACAAGGAAATAAATTTTGGGGTCTATAGGAAGTAGAAAAATAATATTGAGAGGAAGGTTATAATGAAAAAGGCAATTAAAATTATTGCAGGAATATTTCTTGGGATTATATTAGTGGGGGCTGGCGGATTGTTTTTTATGACAAGAGGATTAGAGGAAGGAAAGATGGTTACCATCGGTGAGGTGGATATTACAGGTCTTGAAGATGGAATATATATAGGAGAGTATAATAGTAGAAGGTGGACCAATAAGGTAGAAGTGAAAGTACAGAGCAACGAGATCGTAGAGATTAATCTGACAGATGGCTTTACCCACAAAGATGTAATGGAGAAGGTTTACCATAGAATAATAAAGGATCAATCCTTAGATATAGATGTAGTGTCTGGGGCTACCGTTAGCAGTAAAGCCTATATAAAGGCAATAGAGAATGCTTTAGGGGTTGAGTAAAATCAGTTAATAGTTCAATCCCGAATAACATATACATTTGACTAGAAGACTGTACTATTCATATAAAAATTATTTAAAAATTAATCTTGATTTTTAAAGTGACTATATGTTATATTTTCATATAAGTTAAATTTACAGAAAATACAGAAAATAATGAAAATACAAAAGGGGGAAATGTCATGGGTATGAATTTTAAAAGGAGAATTCCTACTTCCGAAGAGATTATGCAAGAAATACCTGTACCAAAAGATTTAAAGACTATAAAAGAAAAAAGAGATAAGGAAATAAAAGATATTTTTGAAAGTAAAGATGATAGATTTGTACTAATTATTGGACCATGTTCTGCGGACAAGGAGGACTCGGTTTGCGACTATATCGGTAGACTAGCTAAAGTTCAGGATAAGGTAAAGGATAAAATTTTAATTATTCCGAGAATATATACAAATAAGCCAAGAACAACTGGTGTAGGCTATAAAGGAATGTTCCATCAACCAGATCCAACTAAAACGCCAGATTTATTTGAGGGTATAAAGGCGATTCGTAAAATGCATTTAAAAGCTTTAAGTGAATATCATATGTCTGCAGCAGATGAAATGCTATATCCAGAGAACTACATCTACCTTTCGGACATTTTAGGATATATTGCTATTGGTGCCCGTTCAGTTGAAAATCAGGGACATAGGTTGGCAGTAAGTGGAGTAGATGTACCAACAGGAATGAAAAATCCTACTAGTGGGGATATAAAAGTTATGTTTAATTCTATAGTAGCAGCTCAGCAGTCACATAATTTCACATATAATGGATGGGAGGTAGAGTCTACTGGAAATAAATTAACCCATGCAATTTTAAGAGGAGCAGTGGACTCAAGTGGAAGAAACATACCCAACTATCACTTTGAAGATTTAATTAGAGTAGCAGCAGAATATGAAAAGTTAGAACTTTGCAATCCTGCTATTATAGTTGATGTTAATCATGCTAATTCAATGAAGCGTTACTATGAACAACCTCGTATTGCTAAGGAAGTTTTACATAGTAGAAGGTATGAACCTTTGTTAAAGAAAATGATAAAAGGCTTAATGATTGAAAGCTATTTAGAGGAAGGTAACCAGAGTATCAACGAAAATATTTATGGAAAATCCATTACTGACGCATGTATAGGATGGGATACAACAGAAAAATTAATTTATGATATTGCGGATCATCTGTAAAGTATAATGATACACAAACAGTGATGAGTTGTTAGAAAAGATAAGGACTGTCTCTTAAATACGAGGCAGTTCTTTTTGGTTTAAACTAAGCCTTTATTATCAACTATTTTAAAGTGAGTAAAAGTCTTATAATGAGGAGTGAAATTAAAAGAAGCTTTAGAAAAATTTTACAAAATAAATAACACACTAGCCATTTTGATTTTAAAGAGGATATTAAGTAAAATAATATTAAGATTATTTTTAATAAGAAATTATTTTATTAGTTGTTATTTTAGGAGGAGTACAATGAACTTATTAGAAGAAATAAAAAGATATGAACCGTATAATGATCAAGAAGAACAGGATCAACAATTAATGGTAAAGTACTTAAGTACCTTTGGAAACTTATTAACCAGAGAAAATGAGATGGCACATTTTACTGCATCAGCTTGGGTACTTAATAAAGAAAGAACAAAAGTTTTGATGATTTATCATAATATATATGATTCGTGGGCTTGGACTGGTGGGCATGTAGATGGGGAGAAGGACCTTTTGAAGGTTGCTATAAATGAGCTGAAAGAAGAGACTGGGGTGAATTATGTAAAGCCGATAGTAGAAGATATTTTTTCCTTAGAGATTCTTTCTGTTAATGGTCATATGAAGCGGGGCAAATATGTGTCCTCCCATCTACATTTGAATGTAACCTATTTACTAGAAGTAGATGAAGATTTAGAACTTTTTATAAAACCAGATGAAAATAGTGGGGTTATGTGGGTTGATTTTAATAAATCAGCAGCGCTGTCCAAAGAAATATGGATGCAAGGAATATATAAAAAACTAAATGAAAAGTGCAAATTGTTAGAAACCGAATAGCTTGCATTGAGGAAATTGGGTAATAAAAGAAATTAATTGTAATAGTGAATATTTAAAACTGACATAGAAGAGACTAAAACAAATAAAATATGAATTGTTTATGGGAGGATAAATCTATGTCAGACAAGGATGTGCAAAAATCTTATCAAAGAAGTGCAGAAAGAATGCGAGGAGATCAAAAGACTTTTTCAGCTGATTTAACAGATGCCGATTATAATGATCCTAGCTTACATGAGGATATTCACAAAAAAATTCAGGTAGACTATGAAGGAATAGAAAAATCGCCATCGATGGAAGAAGTACATCAATGGCAAAGAGATCATATTAAAAAAGATGATCAGTCAAAGGAAGGATATCCTTTAAATACAATTATTGATCCTGCTATGAGAGAGATGTATCAAGTCGTAAACAAAGCAGGAATGAGCAATGTATTTGACCGTTTTAGTGAACAACAACCAACACAATGTAAATTTTGTATTGAAGGGTTATCCTGTCAACTATGTGCAAATGGTCCATGCAGAATTAGTAAGAAGGCACCAAGAGGTGTCTGTGGTGTAGACGCCCATACGATGGTAGCAAGGAATTTTACATATAGACATGTAACCATTGGTACATCAGCAAACATATTTCATTGCCATCAAGCAGCAAGAACACTAAAAGCTGCTGGGGAGCATCCAGAAAGTGGATTGAAAATACGAGATCCTGAAAAACTAAAAAAATATGCTGATATGGCCGGGTTAGACGCTAATCAGCCTATAGATAAGCTTGCTATAGCATTTGCTCAATGGGTAATGGATGATATACATTTGCCTCATCATATGGAATCTAAAGCGGTTGAAGCCTTTGCACCTACAAAAAGAAAAGAGCTTTGGAGACAGTTAGGACTATTTCCAGGTGGGGGATATAGTGAGGTAGCCTATGCACAAACCCAGTGTATGACCAATTTTAACTCTGACCCTGTAGAGTTTTTACTTAGAAGTGTTCGTCTAGGAATAGCGAATGAATATCAGGGATTATTTTTATTAAATATCGTTCAAGAAATTTTAATGGGTACTCAAGAGATTGCAATGAAAAAGCAGAATATGGGTTTATTGAAAGAAAATCAGATCAATGTTGTAACCAATGGTCATATGCCGTTATTGGCGCATATAGCAATTGATTTAGCTTCTAGTGACGAATGGCAGAAAAAAGCAAAAGACGCTGGGGCTGAAGGCATTAAAATATTTGGGCATGTTTGCGAAGGGCAGCAGCTAATTAACTATGAAGGCACCCACAACCAAAGTGCTTATGGTGGTCAAGAAGGTGAATGGTTATCACAGGAATACCTATTAGCAACTGGAGTTGTTGACCTATTTATGTTTGATTATAACTGTACTGTACCAACAATGCCTATATTTGCTAAAAAATTTGGGACCAAGTTATTAAGTACGCATCCAGTTATTAAACTACAAGGAACAGAGACCTTAGACTTTGTACCAGAAAAAATGAAAGAACAAGCTACAAAGGCTTTAGAGATGGCAATTGATTCTTTTAAAGAAAGAAAGAGAGAAAATCGAAAAACCTATATTCCTCCTCATGTCTCTGACTGCATGGTTGGTTTTAGTACGGAATCAGTAAGAAATGCGCTTGGCGGTAGCTTTGACCCATTAATTGAACAAATAGCTAATGGTAATATTAGAGGAATAGCAACAATCGTTGGGTGTACGACAGCTCGATATGGTCAAGGTGGTAGTAATATATTTAAAATCACAAAAGGTTTGATTGAAAACAATATTTTAGTATTATCAGGTGGATGTACCTCTAGTGTTATGGAATACACAGGGTTAACAGATCCAAAGGCAGCAGAAGAATGTGGAGACGGTTTAAAAGCAGTTTGTAAACAATTAGGGATTCCACCGGTATTGACCTATGGGGCTTGTGTAGATATAGGAAAGATGACCCATACTGCTAAGGAGTTAGCAGATGCATTAAATGTAGACACGAATAAACTACCTTTGGTAATTGGTGCCCCTGAATATTTAGAGCAAAAAGCAGTAGCCGACGCATGTACTGCTGTAGCCTTAGGATGGTTAGTTCATGTAGCACCAGTTCCTTCAATTACAGGAAGTGATGTAGTGGTCAAAACCTTGACTGAAACGACTGAAACATTAGGATTAGGTAAGGTGGTAGTAGAAATGGATGCAGAAAAGACTATACAAATTTATGTTGACCATATTGAAGGAAAAAGAAAAGCGTTAGGATTAAACTAAATACACTAAAAAAGTCATTTCTTATTTGAAATGGCTTTTTTATATGTTGGGAAATCCAGAAAGCGGTTTCACTAGTATATTTATAAGTAAAAAAAAGGGAATTGACTAGGAATTTACATCAAATAATGCTAATATTTAGTAATAGAGAGTTAGTAGCGCTTATACTGAAATCTGTTGAAGTGTAAGTGTGAAGATTTCAATTGACTTAATTTTAAACTGATTCGAATTGAATGGAACAACCCATTGTTATATTTAAAAAAAAACAAAAATCAAGGGGGAATATTATGACCATAGAGCATATGTATTTTGTAAATTTTATTATTGCCGCTGTTGTATGTGTATTTTTGATTCTTGAAGGATTTCATAAATACCGTCAAAAAGAAATTATATTTCATAATAAAGTACTCAGTATACTTCTTTTAGTCTATCTTTTTATGACGCTAATTACTAGCTTTATAAGAGTAGAGCAAGAATATAAGAAATTTGCTGTAGTTTTTTTATTAGCTCCAGGAGTCATTTTTGTCTATAGATTATATGTAGAGGTTATTAGTAGAAGAATTACAATTTATGATATAGAAAAGAAAGAAGCAATTTATTTAGTAAAGTCGGTATTAGAAGAGCTTAAAATAGAATACAATCATGAGGTTAATGAAAAAGGAAAAAATATATTCAAAATAAAAGGCAGTAAAGCAAAAATAACGTTAAAAGAGGTACCCGTATTTGAAAATAATAAAGAAGTTTTAGTGTTAAACAGTTATGACTTTACCCAAAATAAACAATTTCAACTTGGTTTGAAAGACAAAACCTTAGAAGTGAAAAAAGAAAAGTCAAAACTAAGAGGAATTGGAGAAATAATCACTGGCGGAACATTAATAATAATTATAGCTATAATATTAGTTATTTATAAATAAGGCTTTCGCTTTTGTATAATAAAAATCTTCCACGAAATCTTCTGTAATATGATAAAATTAGATATAAAAGTGCTAAAATTAGCATTAAACTTTATTATTACGGGAAGATAGGGGGCAAATTATGAAATTAATTTCGTGGAATGTAAACGGCATTAGAGCCTGCCTTAAAAAAGGATTTATGGATTTTTTTGAAAAAGAAAATGCAGATATATTTTGCATTCAAGAATCTAAAGTACAAGAGGGCCAAGTCACTCTGGACTTAAAGGATTATCATCAGTATTGGAACTATGCTGAGAAGAAAGGTTATTCTGGGACAGCCATATTCTCGAAAGTAGCGCCTTTAAATGTAACATATGGCATTGGTATTGAAGAACACGATAATGAAGGGCGAGTTATTACACTAGAATATGAAGACTTCTATGTGGTAACTGTGTATACACCCAATTCTCAAAGAGGTCTTGCACGATTAGACTATAGGATGAAATGGGAAACAGATTTCTTAAAATATTTAAAAGGGATTGAAGCATCAAAACCAGTCATATTATGTGGGGATTTAAATGTTGCGCATAAAGAGATAGATCTAAAAAATCCTGATACCAATCGAAAAAGTGCAGGTTTTTCAGATGAAGAACGGGCTAAGTTTGATGAACTTCTAAACAATGATTTTATTGATACATTTAGATACTTTTATCCAGATAAAGAAGATGCCTATACTTGGTGGTCATATATGAGAAAAGCGCGAGATAGAAATATCGGGTGGAGAATTGATTATTTTTGTGTGTCATCAAAGTTAAAAAGTGAGCTAAAAGAAGCTAGTATTTACACCGATGTGCATGGATCAGATCATTGTCCAGTGGGATTAGAAATATTCTAAAGTAAAATATAAGAAAAATATGGGAGACAGACTGTTTTTTTATTTAAATAGTCTGTCTTTTTTATATTAATAGGTTGACCTTTACTATTTTTTAGTTTAAACTTATGTATAAATATGAAATTGATTTTTAAATTATGAAATATAGTTTGGATTTTAGTTTTAAAATAAAGACACTATAAACGTTGTTAATTCAATGAATATATGGTATTTTCAAATTATTTAATTATAGATAATTTAAGTTAATAAAAAAATAATTGTTTATTTTTAAAATAAAAAAATGAATATTTATAAGTTTTCAGCAAATTTCGACAAACATACTAAACAAAAAGTGTTAATATTGTTTTATAGTGTTGTTATTAATATTAAAATAATTAAATTATACAAAAGGAGTTGGTTAATTTGAGTAAAAAAAATGTCATTATCATAGGTGCTGCTGGAAGAGATTTTCATAACTTTAACACATATTATCGCGATAATGAAAATTACAATGTTGTAGCATTTACAGCTGCACAAATACCGGATATAGATAACCGAAAATATCCTGCTGAATTAGCAGGTAGCTTATACCCAGAAGGGATCCCTATATATGCAGAAGAAAAACTGCCTGAGCTAATTAAGGAATTAAAAGCAGATGAATGTGTTTTTGCCTACAGTGATGTGAAGTATGACCATGTAATGGGTATCAGTGCTATTGTAAACGCTGCAGGGGCAGATTTTAAACTTCTAGGGCCAACTAAAACAATGATTAAAAGTAACAAACCTGTGATATCTGTATGCGCTGTTAGAACAGGCTGTGGAAAGAGCCAAACAACTCGTAAGGTTATAGAGCTTCTAATGGAGCAGGATCTTAAAGTTGTTGCAGTAAGACATCCAATGCCATATGGTGACTTAGTAGCACAAAAAGTTCAAAGATTTGCTTCTTTAGAAGATTTGAAGAAACATAACTGTACCGTAGAGGAAATGGAAGAATACGAGCCACATGTAACTCGTGGAAACATTATATATGCTGGTGTTGATTACGAAGCAATATTAAGAGCAGCGGAGCAAGATCCTGATGGCTGTGATGTAATTGTATGGGATGGCGGTAATAATGATTTCTCATTCTACAAACCAGATTTTGCAATTACAGTACTAGACCCACATCGTCCTGGACATGAGTTGAGCTACTATCCAGGGGAAGTTAATTTAAGAATGACAGATGCAGCAATTATTAATAAAATTGATAGTGCAGACACGGAGTCAGTGCTTAAAGTAGAAGAAAACATTAAAAATGCAAATAAACAAACTGCAATTATTAAGGCTGAATCGAAGATAACAGTGGATGATCCAAAAGTAATTAAAGGAAAACGTGTACTAGTTGTAGAAGATGGTCCTACGTTAACCCACGGAGAAATGACAATTGGAGCAGGAACAATCGCAGCTCAACGTTTTGGAGCCAAGGAACTAGTAGATCCGCGCCCATACACAGTAGGAAAATTAAATGATACATTTAAAATTTATAAAGATATAGGTGTGCTATTACCTGCTATGGGTTATGGCGAACAACAATTAAAAGATTTAGAAGAAACAATTAACAAAACCGACTGTGAGGCTGTAGTTATTGGTACCCCAATTGATTTAACAAGAATTATCAATATCCACAAGCCTTGTACCCGTGTACACTATGAGCTAGATGAGGTAGGTAGCCCAAATCTAAATGAAATGTTAAATGATTTTATAAAAAAACATAAGCTTTAAAACAAAGTCCCTTAAACATATAAGTTTAGGGGATTTTGTTTTGCTTAATAGTAGTTATAGTGGAATAGAAAGAGGCAGATAAGTATTAAGAAGAACAAAATTATTTAGTTAGAATATAATGTATTGACCAATCAAGAAACCTAAAAACTTGATTTATATATTAGGAGGTGAAGAGATGCCAAATAGTTGTGACAGAATTGTTCAAACTGATATTGGTTGGCAAGTGAAGCTATTAGAGCCACAGGAAAGTGCGACAACAGCAACTACTTTTGTATATGAATTAACTCGTGTAAATAATTCAAGACAAATGAGCAATATACGAATTTGTATATGTCCAGAAATATCTGATGCTGACAGATTAGCATTATTAGCTTCTTGTTCCCTTGAAGTATACTTCGATAATAATACAGAGTTTGATTGCAGTGGGCCTAATGAAGATTGCTGCTTTATAGATAATATAATTCCAAGGCCGGCTGAAAATCCAGCAGCTTGTAAGGGATTGAAATTTGATAATATACCGTCTGGTGAGGGGGATGTTGAACAAGAACGGATTATTTTGACTTTAACTTTAACTCAGCCCCTTCCAATAGGACCAGTTACTATGGGTCTAAAAGCAGGAATAGATAATGATACTCCGCTTATTTGTGGACCTGTATGCGAGGAGATTATTCCACCAACCCGCAGTATTATCCTTTAATTAATTCATATTACTAGATGAGATTGTTAAGTAAATAGATTATCTCATCTAGATTTTTTGAACCTTAAAGTAGAGTTTTGCATAAGTTATAATATAACGGGATTATTAAAAAGAATAAATGTGTTAATTGGAGGGTGTAACTATGATAGAAAACTCAATGATGTACGTTTTGTTTATTACTATAATGCTAATACAGTTTTTAACTGGTGTTACACTTAAAAAGGATTTAAAAAAAATGTTTTTACAAATAGAAGCACAAAAAAATGTAATAAAAGAGTTGAAAAATGCCTACCAAACAAAAACAGATAAAAAGAATCTAGAAAATCTAATCAGGCAAAAAGTTCAACATAACCAATACGAAGCAGATAAGATCAATAGAACAACAAAGCAGCGTATAGCTAGAGAAGAAGATGAAAAGAGTCTAAAAAGGAAAAATAATGAAGTAAGAAGTGTTGATAAAATACCGCATCTTAAAGAAAGTGAAACATTTCTTTTTGCAAATGAAATAAAACTAGACAAAAAAAAGAAATTAATTGAAATGGACTTTCAAGTGGATGTAAAAAACAAATAATTTAAAAATAAACAGTCAAATATTTTAGGCCAAAAGTAAAAAACAATTATACTTGCGGTCTTTTTAATTTAATCTTTTCAAGCACATTTAATTACTAACACCATATGATAAAGTAAGCCAGATAGAGGGGAGGGTAATTAAATGTCATATATTTTAAGTGCTGGAACTGTAACGCTTCCAGAGATTTTTGATCAACAACAACAGCGATTAGATCTTGGGGTTACAGAAGTAGAGGATGTTATTGTTTTGGGTCAAATTACAGAATGTGAAACTGGAGAACCAATTGTAGGTGCAATTGTAAAGTATTTTTTTACAAATCCATTTACAGGGGAACTTGAGGATGTATGCCATACTTTTTCAGGTTGCGATGGTTACTACATGATTCGAATTCCACCAACAGTGGAAGTTTTCAATCCTGAAACAGAAGAATTCGAAGACTTTAATTTAGCGAACCAGACCATAACCATTATGGCTGTAGGTTCGGATTGTCCTGATACACTAGAACCTTGTGAGTGTCCAGAATAAGAGGTGGATAATTAATAATTTAGAACAGAGGGCTTTAGATTGATCGTCCTCTGTTTTTTTACGTGTTAACTAGATAATAATTTTTTAAAATGTCTCGGTTTAAACAAAAAATCATACAATATACAAAGGGGATATATTTACTAAATGGGGGATTAACCATGTCTATAAATTTTATGAATTTAAAGGAATTTGATAAAGTTGCCTGCATTATTGCAGATAAAATATTTGCCCAGTGTAAAAAAAATGTATGCATTCCTAATGCAGAGATTCCTTTTGAAAATCGAAAAATAAAACAAATTATATTTAGTAATGGAATCATTAAAAACGGGAGTCTAAGCATTAACACCATTAAAAACCAATCAAACTTCAAACGAGTAGTTTTTGAAGTTGAAGTGCCATTTCAAGCTGAAAGTAATGACGAAAAAGTCTATAAAGGTCTTATATCCAACATAAAACAAGATCTTATATTATTTATGCCAGATGCTAACAGAAGTGAGTTTGATTTTGAAGTAAAGTTAGATACAAGATCACAGGTGTTAGAGGAAGTTACGGAGCAGAACGAGATATATTATAAATTTGGTATAACCTTATTGATTAGTGTTGTTGGAAGGGTACAGTTATTCATTCCCTATATGGGATTTTGCCCTGAAGCACCAATATGTATCGACTTTGAGCTTGATCTGTGCGAAAAATTCCATGATGCACCTTTTCCTGATTTTTATCCGCCACAACAACCTGAACGAAAGAGAATACTGATAAGAAAGGATATAAAAGTTAGAAAGATAAATGATGTAATTGTATACGGACATATCAAACAATGTTATACCAAAAAGCAGGTAGAAGGAGCAATAATAAAAGCATTTTATAAAGATAAACAAGGCATTCTCAGGGACATTTGCCACACTTATAGTGGCTGTGACGGGTACTATATGTTAAGAATTCCCCCAAAATTTGAAGGCGAAACAATCACAATGATGGTCAGTAAAGACAACTGCACCGATTCGCCAGAATCTTGTGAATGTGAAACATAATTTATTATGAGGGAATGAAGTTAAATGGCTAAGCGAGAATTTGAATGGTTTAAGAATAGTTCTAGTAAAAAAAAATGGACCATAATGATATACGCTAATGGTAACAATGAACTAGAGCCTGAGATATACGAAAGGTTTCTTCAGCTTAAAAAAGAATCCATTAACAACAATATAAATATTATTGTACAGTTAGGGCGAGCACCAGGAAGTCTAGTGGAATTATTAAGACCGAAAAAAAATTTAGCTAAACGTGAGGAGTGGAGTGGCGTTCGCAGGTACCTTATCAAGGATAACCATGCAGTAGAATTAGATGATCTAGGAAATATAAATATGGCTGACCCAAATAGTTTATCGGATTTTGTTATATGGGGGATGAAAAAATACCCATCTACGAGAAATATGGTTATTATGTCAGGCCATGGTGCAGGATTTGTAGGAGTTATGACCGATTACATGCAGGACTATCCTTATATGATGAATATACAAGGTCTTACAAGTTGTCTTTATAAAATTAAAGAAAAAACTGGAAAAAGTATAGATTGTATGCTCCTTGATACTTGTTATATGAACATGGTGGAAGTTTGGTATGAAATATCCATGATTCCTAATAACCCTATTAAGCACTTGTTAGTCACAACTAAGAATGTTGCTCTAGAAGGTCTTCCTTATCACTTACTTATTAGATACTTACACGGTAAAAAGAAGCTCTCAGAGGATTTAGCGTTTGCGACTAAGTCTTTCAATAAGATTTTTGTTAGGCGAAACAAGCTTCAAGTGGTAAAACTAAATAAAAAGAGGTTCAGAAATCTAAAAAAAGAGGTTGATTTGATAAGTAAATTTTTATTTAAAAATAAAATAAATTTAAAAGATGAGTTTAATCAATGGTGCCATTGTTCCACAAAAGATCCTTTAATTGGTTTGCTTGATTTGGAAGATTTGTTTATTGAGAGGTTTTCAAATCTGTATTTTAAAAAACTAAGGTTAAAAAAAATTTTAGGAAAAATCATTATTTACCCTGAGCTTACTTGTATTACACCAAAAACAAACCAAGGACCTGCACTTTATTTACCGCGTGCACCACAACAGTACGCCACATTAAAATCTTTTTATAAAGACTTATTATTTTTAAAAAATAGCAGTTGGCTTGCAGTTTTAGGAGATAAAGAGGACATTTCAAAATCTGTTACACAAGATAAAGAGAAAAAATACGATGCTATACCACCTCCTATTAAGATCCCCCTTGTGTATGTAGTAGGGGTGATTATGGATCAGAATCCAGAGATTACATTTGATGATGCATGGAATCAACTTCAGAAGTTAAATTGGAATAAATTCAAAAAAAAATAAATTGATAATAATTCTATCACATTAATGCTTTATAATAGAAAAAAGTTCTATTACAATGAAACTGGTAGAGGAAGGTGGTAAAATGAAAAAAATTTTAATTGCTGAAGACGAACAAAAAATGCGTGAACTTATAAAAACTTATTTAGAAGCAGAAGGTTTCAATTACGTTGCTGCCAAGGATGGTGAAGAGGCAATAGAAGTATTTAAAGAATCCGTATTCGATGCTGTCATATTAGATGTTATGATGCCCAGAATTGATGGTTGGTCTGTATGTAGGGAAATTAGAAAAACTTCTGATATTCCAATTATTATGCTTACAGCTAGAGGAGAAGAGTATGATAAACTATTTGGTTTTGAGTTAGGTGTAGATGATTACATTGTAAAGCCCTTTAGTCCAAAAGAACTCATGGCAAGACTTAAGGCAGTGATTAGAAGAAGTTTAAAGATAGAAGAATCCGATCAACTAGGGGTTATGGAATTAAATGAATTGATTATTAATACAAGTTCTCGGGATGTTTACATTAATAATAAACTAATAAAGCTAACACCAAAAGAATACGAACTTCTGGTTTATTTAGTTTATAATAAAAATAAAGCTTTAAGCAGACAGCAAATATTAAATGGCGTTTGGGGTGCAGATTTTTTCGGAGATGACAGAACTGTAGACACTCATATCAAAATGTTAAGAGAGAGATTGCAGGATTATAAACGTTATATTACTACAGTTTGGGGAGTAGGATATAAATTTGAGATAGGAGATAATAATGAATAAAATATCACGCAAGTTAATTTTGGGTATGATTGCATTTACATCATTGACAATAATTATTTTGTGGGTGTATCAATCTGTTTATTTAGAGAAGTATTATATGAAAAGCAAACTTGATCATATAAGACAAGCTGTTGAGAACACAAGAATTCACTATGAAGAAGAAAATATGTTAGAACTGCAGGAATATGCTGAAAAAATCTTTTATACACATAATATTTCTATTGAAGTTAGTTATTTAAATGGACAATCTTTATTCATATCAGGGCATATGAAGGGAAGAGGACAACTTTTAAATAATAAAATATTTAAAAGCAATTACTTAAAAGAAATTATAGAGACTGGGGAAATAACAAATATTACTCAATATAATAGATTAAATACGGACGTATTAACATACTCAAAACTAATAACTGACGCTGAGTACATAATAACTGGAAGTATACCAATAGAACCTATTAATGAGACAATTGAGATACTTCAAAAACAGCTTATAACAATATCATTTATTTTATTCATAATAGCAATTATTATAGGAACACTTATATCTAAGGTATTTCTAAAACCTATCCAAAAGCTTAACCAATCAGTTAAAGCTATGAAAGAAGGAAATATGAACGTTAGAGTAGATGTAACAACAAGTGATGAAATAGGTACACTGTCAAAAAACTTTAATAGTATGACAGAGCAATTATTAAAAGTTGATAAGTTAAAAAAAGATCTGATTGCAAATGTTTCCCATGAACTAAGGACACCTTTAGGTTTAATACAGGGATATGCTGAACTAATACGTGATATTAACGGGGAAAATAAAGAAAAAAGAGATGAAAATTTAAATGTAATTATTGAAGAAACAAATAGGTTAAGTCGTGTTGTAGATAACATTTTAGATTTTTCACAAATACAGTCTGGATATCTAAAACTTCAAAAAGAGGTGTTTAATATTACAGATCTAATAAAAAATACTATAGACAAGTACAAACTAATTGCAACACAAAAAGAGATCAAATTAATCTTAGAATATAGCGGGGGAAAAAACAATGTTTATGGGGATTATAAAAGAATAGAACAGGTTGTACATAATTTAGTATCTAATGCACTTGAACATACTCATGCAGGGGGAAAAATTAAAATTACGATTACAGAAGAGAGTCAAGGCACAAAAGTTCAAATACAGGATACCGGTGTGGGTATATCTAATAAAGAGCTACAATATATCTGGAATAGACACTATAAGTGTTCTCATAACTCAAATAGAGGGACAGGTTTAGGTCTTTCAATTGTAAAAAGCATTTTAGAAGCCCATGAAATACCTTATGGTGTAGATAGTGAGGTTGGAAAAGGGAGTACTTTTTATTTTACAATTAGTAAAAAATTGGTTTCATAGTAAAAACATATTTTGATCATACTTCTATCACAATTGATGGCTATACTATTTTGTAAAGACAGTAACATTAGTCTTTGTAAAATTGTAAAGGAGAGGATATCAATGAAAAGAACAAAATTAACAGGTTTAGTAGTAGGAGTTACTACTATCATACTTGGGACTGGCATTATGGCTTATGCTAGTGAGTATTCAAGTCCTGTAGAAAACCTTGCAGCTCTAACTGATACACCCGTAGAAACCTTATATGAGGAAAAAGGGGATCTCACATTTGGGGCTTTAGCTAATGAAAAAGGTGTTTTAGAAGAATTTAAAGAAAACAATCTAATTAATAAAAAGGCAATATTAGAACAAAGAATTGTGGCGGGGAAAGTAACACAAGAAGAAGCAAGTCAAATCTATAGTAAGTTAGAGGAACGGCAAAGGGATTGTGATGGAACGGGGATTCATCAGACAGAAGAAAAACTTGGCATGAGATTTGGAACTGGAAAAGGGAACGAAGATAGAAAAGCAAGAAATGAAGGTCAGGGATATCGTGAAGGAAATGGAAATAGATATAATCGAAGAGGAATGCAATAAAGAAAATTATAAAGATTACAAGCCACTTGTTATTTACAACAAGTGGCTTGTAATTTTACTTAATTTGTTTCATCATTTCTTCCATAGCACCATTTTGCATCATAGTCATCATCCATTGTTCAGCCACCCTTTTATTTAACAGCGACAGTGTAGGGAAGGTATGCTGCATCATAACAATGTTAAACATAGTAAGTCTATTTTGCATTGCAAGGACCCATTCATGTATTAGCTCACTACCAGCCTCACCACAAATAGTTACACCATATATTGTACCACGGAGATCCGTAATAACTTTAACAAAACCAGTAGTGTGACCTTCAGAAGCAGCTCTTGTGTAATTTGCATAATCTTCTTTAACTACTATATAGTCAGTTCCTTTTTCTTTAACTTCCCTTTCTGTCATGCCAACTTGTGCAATCTCTGGTTTAGTAAAAACAGCCCAAGGGACTAAATGGTTACTTCTTTTTAAGGATTCTGCTGGCTCCGGTGTAAACATACTCATTAGAGATAGCATACTTTGATGCATTGCGGCATGTGATAGTAGTGACTTGCCATTACAGTCTCCTAAGGCAAAAATGTGAGGTTGAGAGGTTTTATTATATTCATCAACGATAATACCTCGTTTATCAAAATCAATACCTGCTTTTTCTAGGTTAAGGGGTTCTAATACCGGTTGCCTACCTGTTGCAACAAGAAGTTTATCCGATTCCAGTACACCATTAGTAGTATGTGTATAAATCTTATTATTTTTTTGTTCAACTTTTTCTATTTGGGTATCATTGAATACCTTAATACCTTCTTTTTTAAACTGATCTTCTAAAACATGTCCTGCTTCTTCATCACCAATTGGAACTAAAAAAGAGTTTTTTTGTACAACTGTAACCTTAGAACCCAATCTAGAAAAAGCTTGGGCTAATTCACTACCAATAGCTCCTCCTCCAATTATAGTTAGTGACTCTGGTACTTCTTCTAATGCAAAAACATTTTGATTAGTTAAAATAGGCACATCTTGTATCCCTGGAATTGGTGGTATAAAAGGTTCGGTACCAGTAGCAATAAAAATAGTTTTTCCTTCATATTTTTCTCCATCTACCTCTACTGTGTGGGAGTCAACAAAACTAGCTAATCCTTTATCGATAATTAGATCTACTCCGGGAAACATTTTCTCTGCCATCTGATTATTTATTTTAGGGGTTTTTGTCCGAACATTATCCATTGGTGCCGAAGAAGTAATTTCAGATGTTGACTTTAGACCAAAGAAGTCAAGTTTTTTTGTTGAGTAAGCTACTTCTCCAATTTTTAACATTGCTTTACTAGGGATACAACCGTAATTTAAACATTCTCCACCTACTTTATGGGATTCTATAGCAAGTACCTTTAAACCCATGAGTGGTGCCATACCGGCAATAGCCATACCTGCAGGTCCCAGTCCTATAACAATAGCATCATACTTATTCATGTACTAAACTCCTTTACCTATATAATTTAAAAAATAATATAACAATAGTATTTAAAAAGTATATTATATTTATTCTCTGTTACTTAAACTACAATTTTTAACAATTTATATTTGGGAGTCTAATTATAAGACAATGAGAAATAATATATTAAACTGATCTTTTAGGAGTGAAACCATGATTAATAGAATTTTGTATGCTATAGTAATTATTTTTTTAGTTGTATCTTATAGAAAAGATGAAAAGAAAACAAAGATGGCTTTGAAAAAAGCTTGGAAAGCCTTTGAGAATATCTTGCCTCAGTTTTTAGGTGTTATTATTTTGGTGGGTATTTTATTAGCGGTCTTAAACCCAGAAGTAATAGGCGCTATACTTGGTGGACAGTCAGGTTGGTTGGGTGTAATTATATCTGCTGCAATTGGTGCAGTGACACTAATACCTGCTTTTGTGGCTTTTCCAACTGCTGCATTATTATTAGAAAGTGGTGCTGGGATTGCTCAAATAGCAGCATTCATATCCTCTTTGATGATGGTAGGGGTCATAACCATACCTATTGAAAGTAAGTATTTTGGCAGAAGACTAACAATGTGGCGAAACATAAGTGCATTTCTATTTGCTTTTATTGTAGCTTTTATTATGGGGAGGGTTATAGGAGGATGAAAAATACAGCAGGTAAAAATCCGTCTATGAGAACTATGTTAAAGCGATATCGTTTTTTTGCTATAACGATTGTTGCATTAGGCATACTTACAGCAGTGAATGCTGAAATGGGAAGAGAAGCAATAGATGTTGTAGGTTTTAGTTTTAGAGAGATGGCGATGGTTATTCCACCAGTTTTTATTTTACTAGGTCTTTTAGATGTATGGGTCCCTAAGGAAACAATGGTAAAATACATGGGAGAAGGTTCCGGTATAAAAGGAGTAATAATAGCTTTTACATTAGGTTCAGCTGCGGCGGGCCCATTGTATGGTGCCTTTCCTGTAGCATTAGTATTAATGAAAAAAGGGGCAACATTTAGTAATATACTAATTTTTATTGGTGCCTGGTCCACAACGAAAATACCTATGTTTTTATTTGAAATGGCTGCACTAGGATCTGACTTCGCAGTAACTCGGTTATTGATTAATATACCTGGAATATTAATTATTTCATTTTTACTAGATAAGTTTGTTGTAACAAAAGAAAGAGATAATATTTATAAGTTGATAAATGAAATAGAAGATTGAAGAAACTAAATAAAAATTAGTTAAATAAATATAGAAATATACAAAGATCGCAAAAAACACAAAATTATTTGCGCAATTTATGATGAGCTTGAGAACTTTAAATACTAAAAAGTTATCTTCGTTTAAAAAGCACAATTCAAAGTAGATATTATTGTCTACTTTGAATTGTGCTTTTTATATTGATGAAATTAGATGCATTCCATAAAATGATGTGCTATAATTATGGAAAAATTAAGAAATTAATATTGAAATTAACTGTTAAAACATCTAAACAAGATAAAGGTTATATACAAGGAGGGAATAATTTGTTAAAAGTATCTCATCTAAAAAAACAATATGGAAAAGTAGAGGCTGTAAAAGGGATAGATTTTGAAGTAAAGCCCGGTGAAATATTAGGATTTTTAGGACCTAACGGTGCAGGAAAAACAACAACAATTAAAATTTGTAGCGGTCTTTTATTACCTACTGAAGGTCAAGTAAATCTTTGTGGGTATGATATTGTTACTAATCCTACTGAAGCTAAAAAGCATTTAGGGTATGTCCCTGATGATCCTTTTTTATATGATAAGTTAACAGGAAGACAGTTCTTAAACTTTGTTGGGGAAATGTATGGTGTTGATCCTAAACTCAGAATAGAGAGAATAGATTACCTATTAGATAGATTAGACCTGCAAGAAAAAAGTAACGAACTAATAGGTGGGTATTCAAGAGGGATGAAAAGAAAAATAGCATTAATGGCAGGAATTATTCATCAACCAAAAATTTTATTATTAGATGAGCCGACTTTAGGCTTAGATGCAGTTAGTGCAAAAAATGCAAAAGACATTGTAAAAGAAATGGCCTATAAAGAAAATACTGCGGTGTTACTGACCACTCATGTCATGGAGATTGCAGAACAAATATGTGATAGGATTGCTGTTATTGCAGGTGGTAGGTTAGTTGCTGTAGGAACATTAGAAGAGTTACAAAAGAAGGCCCAAAAGGGAACTACGTTAGAAGAAGTTTTTGTAAACATTACTAGTGAATCAGATCCGGTACAAGGGTAGGTGATTTAATTTATGAATACATTAAAGTTACTCTATAAAAATCAATGGTCAATGTTTATTAACAGATATTTTAGAACTAGAAATAAAGGGATTGTAAACATACTTATTGCTTGTGGTATTTTAGGTTTATTAAGCTTAGGGGTTTACTTTTTAAATACAAAAGTAGTAGGAAGATTTGGAGACTTTCCTAGTGAACAAGGTTATGCAGTAGCTACCGTAATGTACTCAGTAGTTTTTCTATTGATATTTGCTTTTCAATTTTTTGCAAGCCTCTTAGGCCTAATTAATAATTTTTATCAATCACCTGATATGGGTTTCTTGGTTTCTAAACCTCTAAATTCAGGAATTATTCTAATATATAAACTGTTAAATCATACTTGTAACACAATTATAAAAGAAGCGATATTTTTTGTGCCTGTTGTAATTGCTTTAAGTATATCAGTACAGGCTAATGCCGTTTTTTACATATTAATGCCGTTGATCTATTTTATGATTGCGACAACGGCTGCCAGTATTGGGGTATCCTTAGGAATATTGTTTCTAACAAAATTTTCTATAAAATCCTATAGGTATTTTGTAAATACAGGTAATTTTTTATTAACAGCTTTAGTGTGGGTATTTATATTCTTTGGTGTAAAAGCACCTAGTTTTATCCCTCTAGAGGACATTTTTAAATGGTTATTTAACACAGCTTATTTATATCTTATATTTCCATTTATATCAGGTGGAGAGCTATTAGGAAAGATAGCTTTGGGGGCATCACCAAAGGAACTGGTTATGCCGACCCTATTTTTAGTAGGCGTTACAGCTTTAATAGTGATAGCAACATATTGTATAGCGAAAAAATATTTTTACAAGGGTTGGATGAATAGTACACCGGTTGAAAAAGTGAAAACTACAAATAAGAAAGTTACAAATAAGAAAACACCAGAAAGAAACTTAACACCAATTTTATGTATGGTAAAATATGAGTGGATAAGAGCCTGCAAAAATTTCGACATTATGGTAGGTAGTTTAGTATTTTATGCCCTGTATAGTCTTTTAGTTTATTTTACAATAAAGATAGGAAGTAGAAACCCGTTATTATTTAGTGCATTAGCCATGGCAGGTGGAATATTTTTAGTTACTACTGGTACATCAGTACCTTTTGAAAGTAGTGAAATCACGAAAAATCCTTTAACGGCTAAGTATCAGCACTCTCTGATTAAATTTATGCCTGTTTCTTCACAGGAGGTAATACTATCAAGAATTATTATGATTTTTATTCCTAGCATAGTAATTTTAACAATCGGGTTAACGATATCATCAATTTTTTTACAGTTAACCTTAATTGAATGGATCGTAATTATACTAATACAAATATTCATTACAACTGGATATTTTTATATGAGTCAATCCGTTGAAATGATTTACTTTCAAAAATATTTCGAAAGCAACAAATTTATTGGAGGCTTAATTTCGTTTTTGATAATACCAGCATATCTTTTACTTACGATAGGTCTATATGTAATTTATAGCATAGAGCTACGGTTTTTATCGAACTTACAGCGTTTTTTAAATCTACCATTAATAATAGTAATTGCCGTATCCACTGTTATCGTGCAGATTACGTATATTTCAAATATAGGTAAAAGAGCGTGGGACAAAATGGAATTCTAAGCGCAAAGAGGTGAAGTGTGGTGTTAGAACTGGATTTTTTATCATGGCCATTAATTTTATTTTTAGTATTAATCTTTATAGATCATTTCGATTTTACGAAAACAGATACTACAAAAAAAATTATTATAAGGAAAATTAACAAGAAAGAAGGGATAGAAATGACCCATGAAGTAATAAAAAAATATATAGGTAAAATTTGTGAGGTGCATACCTTAGACCAATATGTAGAAGGAAAGATAACGACCGTAGATGACAAATGGATGGAAGTTGAGGTTGAGGAGAAAAAAAGTAAAAGCCTAGAGCTTGTTAATTTAGATTTTGTAGAAAAAATTTCTGTAAAAGTATAGAATCTTAACAAAGTTAAGGTTATGTGATCCATTTGAATTATAATCAATGAGTGGAGGAATAGTAATGGAACCTAAGTATAAGACGACATTTAGTGTAATAGGCGCGATTATAGTATTGTCAATTTTAGCAACTATTTTCTTAAATACAACTTTCGGAAAAGATGTTTTTGAAAGTTTGCCAAGAATTCGGTTAAGGTAATAAAAAAAATAAAATTGTCTTTTTAAAAAGATAATTTTATTTTTTTATCTACAGTGATAAAATTAAGTGAGCAAGGCTAGTGCTTTTATATGAAAGGAAAGAGACGAATATGAAATATAGAGTAAACCCAAAAAATAATGATAAACTTTCTGCACTAGGTTTTGGATGTATGCGTCTACCAAAGGATCAAAAAGAAGTAGAAGAGCAGATTATTTACGCTATAGAAAATGGTGTGAATTTTTTTGATACGGCTTATATTTATCCAAATAGTGAAGTGAAATTAGGGCGAGTACTTTCAAAAGGGTATCGTGAACGGGTTAAGATTGCAACAAAGTTACCTCCTTACCTAGTAAAAAAATATGAAGATCTAGATAAAATATTTTATGAAGAGTTGGAACGATTACAAACAGATTATATTGACTATTACTTTATGCACATGCTAACGGATATTAACATTTGGAAAAGACTTCTAGATATAGGTATTCTTAAATGGATTGAAGAAAAGAAAGCAAAGGGTGAAATTATTAATATTGGTTTTTCCTATCATGGAGGAAGAGAGGAATTTATAAAACTTATTGATGCCTATGAATGGGAATTTTGTATGATCCAATATAACTATCTAGACGAAAATAATCAAGCAGGAAAAAGCGGCCTAAAATATGCTGCAGCTAAAGGATTACCAGTGATGGTTATGGAACCTTTAAGAGGTGGAAAATTGGTAACAAACTTGCCAAAAGAAGTCTATGAAGTATGGGATAAAGCTGACACTAAGCGTACGCCGGCAGAATGGGCCTTTCGCTGGATCTATAATCACCCAGAAGTAACAGTAGTATTATCAGGAATGAATTCACAGGAAATGATTGAAGAAAATATTAGAGTGGCATCGCAGGCCGAAGCAAATACTTTTACAGAAGATGATTACGAATTATTTAACAAGGTACGAAAAATTTTAGATGAAAAAATCAAAATACCATGTACAGCTTGTGATTATTGTTTACCATGCCCAGTAGGGGTAGATATACCAACTTGTTTTTCCTGTTATAATGACAGGGAGATAGAAGGTAAAATTACAGCCATCGGAAAATATATTATGCAGACCAGCTTTAAAAGTCAGGCTCAAAATGCTTCTCTATGTATTAAATGTGGTAAATGTGAAAAACACTGTCCACAAAATATAGCGATTATAGATGAGTTAGCCAAAGTTTCTAAAGCTATGGAAGGCTTTTATTATAAACCCGCTAGATTTTTTATAAAACGATTTATGAAGTTATAATAATTGATACTGATCAGTGCCCCAGTGTAACTGGGGTACTTTATTTTTTTTGAATAGATTGTGCTACTGTACCAATCGTTGACAATAGAAAAAATTAAACATATAATTATAATAACATATGAATATTTGCTCATATGTTATTATAAGAAGGAGTGAAAGAAGTTATGAAAGATACAAAGTGTAAAATTGTTAAATGTGATAGTACGATTATACATGAAGATATTATTAACGCTGTAAAAGAGAGTATGCCAGAAGAAGAAAGGCTATATGATTTAGCAGAAATATTTAAAGTTTTCGGTGATACAACGAGGATTAAAATTCTGTATGCTTTGTTTGCCTCGGAGATGTGTGTCTGCGATATTGCTGTTTTATTAAACATGACTCAATCTGCAATATCACATCAATTACGGGTTTTAAAGCAAGCTAGACTTGTAAAATTTAGAAAAGAAGGTAAAGTTGTTTATTATTCTTTAGATGATGACCATATCAAACAAATTTTTGATCAAGGGCTAAACCATATTAATGAAAGGCGATAGGTATTAATAAGTTTAAATAATTCAATTATGAAAGTAATATAGGCAAGACCTGCGGCACTATAAGGAGGCAAAAACGTTGAGTGTAGATATAAAGTTAAAAAAAGAATTAATATTAGAAGGCTTAGATTGTGCAAATTGTGCTACAAAAATAGAGTCGGAAGTTAATAAAATTGATGGGGTAGTTGCTTCTGTAAATTTTATTACAAAGACACTTACCGTTGAAGTTGATAACAATATTAATTTAGATGGTATATTAGTAACTGTAAATGCGATTGTAAATCGTCATGAACCACATGTTGTAATTAAAGAAAAAAAGATAACAAAAGGTGAAAAAAAGTCTTTAGTACTAGTTGGGTTAGGATGTGCAAACTGCGCTACAAAAATTGAAAGTCAAATAAAAAACCTTGCTGGTGTAAAAAAAGCAAGTGTTGACTTTGTATCAAGAAAATTAATGATTGAAGCAAATAATAAATCGGATTTAAAAAGGATTGTTGAAGAAGCAGAAGTTATTATTAAAAAAATAGAGCCGGATGTAAAAGTTATAGCAGTAGAAGAAAACCTGAATAAAGAAAATGATCATGAGGTAAATAACAATAAAAATGAATTAATTAAACTTGCTGTAGGGGGAACTTTATTCGGTATTGGCTTGATTTTAGATTTATCAAGTTCCCTTAACCTCATGATATTTTTATTAAGTTATATGATCGTTGGAGGAGAAATTGTACTTAAAGCTACAAATAATATAAGAAGAGGCCAAGTGTTTGATGAAAACTTTTTAATGAGTATTGCAACCATTGGTGCATTCATCATTGGAGAGTACCCAGAAGGGGTAGCAGTGATGCTGTTTTACAAAGTAGGAGCATTTTTTCAAGATTTAGCTGTTAACCGTTCAAGAAGATCTATTAGTGCATTGATGGATATAAGACCGGATTTTGCAAGGGTCATCAATAATGGAGAGGAAAATCAGGTATCCCCTGAAGATGTAAATGTTGGAGATATGATTATTGTAAAACCAGGAGAAAAGGTACCATTAGATGGGAAGGTAGTAGAGGGAAATTCGATGATAGATACATCCGCCTTAACCGGAGAATCAATACCAAGAGAAGTTTTAACAGGGGATGATGTATTGAGTGGTTGCATTAATCAAAACGGTGTACTAGTGATAGAAGTGACAAAGGAATTTAGTCAATCAACGGTATCAAAAATTTTAGATTTAGTTCAAAATGCCGCCAGCAGAAAAGCCCCGACGGAAAACTTTATAACAAAATTTTCAAGATATTACACACCTATAGTTGTAGGCATAGCAGTTGTTCTTGCCACGCTACCACCACTTATCCTCCAAGGGGCAACATTTTCTGAGTGGGTGTATAGAGCCTTGGTATTTTTAGTTATTTCTTGTCCATGTGCCTTAGTCGTGTCAATCCCACTAGGATTTTTTGGAGGCATAGGAGCAGCCTCTAAAAGAGGAATATTAGTAAAAGGAAGCAACTACCTAGAAGCATTAAATAATGTAGAAACCATTGTTTTTGATAAAACTGGAACATTAACAAAAGGTGTATTCAACGTAACAGAAATCAATCCTATGAGAAATTATACAAAAGAAGGACTATTAAAATATGCCGCATATGGTGAAAGTTACTCAAATCATCCAATTGCAACATCAATTCTAAAAGCCTATGGAAAAGATGTAGATAAGAGAAAAATTGAAGCTTATGAAGAGATTCCTGGCCATGGGGTTAAAGTAAAGATTGAAGGAGATGAAATACTCGTTGGCAATATTAAATTAATGCATCGAGAGAATATTGTATTTAAAGAGCTGGAGTCAACAGGAACACAAGTACACGTAGCACTTAACAAAGTATATGCCGGTAACATTGTAATTGCAGATGAGGTTAAGAAAGATTCCGAACATGCAATAAAGGAACTTAAAAATCTAGCAGTGAAAAACAGAGTAATGCTCACTGGAGACACAAATGCTGTTGCACAGAAGATCGGCAAGCAGTTAGGGATAAACAATGTGTTTGCAGAGTTACTGCCCACTGAAAAAGTCGAAAAACTTGAATTGCTTTATAAATCTGTCAAAGGAAAACTCGTGTTTGTTGGCGATGGTATTAATGATGCTCCGGTGCTGGCAAGAGCAGATATTGGGGTAGCAATGGGAGGCTTAGGTTCTGACGCTGCTATAGAAGCAGCAGATATTGTCATTATGACTGACGAACCTTCTAAGATCGCTACTGCAATAAAAATAGCAAGAAGAACAAGAAAAATCGTATGGCAAAATATTGTTTTTGCTATGGGGGTAAAAATATTATTTTTAGCATTAGGTGCCTTAGGCGTTGCTTCACTATGGGAAGCTGTATTTGCAGACGTTGGTGTATCGGTGATTGCAGTATTAAATGCCATGAGAGTCATGAGGCCTGATTAATACTGTAATTACTCTTAAAAAACAAAAGTGTGAAAAAGAACCGATTAAAGTAGTAAAAATTACTTTAATCGGTTTTTATTCTTCTACAGATTATTAGGCAATATATAATTATGGATATATTTAGAAAAAAGTGTTGACCGAAGTGGTCTAAAAGGATATACTTAAAACATAAAAGTAGACTACGGTGGTCGAAAAAAGGAAGGTGATCATTTGAATGATAAGTTTTACAACTTAGATGCAGACAAAAAAGAGCGTATTTTAAGTGCAGCATATAAAGAATTCACAGAGAAAAAGTTTGAGCAAGCTTCTACAAACCGAATAGTTAAAAATGCAAGCATTGGAAAAGGAATGTTGTTCTACTATTTTAATAGTAAAAAAGAGCTCTATTATTATTTAATCGATCATGGTATTAAATTTATCAAGGAGCGCTATTTAGAAGAAATTGATGAAAATATGGGAGACTTTATCGAAAAATGTAAGCAAGGTAGTAAAGTTAAACTAAAAGCATATACTGAAAAACCATATATTTTTAATTTTTTTGCAACGAGTTACTTAAATAAAGATATGACGCTTAGTGACGAATTAGAAATTAAACTTTTAGAACTGCGCCAATTAGTTTATGAGAAAATATATAGAAACATTGATAAAACTTTGTTTCGTGAAGATATAGATCCGGGTGATGGAATACGTTTAATTCGGTTATCTATGGATGGCTATGAAAAGGAATTGTTAGAAAAGTTAAAAGGTAAAAAAATTACAGAGCTAGATACAGATATCGACCCATATTGGGAAGATTTCTATAACTATTTAGATTTATTAAAAAAAATATTATATAAATAAGGGGGTAAAAAATTATGGAAATGATAAATTTAGTGAATGTGACAAAAAAATATGGTGAATTTACAGCTTTAAAAAATGTAAATTTAACTGTAAACAAAGGTGAAGTATATGGTTTTATTGGTCCAAATGGCGCTGGGAAAACAACTTCAATAAGAATACTTTTAGGTATTTTGAATGCAACTGAGGGGCAAGCGACGATCTTGGGTAAAGATGCCCGAAAAGAAGCTGTAGAAATTCACAAAAGGTTAGCATATGTACCAGGAGATGTAAACCTTTGGCCTAACTTAACCGGTGGTGAAGTAATTGATCTATTCACAAAACTAAGAGGTGGAGACAACAAAAGTCATCGTGAAGCATTAATAGAGCGGTTTAATCTTGATCCAACAAAAAAGTGTAGAACATATTCAAAAGGTAATAGACAAAAAGTGGCTTTAATTGCTGCCTTTGCTTCTGATGCAGATCTATATATTTTAGATGAACCCACTTCAGGTCTAGATCCGTTAATGGAAAGAGTATTTCAGGAATGTGTAAAAGAAGTAAAAGATAAAGGGAAAAGTGTACTCTTGTCTAGTCACATTTTATCAGAAGTAGAAAAGCTATGTGATAAAGTGAGTATTATTAGGCAGGGTGAAATAATTGAAACGGGAACATTAGATGAATTACGGCATTTAACACGCACCCATGTTTTTGTGAAAACAAGAAAAGCAATAGAGGGTATTAATGCATTGAAGGGAATACATGACTTGTCCGAGGAAAAGGGTGGATTGGTCTTCCAGGTAGATAGTGAAGAGATGGGTAATGTAATTAAACACATTAGTCAGTTTGAAATATTAAAACTAGAAAGTGCACCACCGGCACTAGAAGACCTTTTTATTCGTCACTATGAAGGAGAGAAAGGAGTGAAATAATGACTAAAGCACTTTTTACAAATACAAGTCTGTTAACGAGATCAATGTTAAAAAGAGACCGTATTAAGCTATCAATTTGGATTATTATGTTAGTCTTTTTTACTTTAATTATTCCACCTGCATTTGATGAGCTATATCCTACTGATGAAGCTCTACAAGCAATTGCAGAAACCATGAGAAATCCTGCCATGACAGCAATGGTTGGGCCAGGTTACGGATTAGATAATTATAATATTGGTGCTATGATGGGGCATCAAATGCTTTTATTTACAGCTATTGGTGTTGCGCTGATGAGTATTTTTTTAATTACCCGGCACACTAGAGCTGACGAAGAAGAGGGAAGAATAGAGATGATACTATCCTTACCTGTAGGACGCCTTTCCAACTTAGGTGCAGCTACAATTCTTTCTGTAATAGCAAATGTTAGTCTTGCACTAATTGTAGGGTTTGGTTTGTATGCTTTAGGAATGGATAGTATGCCATTAGGACCATCATTACTTTATGGTACTGCTCTTGGAGCAGTAGGTATTTTCTTTACAGGTGTGACAATATTATTTGCACAGCTTTCATCAACGCCCAGAGGTGCTTTAAGTTTTTCTTTCGGTGTACTTGGGATAAGTTATATTATGAGAGCTATAGGCGATGTTAGTAATGAAGCACTTGCAGTAGCCTCACCTTTAGGCCTAATTCTGAGGACAGAAGTATTTGTTAACAACTACTGGTGGCCAGCAATTGTGACAATTGCTGTTGGGACAGCAATAGGTGCACTAGGTTTTTATTTAAGTGCTGCAAGGGACTTAGGCGCGGGAATTTTGCCTGCTAAACCAGGAAGAAGACATGCAAGCAGATTTTTACAAAGTCCTTTAGGCTTAGCACTACGCTTACAGAGAACATCAATCATTGTATGGATCATTGGCTTATTTATGCTTGCTGTAATGTATGGATCAATTTTCGGAGATTTAGAAATGTTTTTTGAAGACAACGAGATTATACAACAAATGCTACCTCCAAGCGTCGGTTTTAGTTTTGCAGAACAATTTGTATCTGTGATTTTATCAATTGTGGCGATTCTATCATTAGTAGCTGCTTTAATCATGTTATTAAGGTTAAAGGGAGAAGAAAAGAAAAATCGTACGGAGCATATATATTCCTGTGCTGTATCTAGAACCAATGTAATGGGAGCATATTTTAGTATTTCTGTATTTACCGCTATTGTTACATTACTTATATCAGTTATTGGCCTTTGGGCTGCAAGCTACTCGGTAATGGATGTTCCTATGGCATTTGGTTTAGTTTTTAAAGCCGGATTTGTCTATCTGCCCGCAATGCTTTGTATACTAGGGTTTGCAAATTTACTACTAGGTTATTTACCGAAAGCCACAAGTTTAAGTTGGGTAATCGTATTTTACTCCTTTGTGGTTGCATACTTTGGACAATTATTAAATTTTAGTGACTGGGCAAAATTCATTACACCCTTTGGGCATATACCAAACATACCAATGGAAGAAGTAAATGTTATAACATCACTTGTTTTGGTTGGTTTAGGTGCTGTATTTAGTTACCTAGGGTTTATAGGGTATAACAAAAGGGATATACAAGGATAATGATCTATAATTGTAATAGTAAGTTATAACAAGTTAACAAACAAAAGAGGTGCTTTCTTTTTGAAAGCACCTCTTTTTTAAAAAATCTGAAAATGTTATTGTGGAATTTACTCAAATACATATGAAAACTTGAGATATAAGTTTATAAAAGATATAATGGACTGAGTAAAAAAATCAAAAGTTTTACAATCATAACAAACTAAAAGTAAAAGTGAAAAATAGATGTCAAGAAAACAGGGGTGATAATAATGGACTGGTTAAAGAAATTTATGTATGGGAGATCTGGCGGTGATCAGCTATCGATTTTTTTATTTTGTATTTCAATTCTATTAACGTTAGTGGGTCAGATAGTAGGGATATCTCTGTTAATAATGATTAGTTACATTCCTTTAGGGATTGCCATCTATAGAATATTCTCAAAAGATGTACAAAAAAGACGTATGGAAAACTACAAGTTTGCTATACTTATGAGTCCTCTTTATGCAAAATTTAAAAAAGTACAAAATAGGATTACTTGTGCAAAAACACATAAATATTTTAAGTGTACGAAGTGTAAAACAGCACTACGAGTACCAAAGGGCAAGGGGAAAATTATGGTGACCTGCCCTAAGTGCAAACTAAAATTTAGTAGAAAGACGTAATTCAGACTAAATAAAAACTTTGACATAGTAAGGAGAGACTAACCTTCAATGACGATAATAAATAAGCTATTAGGAAAAATTATATATTCAATAGGTTCGTTCTTAGCTGTCGTATTAGATATCTTAATAGGGATAATCGAGACGGTTGTATTAACTGTAAGAAGTATAACGAAGGGTTGTTTTGCTTTAATAAGCATGGGCGGTTGTTTATTTATATTATTATTTGCCGGGCCATTAGGTCTTAGAATATTAGCCCAACCTGGAGGACTTTTTATTGTATTATTTTTATTAATATTTCCAGTACTTGGTGCAAGTATGGTGTCCTACTTAAGATATTTAAAGTATATATGGACAGAATTTTTATTCAATCTTGGAAATTACTTAAATGATAAGAAAAAATATCAGTATAAACCGCTTAGAGAATTTCAACTAGCCTATAGAAGAGCAGAGGAAGAAAGAAGAAAAGAAGAACAACGTCGTCGTTATGAAGAACAAAAAGAATGGGCAGAGCGATTTGCAAGGTGGCACCAACAAAACGCTCATAGAGGTCAAGGGGGATATAGTAGTTACGGTGGACAAGGTAATCAAGGCTTTTCAAATCCCTATGTAGAATTTAAAAATAAGTACGAAAAGAGCTGCGATACATTAGACGTTCCTTACGATGCTGATAAAAATAAAATAAAATTAGCATATAGAAAGAAGGCTAAGATACACCATCCTGATTTAAATAAGGATAAGGATACGACAAAAGCCTTTCAAGAAATTACAAATGCATATGAGTTTCTAAATGAAGACAATATACAAAGGTATAAGAGTATAAAAAATCGTTAATTAAAAACGAGAAAAATAAAAATTGATCCTTAATTAAAGGATCAATTTTTTTATGAAGGTGCTCGGACAGCTTTGTTTAATAGTTAGTGGTACTATTAAGCTCGTAATTTTTAGTGGTATTTACCTTGATACCTTTACTTAATATAATGTCTTTGGTTTCCCGTTCATAAGTACATTTATTAAACTCTAAAGGACAATTTAGGCGGTGCTTACAAGTGTTACATGCAATTTTTTCAAGGGATCTTTTTTCTTTGCTTGAAATATTAATTAGTTCAATAAATTGTTTTTTATTTGTAAGTGTTTCAGTAATATATGATTGAACAGCTTTAGTATAATGTTTTTTAATTAAATAAAGTGCTTTTCTTCGGTCGCTTAACTGAATGAGTTCAAGTGATATTTTATTATTTACAATTGTTCCACGAATTGTTTTTGTATTAATTACTATATCAAGATCCTCATAGGGGATATCTAAATAATCAACCGTAGGCCTGATAGTACCAGTAATTTTAATTGGATATAAGTCAACAAGATTGTAACTTTCTTCAATATCAACTTGGAAATATTTATCAAAAAGCTTAGTTCTTGATGATCGTATATAAGGTATTGATAAAGCAATACTAAGTATTAGTAAAATAATACCAGTAGTAGTTAACATAATACCACCCTTTCTTATTTTATTTTAGCACACTATGATGTTAAAATAAAACTGGATAGTTTTACAAAATAAATGATAGATTCAATAAATGAACGCAACATGATATAACGCTAATTAGGAAAGAAGGTAATATTAATGAAGGATGAGTGGAAACAACGTTTAGAAAATCTAAACCAATGGGTAATGGAAGCAGGGAAAGAACAATTGCTACGAATGAATGAAAGTATTGACATATCACAAAAAGATGATGATATTGATTTGGTCACAGAGATGGACATTTGGACGGATGAATTTTTACATGATAAAATAAAAAACTTTTTTCCTAACGATACAATCTTTTCAGAGGAAAAAGGTGGTCAAAGAGGAACATCAGAATATAAATGGATTATTGATCCCATTGATGGGACAACTAATTATGCCCATAGGTTTCCGATGTTTTGTATATCAGTAGCAATTAAACATAAAGAAGAGACAGTAGTTGGTGTTATTTATGCACCAATGATTAAGGAGCATTACCAAGCGGTGAAGGGAGAAGGTACTTTTCTAAATGGAAAGAAGGTACAAGTATCTAGTGTCACTAAAATGACAAGTTCGCTTATAGCAACTGGATTTCCCTATGACAGAAAAACCGATTCTCTAAATAATTTACAACAATTTAATGCGGTCGTTTTAAATGTAGGTGGGATGCGACGAACCGGTAGTGCAGCTTTAGATTTATGTCAAGTGGCAGCGGGACGATTTGAAGCATATTGGGAGTACAAAATTAATCCATGGGATTTTGAAGCAGGACTACTGCTTATACAAGAGGCCGGGGGAAAAGTATATAAAAGACAACTAGAAAAAGGATATTTAGTTATCGCTGGGAACCCTTATATCTTTTCTGAGTTAAGACAATTAATAAAAGAATAATATTGTATATATCATTTATCCTAATATGTAAAATATTTACTATAACTAGAACCTAATTTATTATTTTTCATACTATATATATTAAGATTGAGATAGATAGGTAACGGTGTCTCTTTCTAAATAATATATTATGAAAGCAGGTGTAATATATGAGCGTTCAAAAAGAGGGCGTTTTGGGTGGATTGTTTTCAAGGCACGGAAACAGTAGTTTATTATTTTTCTTCTTACTACTAGTTATAATTTTCTGTAATTGTGGTTTATTTAGAACGTCAGGGGATAGTCTGTTATTCTTCTTCTTATTGCTAGTAGTATTATTTGGTGGAAGAGGATTATTTGGTACTTGGTAATTCAAAAAAACTATTTATAAAAGTCCTGAAAGTTTAATACTTTTAGGACTTTTATCATTTCACTACTTAGGTAAATATCCGTTATTAAGTAAATAAATGAAACATGCCGGTATGGATAGGAGAATAACAACTGTGCATACAATCACAACTAAACTTTTATATTTAATATGCAAAAGTTTACCTGTACTCCGATCTACTATTTGTAGGTTATGCAGAAATCTTCTATTCATTAGACACCTCCCTTATCAAATATCAGTACTTAAAATTATACCATAAATTGTAAGGGAAAGAACTAAAGTGAAGAAAATATAAATTAAATGATTCCTTCTTAAAAGAGGAAGTCACTTAATTTATATAACTTATTAAATTACTACTTTAGAATATTGCACCATAATTCTTTTATCTCAACACTCAACACCAAAAATAAGAACATTCTGATGATCCATAACAAAATTTTGTGTATCCCACTTTAAAGTAGTGTTAAGATAGCCTAAAGCATCTGCCGCATAACGACCAGAAATTCTTTGATAGGCTAATAACTCATAAACACCATTCGTATCAAAATCTACGGGATAAAGTCCACTTAGTGGGTTTACGAAGCCATCAATAGGTGATTTTAGCTTACCATCTTTATGGTATATTTCATGTAAGTAATCAGCATCCCTAGTAGAAATATCAATTATAAATTTAATGCCTTTCGTAATATTTCTTACTTCAACCTTATAATAATCTTTATAGCAAATGTCATATTTGTAAGCATTGTTAAAAACTTCATAGTCAAATAAAAGCCTAGTTATATTACAAAAGTCGGAGTAAATATAATAGAACATAATGCCACCACTACCTCCGGAAGCAATGCTAATAAAGATATCTTTAACATGGTTTCCAGTAAAGTCACCTAAGAACAAGGTAGGATTATACCCAGAATCGGATTTAAGGGGAACACTTTTTTTCATACCAGTTCTTCCATCTTGAATGACTAACGTAATCTTCTGCACATATGGACTATCACTAGTTGTTATACCAGTGAGATAAACGTAATCAGAAATTCCATCCCCAGTAACGTCACCATGTGCAGCAGAAATAATTATAGGACTTGTATAGATTGGATTATAAGGGGTACTATAGTTCATACTTTTTCCTCCTTAAGATATAAGCTTTATCTCAGTATATGAAAAAGCAGAAAGATTGTGCTGAGAAACTAGCATTCTGCTTCATAATTTATTACTATACAAGTACATAATACCGAATTCCATTGTAAAAGCTAATATTGTGTATAAGTAAAAAATGAATGGGGTTGAGTTTATGCGTAGAAGAAAGATGATAATATTTGCTATAGTAATGGTTGTTATGACTGGGTGTGCTGCGTTGGAAAGACCTACAGAAGAAGAACAAACAGATCCAGGCCCTAATCAGGAGGTTACAGATAGATCAAAGGAAGATAAACTCGCAAAAACTGATGAAGAAGCTGTAGAAGAGAACATTAATGGCTTCGATATAGAAGATGATGTAGAAATTACGGAAGAAGAGGCCAGTAGAATAACAAATATAAGCCAACAGCAGAAAGAAGCGCTACTAGAAAACATTGGGTCAAAAGAAATGAATACGGTATTAGAACAATATGAAAGTATATTGCCTGAAGGGGTTAATGATGCTATTGAATATTTAAAATATAATTTAACTTTCGATTACTTTCTTATAACAGCTGAAGAAGGCGTTATAGTTAGAGAAAATCCTGTACCTGATGGAGAGGTTGTAGAGGAAATAGAAAGTCTACATAAAGTCGCTCTATTGCAGAGAGTAGAAGGAGATGCAATAGAAGATTCAAATATATGGTATAGGGTTGCTTTTGAGAGTGAAGGAGAACTAAAAGAAGGATATGTTCATTCAAATACTGGGACACCTAGGATATTTCGTTTCGATAGTAAGCAACAGGCAGTAGGCGAGTTGTTAAACGAATTAGAACAAGGAGAGCTTCATTTTATATCAAATTATAAATTTGAAAATGGGGTACCACCACAAAATGGAGATGAAGCACTAGATGAGCACGGATATCGTTTTTATCATAGTGCACCTGCATATGCGGAAGCTGATTTAGAAAGTGATTATAGGTATATACCCGATGGTATGCTAGTACGTGTACTAGAAGAGGTATATGAATTTTATCGGGTCTTCTCACCAACTTTTGGCGGAGAATTTTATGTACCACGGCAATATATAGATTTAGATAATACACTGAGCCAGTTAAATCATGTAGTTGTTATCGATAGGAATCAGCAAAACCAAGCCGCCTTTGAAGTGACAGAAAACGGGCTAAATCTTATTTCTTATACCTTGTCAACTACAGGTATTCCAGGTGATTTTTCCTTTGAAACCACATTAGGAAGCTATAAGGCAATACAAAAAAGAGATCGTTTTCAGTATCTACAAAGTGGCACACAGGATATTGCAGGGTATGCGCCTTTTGCTATTCGTTTTACAGGAGGTGCTTACATCCATGGTGTTCCAGTAGCTTATGAAGAAGAAAATGGAGAAAAGATTGATCCTGGATTAATAGAGTACCTCCATACAATTGGAACTTTTCCACGCTCAAATATGTGTGTACGTAACTTTACAAGTCATGCAGAATTTTTATATAACTGGATGAACATCGAAGATGGGGCGGTTATTGTTATTGAATAGTAAAATAAATAATAAGCAGCATTCATTGCACTGAATCAAATTAAACATTTAAAAAATCTAACTTTCTATATCTAAGAAAGTTAGATTTTTTTAATAAATGTATTATTTTACATAGGTATTTTTTACTATTTTAGACAAAAAACAAGATAATACAACGGAAAAATGTTACAATTTCTATATAATTGCAGATATTTTGTGCATAGTGATTACTAAAAATTTTATAAAAGCATTCTGATTGAGTACATTCTTACGGGGTATTTTATATTATAATTAATACATAATAGAGGCAATAATTGATATTTTAAAGAGGGGGAAATGAAGTGATAAACAATCGTAAAACCAAAATAAATAAAAAAGCTTCCCCACAGGAAAAAGACACAAGTATATCAAACATTATTGAGCGAAATCAATTTATATTAGAAGGAACAAATGATGGTATTTGGGATTGGAATTTGCAAAATGGCGAATACTTCTTTTCTTCAAAAGAAGAGACAGTTAGTCAACCGTCTAGAAAAATTGATTCATTAGAGGGATGGAAAAATCTTCTTCATCCTGAAGATAAAGTAAAAGCAGTCAATATTTTAGAAGACTATCTAGTTAAAAAGGTTGGAATATACCAGAATATATATCGTATTAAAAAATCAGATAAAGAATATCGTTGGGTTTTAAGTCGTGGAAGAATACAAATGGATCAAAGTGGGAAACCTTTGAGAATTGCAGGATTACATATTGACATTACAGAGGAGATGGAATCAAAAAATAAAATGAATCAACAATTATATCAGTTGGCTTACTATGATCCGCTAACTGATCTGCCGAATAAAGCAAAACTCAATGTAGAATTTGAAGCAATGTATGATTTAAATAAAAGCGATCAGAAAGTTGCTATTTTTTACATTGATTTAGATAATTTTAGATACATTAACAATTTAGTAGGCTATGAGTTGGGTAATGAAGTAATTAAAAATATTTCAAAAAAATTAAAAGAAAAATTAAATAAAAAGTTTGTTTTGGGTAGAGATAGTGAAGAAGAGTTTATACTTTTATTATTCTACGATCACGAACGTGATTTATATAAAGAGGCTAATGAAGTGCTTAAAATTTTTAGATATAATCAGTTTTTGACAGGACATCAAATTTGTATAACTGCAAGCATTGGTATTGCCTTGTGTCCTGAGCATGCCCCCACCTTCAATGGCCTACTAGAGTATGCAGATACTGCGCTATATTATGCAAAAATTAAAGGAAAAAATCAGTTCCGAATTTATCAAGAGAGCATGCGAGAATTTGCCTATAAAGAAACCAGTTATATGCATGATATTAATGAAGCATTACAAACAGAAGCATTTTGTATGTACTACCAACCAATTTTAGAAACAGTGAAGGAAGAATTAGTTGGGTTTGAGGCACTAATACGCTGGAATGATGCCCAAAGAGGGTTCATTTCACCCTGTGAGTTTATCCCTATAGCAGAAAAAACGGGACAAATTCTACAATTAGAAAAACAAATTTTTGAGGCTGTATTTAAGCAAGTTGAGCACTGGAAAAAACAAACTAATAAGCGCTTTTTTGTTTCAATTAATCTCTCTCCAAAGGGTTTAATTAATAAAGGCTTAGTAAGTTTTTTAGAAGCATTAGTAAAAAAGTATTATGTAGAGCCATCGGATATAATTTTGGAAATTACAGAAACAACTTTATTAGAAGGAATAGAAGAGACTTTAGCAGTTTTCGACTTATTGAAACAAAAAGGTTTCATTATTGCTTTAGATGATTTCGGAACAGGGTACTCGTCGTTGAACTATTTAAAAGAATTACCAATATCTAAGCTAAAATTAGATAAATCCTTCATAGATTCTTTATTAGTTAGTGAGAAGGATCAATATATAACAGAGTCTATTATAGAATTATGTCATCGCATGAACTTAAAAGTTGTAGCAGAAGGTGTAGAATGTGAAGAACAAAGGGATATATTATTAAAATTAAATTGTGATTTAATGCAAGGCTATTTTTATTGCAAGCCCAAACCTGTTGCCGAGCTTGGGTCGTGGATAAAATAAAATTAAAGATCAATAGTTTAAATACTAAAAAAGTTAATATAATAAAATAAGGCTTTACAAAAGTAGAGCTTTATTTTATACTATAACTGTACTAATACAACTAACACACATATAACAGATAATACATAAAGTGAAATTAGGTTAATTTAATTTTTTAGAAAGGAGGAAGACGATGCTAGAGTTAGACTTGAGAAGCAGACTACCAATTTATGAGCAATTAGTTGAAAAGATTAAAACACTAATTATGGAAGATGTTTTAAAAGCAGATGAACAGTTACCTTCAGTGAGGACATTAGCCCAGGAGCTGACCATTAACCCAAATACAATACAAAAAGCCTATAAAGCCCTTGAGCGAGAAGGGTACATTTACACAGTGAAAGGAAAAGGAAATTTCGTTCAGAAGATAGAGAAAGGAGACCAAAGGGAAAAGCTTATGTTACTTAAAACGGAATTAAAAAAAATATTATCGGAAGCAATATACTTAGGCATGGGTAAAGATGAAATTTTAAAGGTAATTGAAGAAGTAGAAAATAATGTTGGGAGGGATCAAAATGATTAGTGTTAGAAATCTGACAAAAAAATACGAGGGATTTGAAGCTATTGATTCAGTAGACTTATCTGTGAAGAAAGGGTCCATTTATGGCCTTTTAGGTTCAAATGGTGCAGGAAAAACAACCTTATTAAAAACACTAGTTGGACTGTACAAACCAAATACTGGTGAAGTTTTAATTGATGAACAACCGGTATTTGAAAATATAGCATTAAAAGAACGGGTTATATTTATTTCAGATCGTTTATATTTCTTTTCGTCCTATACCATAGAAGATATGGCAAAATTTTATAAAAGCATTTATCCTAAGTGGAATGAGCAGAGGTACCGTAATCTAAAGCAAGTATTTAAAATAGACTTTAATAGAAAAATTAATCGACTTTCTAAGGGGATGATGAGACAGGTAGCTATATGGTTAGCCCTATCTGCTATGCCAGAAGTACTGATTTTAGATGAGCCCTTAGACGGATTAGACTCTGTCATGCGACAAAAGGTAAAAAACCTTTTATTTCAAGATGTAGCCGAGCGCTCCTTAACAATTATTATTTCATCCCATAATTTAAGGGAATTAGAAGATCTATGTGACCATGTAGGTATTTTACATCAAGGAAAAATGATTGTAGAAAAAGATATGGACGATTTAAAAAAGGATGTGCACAAAGTACAAGTGGCCTTTAAAGAAGAAGTAAAACCACAAGCATTAGAAGAACTAGAAGTTTTACACAAAGAAACCAAGGGGAGCATACAAGTCTATATTGTGCGGGGGGAAAGAGAAGGGATTATGCATCACTTTAGTAAACTAAACCCTGCGGTGTTAGATGTATTACCTTTAAGTTTAGAAGAAGTATTTATATACGAAATGGGGGATACGGGTTATGAAATCGATCACATCATATTTCAGTAAAGGCATTATTAGGAATGAAATTAAAAGACTATACTGGGTACCGATTTTGTACTTTATCGCATTGTTTTTAACTGTACCCCTTCAAATTATTATGGAAGTTCAAAGATATTTACCGAATCTAGAAGAAAATTTAAATAGTATTAGAATACACCAAAATATATTATACTTTAATAGTGGTATCATAATGGTTTCTATTTTCACTATTCCGGTGGTTGTAGGGTTATTGCTTTTTAGATACCTACAAAATAAAGATAGTTCAGACATGATTCATAGTTTACCAATAAAAAGAGAAGGACTTTTTATCAGTTATGTATTAGCTGGAATTGGATTTATTGTTGTACCGATACTGCTTACCGGGATCATTATCCTAATCATACGAGCTATTTTTGATCTAGCAATATTGTTTACTGTTAAAGAAGTTTTCGTATGGATTGGTACAATGATTTTAGCAAATCTAATTATGTTTGCCAGCACCGTTTTTGTTGGAACAGTGACGGGGATAACAGTGGCTCAAGGAATATTAACTTACATTGTATTATTACTTCCTGTTGGGTTATACACACTAGTTTTAAACAACATGACAATGTACCTTTTTGGATTTAATTGGGAAAGTTATGAAAGATTAGGTTACACAGGAATGGAAAGATTATCGCCCATTATTCGCTTAGGCGGACTATTTAATAATATGTTCACAGCAAAGGAAGCTATTGCATATTCAGTATTCATTTTAGCTGTGCTAGGGATAGGTTTATATATTTATAAAGAGAGGAAGCTTGAGAACAATCTACAAGTCATTGTTTTTAACCCATTAAAGATTATATTTAAATACGGCGTAACGTTTTGTGTCATGCTTGTAGCGGGATTATATTTCTATTATGCAACAGACGGAAACTTAACTTGGGTATATATAGGGTATATTACATTTTCTCTACTTGGGTATTTAATCGCAGAAGGCATTTTACAAAAATCTGTACGAATTTTTACAAAAAAGCTTTTTGTAAATTATGCGATTTACGGTCTAATAATTACAATATTAGTAAGTACACTAGCCTTTGATGTGGTCGGGTTTGAGGGAAGAATACCAACTAAAGAAGAAATACAGGGTGTTTACTTAGGGCCAACCCATTACAGTTATGAAAGAATGAAAGAAAGTGAATCATTCAACTTTATTTACAGAGAAGAAGAAAATATAGAAAGAATATTAAATATGCACCAAACCATTATTGATAACAAATGGAATATCAAAGGAGCATCCCACCGAAGAGATACTAGACAGTTCCATATTGTATATGAACTAAATAATGGAGAAAACTTTGTAAGGACTTATAGTCCAGTGGGTAGCGAGTTTTACGAAGATTACTACGAGCCATTGGTTGAATCAAAAGAGCATAAAATAAATAATTATCCGGTACTTAATACTGCAGTTAAATCCATGCAAAGAATTCAAATCAATAGTTATACTAATGGGGGACATGTAGCAATAACGGACCCAGATGAAATAAAAGAGCTAGTAGAAGCACTAAGAAGAGATATTTTAGAAGCAGACTATGAAACCATTGAAAAATCAGGAAGATGGGGAGACATCAGTATTCTACTTGCCCAAGGAGAAGAAATGGAAAGTCTATATGGTGAAGTGATCCAAGAAATCCATACAAATTGGAGTAAAAACTTTAAACATGTAGACCAATGGCTTGAAGAGAAAGGCTACCTAAATGAAGTTAGGCTTACAGAAGATCAAGTAGCTTATATTGTCGTTGAGGAATTTCAGGGTGGATCAAGAGTAGGTTTTGAAGATAGAGATGACTCAAACACAATAAAGCGCTATGAGACCAGTGATAAAATCAAAATCAATGAGGCCCTTAAAAAATCAGGAAATTATCACAGAGGAGAACTACGATACCAAGTAGGATTTTATGATGAAAAAAATAACATGATTACCCTTGAAAACTTTTTTGAAGGAAGTGTTCCTCAGTATGTAGAGGACTTCTTTAACTAACAATTTAACAAAGAAAATATAGAGGGGAAATTCTCCCCTCTATATTAAATTAATAGAGAGCAGGTTGAACAATGTATCGTATTGACATCGTACCAATAGGTAGTCTATTATTAGTCCTTTATATAATATCCGACTTTTTCAAACACAAGAAAAGTAAGCTACTAAAACGAATAGTTAGATATAGCTTTATTTTCTATTTATTATATGTGGTACAGGTGACCACTGGGGGCATTAATATACCGCCATTAAGAGAATATCGAGGGATATCTTATCAATTAGTCCCATTTAAGTTTTTACAAGATTGGGTAGAAATGTATAATAGAGGCGGAACTGACTGGTTTTTTTTGAATTCTGTTAAACTATCTTTATATAATTTAGTAATGTTATTGCCATTAGGGATTTATTTTCCGGTTTTATTTCACATAAAAAGCTTTAAAAAAGTGGTCCTATACACAATGCTTACTTCTTTAACCATAGAAATTTACCAACTTATTTTTTCTTATTATGGACTCGTTCTTTTACGCACAGCGAATATAGATGACATAATTTTAAATACAGTAGGAGGCATCATTGGATATTTTATATATAGAATAGTTTTAAGTAAGTGGATTCATCGGTTTATTGCATAGTATAATCCAAATTAAGGAATGATGATTATTGTCGAATTTTGCTGTTAAATACTTGTCAAATTAAAAGTAAAAGGTTATAATGAAAACAAGAAAATTAAATAACATTTAATTCTTCAGGGCAGGGTGAAATTCCCGACCGGCGGTTAAAAGTCCGCGAATCAATATTTTATTGATTGAACTGGTGAAATTCCAGTACCGACAGTAAAGTCTGGATGGGAGAAGAGCGAAATAAAACTGTGATTCTACATGCCCAAGGGATTTTTCTTTTGGGCATTTTGTGATTTATTTCACAAACTTAAAACACACTGTTCTCCTCAACTTTAATGATATTATTAGGAGGAATACTTATGCAAAATGTAAATGGATCTATAGGTGTGAACAAAAAAACACTACTAACTACGAGTAATCTAGTTAAAATTTCAATGCTAGCAGTAATTGCTTATGTATTAATGTTGATACATTTCCCGTTACCAATATTTCCGGGATTTCTAAAAATTGATTTAGCAGATGTACCAGCACTAATCGGTGGATTTACCCTAGGACCAGTTGCGGGAATGCTTATTCAATTACTTAAAAATATTTTACATTTGATAACCAAAACCTCAACAGGAGGAGTAGGTGAGCTTTCAAATTTTATTGTTGGGACAGCCTATGTTGTACCAGCGGCTTTAATTTATCGTTATAAAAAAGACAAAACCCACGCAATAATCGGAACATTAGTTGGGACAGTTATAATGTCTTTTGTAGGCGCATTATCAAATATCTATTTGATTATTCCTTTTTATTCGAAAATCATGCCTATCGAAAATATTATTGAGATGGGAACTGTTGTGAACAGCAGAATTGTGGATATAAGAACACTAGTTATCTACGGAGTAACACCTTTTAATATTTTCAAAGGATTACTTATTGCACTAATAACATTACTTATCTATAAAAAGATTTCTCCGATTTTAAAGAGATAAAGTAAAAGACCCTAATCAACCAATGATTTGGGTCTTTAAACTAAGAAACTTTGGAGGAGATAAGGTGGCATTATTAAACTTATTTCTGCAACCTCTGACTAAAACCTTGTGAAAAAGATGCTAGTAATGCTTTACGTCTAGACTCATCTAACGGGAGATAGTATTTAAATTCTAAACACGTATCGTGGTTAGGCCCTTCTGGTAGTGCAAGTAATTTAGCAAATATACTACTTTTTTTTGTATCCACTTTAGTTTTTATCATAATATAATCCACCCTTCATTAAAGTTATTTGGTTAGTTCGTACCTACTAATAGAGCAAAGATTATGCCAGACTTTTTTTAGAAAGTAGAAAAAAGAAAGTGAGTGCATGGAGTAGTTGAAATTTAGAGGTTTATCTTTTAAAAAATTATGTTAAATATTAATAATTAAAATGATATTTAGGATTTTAAAAGGAAAAAATATCTTAAATAAAAAAAGGTTTGATGCAAATTTGCATCAAACCTTTTTTATTTAAATTTCAAATCAGGTAATATAGAGAATTGTATAGGTTACATGTAAATGTTGTGTAAATGCAACTGTTGCAATTACACAACAAACGCTACTGTTTTTGGTATTTTCTTCTTTTTCTAACAAAGGTAGAGGGATCAATTTCTAACGCTTTAGCCGCTGCACGAACATTTCCAAACTTTTCATAGGCTTTATCAACTAATTTCTTTTCGATATTCTCAACAACGGTTTTTAATGGTTGTAAATCCTCATCTATATTAATACTAATAGAGTTGTGTTTTTGGTATAGCTGTTTAGGAAGATCTTCTAATCCAATTTCTGAATTAGGACTAACAACTATTGTTCTCTCAACGATATTTTTCAACTCACGTACGTTGCCAGGCCAATCATATTTTATAAAACAATGATATGCTTCTGCTGAAAACTTTTTATTAAGATTATATTTATTATTTATTTTATTTGTAAAAAAGTAGATTAAAGGAACAATATCCTTTTTTCGTTCTCTTAAGGGTGGAATTGAAAATGGTACAACATTTAATCGATAGTATAGATCTTCCCTAAACAGTTTGTTTTTTACCATGTATTCAAGGTCTCTATTTGTTGCTGCAAGTATTCTAACGTCAATTTTGATAGGTTTTACACTACCAACTCTCACAATTTCATTTTCCTGTAATGCTCTCAGTAGTTTTACTTGTAGCTCTAAGGGCAATTCACCAATTTCATCTAAGAATATAGTACCACCTTCAGCTATTTCAAAAAGGCCGGGTTTTCCCTCTTTTTTTGCTCCTGTAAAAGCACCTTTTTCATATCCGAATAACTCTGATTCTATTAAATTTTCAGGAATGGCTCCACAGTTTATTTTTACAATAGGTTTATCCTTTCTGCTGCTATTCTGATGAATAAATCTAGCAACTTCTTCTTTTCCGACACCGGTTTCTCCTAATAGTAGTATAGTAACATCTAATTGCGATACCCGTTGTGCTACTTTGAGTAACTCTAGTATCTTTTCATCCTCAACAACCATATGATCAGTTTTTATAATTTGTTTTTTCAACTCTTCAATAGTTGAGAAATACTTTTCTGTAAGTTCACGATTTTTTTTTAATTCATCCTTTAAATTCACTAGTTCTGTTACGTCGCGAACATTGGTAACAACTAGTGATATATCTCCTTGTTCATCGAAAATTGGCGTCCCGGTTACTAAGGCTTTTGTACCATTTGAAAATTCTTGCTCTATAGTGGTTCTAACTCGTTTTTTTAGAACTAATAGAGATACCGATTCTGAAAGATAACCTTCTTGTACCAGTTCTTTCATATTTCTGCCTAATATTTCTTCTCGCTTTATGCCACTGATCCTTTCATAGGCTTTGTTTAGTTTTAAGGTATAGCCCTGACCATCAGTTATGTATATACCATCGTATGATGACTCAAGAATTTCATCTAATTCATTAGGAAGTATCTTTTTAAATTTTGTTTGCATAAGATCACTCCTCAAAGAGCTTTTTACTATACTATTTTCGTTATAGAAGTTTCTAATTCCTCTTAATTTCAAACAGTTAAAATATTCATTTATCTTTATACCAATAGGTAAAAAAGTCGATAGTTAATAGTAGTATGAAAAACTTTAGATTAATTTAATACAAATTGGGTAATTCTTAAAAAGAGATTGAAGTAAAAAATTGCAATTACAGTAATTACAGTATCAAAGGGTGTTATAGGTTATAACGATTAACCTAATATAACTATGCAATTTTCTTAAATAACAAAGGAGATGAGTAAATGACGAACTATTTATTTTTAGAATATCCTAAATGTACAACTTGTAAAAAAGCGAAAAAATGGTTAGACGATAATCAAATTACATATGAACAAAGGCACATAGTAGAAAACAATCCAACAGAGGAAGAACTTAAACAATGGATTAATAAGAGTGGATTACCTATAAAAAGATTTTTTAATACAAGTGGTAAGATGTATAAAGAAATGAAGTTAAAAGATAAGTTAATAGAAATGACAGAAGCCGAACAAATAAAGTTATTATCAACTAATGGAATGCTAGTAAAACGACCATTGTTAATAGGTGACAGTTCTGTACTAATAGGATTTAAAGAAGAGGAGTGGAAGAATATAAAATAACAAGTACACCCTGTAAGGTTTAAAATACCTACAGGGTGTACTTGTAGAAGTTTAAGGTTCATAAGGGTCTTCTTCATAATCAAATTCAAATTTTTCAAAGGTTGATTTATTAGTAAATTGATGCTTATCTTGATTTTTTAGAGACTTTAATCGATCATAGTAATCTTCTTCATTATCGTAATCATTAAATCTAATAGTACTCAACTCCTTAGTTTAATTTAGTAAATTTTATCACATTATTAAAGGTATTGTCTAACATATTGTATTTTGAAAGTATGATGATATAATTCTATATAAATGAAGCATATTCTTAAACAAACATGTACAGCACAGCACTATATTTTTATCAAATTAATATTCAAATGTAAAGGGTATGAAGCACATGATAATATTTTGGAGTATTATATTAATTGCTTTTTTAATGCTACTTGGCTTGAGTTATTACTTTTCAACCCTTGTAGTCTATCCGAAAACGATAACCCGTCAAAAAAGTTATTTATATGAACTGGAAAAAGAAAATTTTGACGAAAAATGGTTTAACGAGTTAGATAAAGAAGAAGTAGTAGTAGACTCGCCATATGGTTATCAATTAAAAGGTATATTTATAAAAAATCACAATTCAAAAAAAACGGTTATACTTTGTCATGGTATAACCGTTACAATGTTTGCATCTATTAAATATATAAATATATTTTTTAAAAGTGATTATAACGTGCTAATTTTTGATCATAGAAACCATGGTAACAGTGGTGGTAAAAATACTACCTTTGGATATTTTGAAAAGTATGATCTTAAAATTTTTACTGACTGGGTTTTTGATCGAATAGGTGAAGATAGTATGATCGGCTTACATGGTGAATCAATGGGGGCTGCAATTGCACTCCAAAATGCAGGTGTTGATTCAAGGATAGGCTTTGTCATTGCTGATTGTCCATTTTCTAATCTAAATGAACTCTTAAAAGTTAGATTAAAAGCGGATTACAGGCTGCCAGCCTTCCCTATTTTAAATATTGCCAACTCAATTATAAAATTAAAGAATGGATTTAATCCTAAAGATATATTGCCTATAAAAGATGTAGAGAAAAGCGATATTCCTATGTTTTTTATTCATGGGGAAAAGGATGACTATATACCAAGTGAAATGAGTATTAAAATGTATAATGTAAAGCAAGGCATAAAAAAGAGTTTCTTTCCTGAAAATGTAGAGCATGCAAGAGCCTATGTGAAAAATAAGAAAGTGTATGAAGTTTTAGTTAGAAATTTTATAGAAGAAATAGAAAGTATAACTATTTATAAAAGTAAAAATAAAGATAGTTGAATATATTACAAATATGTGTTAAGATAAAAAGGTTAGTTTATTAGTAAATAAAGCAAATTAAGTATAGACAAATTACTTTTTAAATTAAAAGGAACAAGTTAGATGCCGATTCTTTTTAAAGAGATAACATATAAAAACTGTTGAAAGTAGGTTTTTTCTATTCTTGGATTTTCAATGATAAAAATTGAAAGATAATATGTATTAGTCTAAAAAATGAAGTAGCTTCTTAAATAAAGATGTTACATACCTTTGCGGAACATGGATTAATAATAGATTATTAATAAGCCTTTTATTTGCTAACATATGACTATGTTAGCTTTTTTAATTAGAATGAATCTGAAAAGAAGCTAGAAATAAAAAGAAGGTAAAAGGAGGTGTCAATATGACACAACAAATGGTGTTAACACTAATAGGGTTGTTCCTAGTAACCGCCCTAACAAATATATTTGCAACTTTAAAAAGCATACTATTAGCAAAAAAAATTATGAATCCAGTCTATTTTTTAGTTTTTATGGATGCCATTATCTTTGCTACTGTAGTTAGTAAAGTTGCTAATTCTGACGGTGTACAGTTTGGAGTTGCCTATGCATTAGGCAAAACCTTAGGCGTATTTATTGGAGGAAAAATTGAAGAAAGATTAGCCTTAGGGATATTAGAAGTAGATGTGTTTTTAAATAATAAGAATAAAATGGTTGAGATAGCTGAAAAATTAAGAGACGAGGGCTATACAGTAAACAACTATTTAGTACGAGGAAACCATGGCCACATAAGACATAAGATAGAAGTTGTCATCAAACGTAAAGAATTTAAAATACTTGAAACAATAATGAATGATTGTGGTGTAACAGATCCAACGATGAAGATTAAAAATCTTAATAAAGTTGAAGGAAAAATTACAGTATCAAGAGCTTAAGATACCAAATGACCTGGAGGCACTATGAAAACACAAGACATAATAGATAATAATATTTTTAAAACCTTTTTAAAATATGTGTCGTTTAATGTAATAAGTATGTTAGGTATGTCATTATATGTACTAGCAGATACCTTCTTTATAGCTAACGGTGTTGGAAAAGAAGGCCTAATTGTTCTAAATTTAGCGTTACCTGCTTTTATAGGTGGTATTAATGCATTGGGATTAATGCTGAGTATGGGTGTTGGAACAATGTATTCCATATATTTAGGTAAAAATGAACCCAATAACGCAAATAGCGTATTTACTCAAGTAATGATATTGGCGTTATTTTTAGGGAGTATTTTAACAGTACTAGGCATTACTTATTCAAAAAATATTATTGCGGGCTTAGGAGCAAGTGGGGACCTGATCCCTTTAGCGAATGAGTATATAAAAACCCTTTTTTTATTCTCATTTGCCTTTATATTTAACCATATTATAATTAGTATGATTAGAAATGATGGCAATCCTAAATTAGCAATGATTGCTATGCTTACAGGAAGTATAAGTAATATTATTCTTGATTACTTATTTATATTTCCCCTTAATATGGGTATGTTTGGTGCAGCATTAGCTACAGGTCTAGCGCCTATTATTAGTCTAGTAATTTTATCTTCCCATATCTTTACTAAGAAAAATAATTTTAAGCTTATTAAAACAAAGGTTAAACGAAGTGAACTATCAAAGGTTGTTTTTATTGGCATACCAACTTATATAACGGAGTTTTCAACTGGAATTGTTTTATTTGTCTTTAATATAGTAATTTTAAGAATTATAGGAGATATTGGAGTTGCTGCTTACGGGATACTAGCTAATATTTCATTTGTATTTATTGCAATTTTCATTGGAATAGGACAAGGTATTCAGCCAATCATAAGTGTTAGCTACGGTGCTGGGAAAATGGGTTATATAAAAAAGATACTGTTATATGCATCATATTGCACAGTATTAATAAGCTGTATTTTTTATATAATTTTTATCTTATACCCAGACCCAATTATTGCTGCCTTTAATGCAGAAAATGACATGTTATTACATGAAATTGCAAAACAAGGGATGAGGCTTTACTTCCCAGGCTTTATTTTAATTGGATTAAATATTGTTATCATTTCATTTTTCTCTGCGATCGCTAAGCCAAGACAGTCGTTTATTGTTTCCATTTTAAGAGGTATGTTTTTAACAATACCAGCAGTATTAACACTACCTCATATATGGGGGATAAATGGGGTATGGCTTTCAGTTCCAATTGCAGAATTGATAACACTAATTATCGGCGTAAGGCTAATATATCTATATTTCCGATATGAAATTTCAGATAATAAAATTTGCTAACAAACAAAAGATTCTCGGTGAAGGCAGGAGAATCTTTTATTTTTGTTATGGATAAGATAGGAAATTTTAAGATAAATAAAAAATATGTTAATATAAATATATTGCAAATGACAATGTCTGAAATTGAAAATCAGTTGACTGCAAAATCATATACAAAAGGTGAACGGTATGTACAGGTGTTTTGAAGAAATACAAGATAGACTAAACGAACAACAAAAAGAAGCAGCACAGCACGTAGATGGCCCAGCCATTATATTAGCCGTTGCAGGCTCAGGAAAAACAACAACTCTTTGCACTAGAACTGCAAATTTAATTTTAAATCATAGAATCAATCCAAAAACCATTATGACCTTAACTTTTTCAAAAGCTGCAGCAAAAGATATGAAAAAAAGGTTTGGGGATGTTTTTGGACATCTTATTGATACAAACCATTTAGCATTTAGTACGATACATGCATTTGCTTATAAAATAATATTACAATACTACAGGCAAATGAACAGAAGATTAATGATTATAGAAGATAGTACGAATCCTCTAAATAAACACCGGATTCTTAAAAATATTTACCAACAGCTCAATAACGGGTATGCTACAGAAGAAACAGTAGAAGAAATGTTAAGTCTTATCACCTATATTAAAAATATGATGCTAAGAAAAGAAGAAATAGCGGGAATAGATACAAATGTTAAAAACTTTATTCAGATATATAATCAATACGAGACTTTTAAAGAAGAAAATTTGTATATTGATTACGACGATATGTTAACAGTAGCATATAAGATACTTAAAGAAAGACCTAAGCTTTTAGAAGGACTGCAAAATAGATATCAATATTGGCAAATTGATGAATTTCAAGATACGAGTAAAATACAATATGAAATGATAAAGTTACTCATACATCCTAAAAATAATATTTTTTGTGTAGGAGATGACGATCAAACCCTTTATAGCTGGCGTGGGTCCTACCCTAAAATTTTGCTAGACTTTAATAAGGTTTTTAAAAAGGCTAAAGTTTACTTCATGGAAGAAAACTTTAGAAGTACAAAAGATATCGTAGAATTAAGTGATTATATTATAGACAAGAACAAAGAACGGTATAAGAAAAATATATTTACAAATAATCTAAATGGTCCTGCTATTATGATAAATGAATTCAAAGATCAAACTGAACAGATAAATACAGTGATTGAACGTATTAAAGAAAGCAATACCGAAAAAGCTATTCTTTACAGAAATAATTTTTCAGCCATTCCTTTTATGGATAAACTCAATGAGGAAAATATTGATTTTTACATAAGAGAACATAAGTTGTCTTTTTTAAAGCACTGGATCGTAAATGATATTATCTGTTTTATAAATTTAGCCTACGATCCCTGCGACTTCGAAAGCTTTACAAAAATATACTATAAGCTTGATGCCTACCTATCGAAGGATGTTCTCAATTATGTTGGAAATTTATCTAAAAAGCAGGCCGGTAATCGTATTTTAGATATTGTTTTGACCTATGATGGATTAAAACCAAGACAAAGAGATAGAATCCATGAGCTTAAGTTAGATTTTGATGCGATAAAATCAGGAAATAAAAAGAATATTATAGGATATATAGAAAAAGAAATGTACTATGGAAAATATCTTCAAAATCAAGATCATACCCCACAGGAAACTGCAAATAACATTTTAGGTACACTAAAATATTTAGCAAGGGATTGTTCTAATGGGTCTGACCTAATGACTAAATTAGATACATTACAAATTATCATTCAAAAAGCAAAGAAAAATGTAAACAGTAAATTGATTTTATCAACAGTCCATGCATCTAAAGGATTAGAATTTGAAGAAGTCTACTTAATAGATCTTATAGAAGGGTTATTTCCCTTCACTTCAAACAGTAAAGAAGAAAATGATAGTGAAATAGAAGAAGAAAGGCGAGTATACTACGTGGCTTTAACAAGGGCTATAAACAAGTTAAGGCTTTGCACTCTTAAAACTCGGTTTAATAATCAAGTCAATTGCTCTCGCTTTATAAGTGAAACAAAATTGTTTTTAAAGAAATGCCCTAGTACGTATAATATTGGTATGAAAATAACACATAAACAGTATGGTGAAGGGGAAATAAAATCTATTTCCTCAGATAAAGTAGCAAAAGTTACTTTTAAAAAACATGGTACGAAAAAGTTATTATTAGACTTTTGTGAACAGAACAATTTAATATATGTATAAAAGCAGGGTATTTATTGATTTTTATGTACTTAGACAGAAGCAAAGTAAATGTGATAAGAATAGAGAGGATGTTATTATGAATAAAATAACCAGTGAGACCCCAAATAAGTGTTTAGACTATTGTGATATGCCTAAATTAACAGCGACTGATTATGCAACTTTAATCAGAGCGCTCGTTTACACTAAAAATAAGGAGTTACCCGTGGAGATTATTGATCATACTACGAATAGTAATATTAAGGCGCAAGTTCAATTCTTTTCAGTTGCATATTCAGAAGGAGAAGAAGGGATCTCAGATAGCATAATTATAAAATACACAACAAGCGACTCACAGGAGATAAAAACTTTGTCCTTTGAAAGCATTGGTAGAAGAAATGTAACTAAAGATAGGAAAAGTGGTACCCGTACTTTTTATAGATACCATATTAATTTAGAAGGGGAAAAGGCCTATAGGTTAACCTTTAATAGAAGAATATCTAAATCATAATATCTAAGCTTAGGGTTTAAATAGAATGTTTCTTGAGATATTTCTTTCATCTTAACATAATATATCGTACTTCTAGTGTGTCGATGATAAATAATTATTTTTTCAATAATTTATTACAAAGCGTCTAAAATAAAAGATGACTTACAGATCGTTATAATATATGATAAAATATAAAAAAATAGAGATTTACTAAGGAGTACATGTTATGTATCTATCTAACAGAAAACGTAATGTATTATTAGACGTATTGCTATTTTCAATTGTAGCGATTCTTATTTTCTTAATAAGAGACAATATTATGAATGTGGTGACACCATTTATTTATGCTTTAGTTGTTGCATTTTTACTTAACCCAATTGTCAACTTAATCGAAAGAAAAGGCATAAAAAGGATTTTTGCAATACTTATTGTTTTTTTAGTTATTATATTGATCATTTCAGCTGTGTTTGCTACATTTATGCCAAGATTAACAAAAGATTTATCAATATTTGCAAGAGACATACCTCAAATATTTGCAACAATAGAGCGGTTTGTTGTAGATTTTAGAACTGGCGAATTAGGAATACTGCCAGATTGGTCAAGGCAATTATTCGATTTTGATATAGAGATGAATAAAGTATCTGAAGTGGTAAGAAACTCATTTAATCAGCTATCTGCTGCACTACTATCTTCTACAGGTGCATTACTAGATATAATTATGACACCAATTATTGCCTTTTATTATTTAAAAGATAAAGATAAACTGACCGAATTTTTTATGCAGTACTTTAGTGAAAAACGGGCAAATAAAATAAAAGAAATTGGACGAGAAATTAATAAAGTGCTTGGTGGTTTTATAAGAGGACAACTTTTAGTTGCAACCTTTGTTGGTATTTTAACTGGACTAGGATGCTGGTTTATCGGGGTACCCTATGCCATGACAATTGGTCTTGTAGCGGGTATTACGAATATTATTCCTTACTTTGGGCCATGGATAGGTGGGATTTTACCTGTTGTACTTGCATTAATGAATAATCCTATTACGGCTATCTGGGTAACTATTTGGATTATTGTTGTTCAACAGATAGAATCAAGTTTTATATCTCCACAGATTATGTCAAATAGTGTAGGATTACATCCGCTAAACGTTATATTTTCTGTTCTTTTATTTGGAAATATTTTTGGTATACCAGGCATGATTATAGCTGTTCCTTTAACAGGTACGATCAAGGTTTTTATTAAATTTATATCTGAGTATAGAAGAGCATATAGAGAAAAGAATATACTAACCAGTGATTCCAATATCTCTGACTAAGAAAAGCCGAAGGTTAAAATTACCTTCGGCTTTAATCATAATACAGGGTGAATACCTTACGAATTAACATCTCAGTACAGTGGAGTTTTATGTTAGTGGAAGGGAAGCTTCCATAAGCTATCTGGCCTTAATAATTAAGATCTACAGTATTAATGATTTTCAATTCTTGTTGTTAAGATAGATATTTACGTAATCGTTTATTTATAATTTGTTCCCGAAAATCCTTAGTAATTGTTATGAACATAGATTGCCTTAATAAAGAATGATCACTTTCCTGCCAAGTATGATGACCTTTTTGTGCACTTCTACATATAACAAAATCATACTTATCCCCGGAGTAGATTTTAAAACCCTCAGCAATGCATCTTTTTTGAAAATCAGTTTCTACAGCTAAAGTGATATCATTAAACTTTAATTTTTTTGTTATGTCTTTTTTGTAAACTAAAGTTGCATCTGGGACATGACGAAAAAATCTATTTTGTAAACTAGGCTGATAAAGCGCAAGTACACCATTACGTGCAAAATAAATGTAAGTGGTCGCTTTACCAACAATATCAGTATCGACTTTTTTAAAACAGTTCATAGAATTAATTAAGTAAAAAGGAGAGTAGTAATCATCGTCATCAAAGTGTGCAATATAATCATACTTAGCTTTTTCTAAAGCAAAGTTTTTACATGCGCCTAAACTTGCACTTTCATCTATTTGATAAACCCTTACATTTGGGTATTTTTTTGCTTTCTGTTGCCACTTATCTAATTCCATCGTATTTTTATTTAATACAATAATTAGCTCTTTATTTTTATAGTATTGTCTATCAAAGTTGTTAAAGACTTGATCCATATGTTGATCTCTCATTGTTGGTGTAATAATGGATACAAAAGGCTGAGATGAGTTTTTTATTCGAAGATTCATAAAGTCTCAGATAGCTCCTTTCCTCAAGAATTTTTATAATTTAAAATTGATTTTTTAAGTCCTGCATCTAATGCGTACTTAGGTGACCAGTTTAACATTTCTTTTGATTTATTAATGTCGAAGAAACTATTTTCAATATCACCAGGCTTTGCTCTAGCGTATATTGGGGTTTCAGATATGTTTAAGATTTTAGAAATTAGCGCATACAGATTGATTATAGAACAGCTTTTGCCTGTTCCAATGTTTAATACTGCATTAATATTTTTTTTCATAGAGAGAATATTTGCATTTACAACGTCGTCAACGTAAATAAAGTCTCTCGTATTACTTCCATCACCATAAATTTTTACTTTTTTATTGTTGAGACAGTGATCAATAAAAATGGATATTACACCACCTTCGCCCTTTGGATCTTGTCTTTTTCCATAGACATTAGCGTAGCGAAGTATAGTATAATCTAAACCGAAACTCTTGGCGTACTGTAAAATATAGTTCTCAGCGGATAGCTTAGATAATCCATAAAAAGAAATCGGAGAGAGTGGGTGTTGTTCATCTATTCCTAAATAGTTAGGTTCTCCATATACCGCAGCAGAGGAGGAAAAGATTATTTTTTTTACATGTGTTAAAAGACAAGCATTAAGCACATTAATTGTACCTAAAATGTTAGTGGATGCATCTTCTATTGGATGATTATGAGAATAACTAACAGAAATTTGAGCTGCAAGATGAAAAACAATATCAAAATTTTCAGTTTTGAAAATTTCAATAATACTAGGGTCAGTAATATCCCTATAATAAAATTTTGCACCACTATGTATATTATCCTCTTTACCAGTGGATAAGTTATCTATTACTGTTACAAAATGACCCTGTGCAAGTAGAGTGTCCACAAGATTAGAACCAATAAATCCAGCGCCACCGATAACTAAAAGTTTCATAGCATTCACCAACTTTAAATATAGTACATTTACTTAGTTCATTGTATTCTGCAATAGTAATTAAGTGATTAAAATATTAAATGTGTAAGTGGTATATTTACATAATTAGGGGTTTTGATAGTATAAATATACAAAATAGCGACAGAGTCGCTTTTGCTAGGAAACCCTAGGTTTCCTTCGACGACAGCAAAGCTGTCTGAGCACCTTCCTAAATACGGGCAGGGGATTTCATCCCCTACAACCCCTATTTATATAGTAAGAAAATACTATTTTCTTACTATATAAATGTTACCTGAGGTTGCGCCTCATTTGTTGACTTGTATCATTGAATTTATAGCGAAAAAACAAGCCGACAAATTCGAAGCAGAGAAGGTATATTTTTTATATCTATTGGTCTAAAATTAATTATGCAATTTCCTCATGTAATTTCTAAATAATTGAGCTTTTACAAAAGAAGACAAATGTCAGTGATTAATTTGCATATTCCCCGGGAAATTACGGCATGTAACACTAATTTAATAAAAGTAGGTAAAAGGAATAGATTTAGTGGTATTATGGTAAAAAAAGCACAAAAAACAGAGATCACTGTAGATCTCTGTTTTGTATATATAATTATGAATCATCATTAGATAAATCAAATTTACATTCAACACAAGAATGCTTAAATGAATAAGTTTAAGTTAGAATCTTCAGCTTCACCAAGATAAGTGGCAACACCACCAACTTCAACACCGTCAATTAACTCTTCTTCTTTAATCCCCATAATATCCATAGACATAGCGCAAGCAACTAGGTTAACACCAACATCCATAGCATTTTTCATCAGTACATCAAGAGAATCGACATTTTTTTGACTCATAACATATTGAATCATTCTCGGCCCCATTCCAGCCATATTCATTTTTGAAATAGGCAGTTTTTTTGTTCCACGAGGCATCATACGACCAAACATTTTTTCAATGAAGGATTTTCTAACCTTTGGTGATGTATGTTTTCTCAATACATTTAACCCCCAAAAAGTAAAGAATAAAGTTACTTTTTTGCCCATTGTTGCAGCCCCAGATGCAATGATAAAGGATGCTAAAGCCTTATCTAAATCCCCACTAAATACAACAATAGTGGCATTTTCTTTATCTTCATGGACAACAATGGATTGATCTTTTTCTTGATTACCTTTTAAGCTTTTTTTGGGAGTACCTTTTTGTATAAAGCACTTAAATGCATTATCATCAAAGTCGCTTTTTAAAAGTGTATTGCCAGTCTTCTGGCACCAAGCGTTAATATCCTTTGAAAAACCAGGGTCTGTAGCTGAAACTTCTAGTATTTCGCCTTCCTTCATGTTGTTAATAGCTTGGTAGACCTGCATGATCGGTCCAGGACACTGTAGCCCACATGCATTAATTTGAACATGAGACGTTACTGCTTCATTTATTTCATCTTTTTCTGATCTACATTCTTTTTTCGCTACACCATCATCTTCTATTTGAATAGGGCAATTAGCTGTTATATTTGGTCTAAAAACAGTTTGATATGTTTTGTAACCACCGTCAAGGTTTTTAACCTTAAACCCAGCTTGTGATAAAATACGAGCTGCTAAGTAGCCTCTTAATCCAACTTGACAGAAAACATAAATGATTTCATCCTTGGGCAATTCATTTAATCTGTCTCTAAGTTGATGAAGAGGAATGTTAATCGCTTTTTCAATATGACCTAAATCTAATTCAATTTCTTCTCTTACATCAAGTAGTAGAGCACCATTTTCAACTAAGTCATTAACTTCATGCCACTGGAAGGTCTGAACATGATCATGAATCATATTTTCAGCGATAAATCCAATCATATTAACAGGGTCTTTCGCCGATGAGTAAGGCGGGGCATAGGTTAATTCTAAATCTTTAAGTTGTGTTACTTTAAGACCAGCAGATATTGCTGTAGCTATGACATCCATACGTTTTTCTACACCATCATAACCCACTGCTTGGGCACCGTAAATTTTTTCTGTTTTCCTGTTGAATAAAACTTTTAAAGAAATTGGAAATGCACCAGGATAATAACCAGCATGGGATCCAGGATGAATGTGGATAACATCATATGGGATATCTAACTGTTTTAAGCTCTTTTCATTTTTTCCTGTGGATGCAACGGTCATATCAAAAACTTTAGCAACAGCACTACCCATCGTGCCTAAGTATTTTTCCTTTGTACCTACAATATTATTTGAAACAATACGACCTTGTTTGTTTGCGGGACCGGCTAATGGTAAAATAGTTTGATTTCCGGTAATAAAATCAGTAACTTCTATAGCATCTCCAAGGGCATAAATATTTTTCTCAGATGTTTGCAAGTATTCATCTACAACAATACCCCCACGATCTCCTATTTTTAAATTAGCCGACTTAGCTAATTGTAATTCAGGACGCACACCAATAGAAAAAATGATTAAGTCAGGATTTAACTGCTTGCCACTTTCTAAGATAATCTCTTTACCTGCGTTCTCGAAGGACTTTACACCATCTTTTAATATAAGGTCAACCTTTTTATCTTCGATATGATTGTGTAATATAGATGCCATTTCATAGTCTATAGGACCCATCACTTGTTCTGCCATTTCAACAATCGTTACATTAACGCCCCTATGAACTAAATTTTCAGCCATTTCTATACCAATAAACCCACCACCAATAACCACCGCAGATTTAGGTTGTTGTTCATCGACAAAGGCTTTAATTTGATCAGTGTCCGGTATTGTTCTTAGTGTGAATAAATTTTTTGCATCTTTAATACCAGGAATAGGGGGCAAAATAGGATTTGCACCAGGGGATAAAATCAAATAATCGTAGGATTCTTCATAAAGACTATTTTTCTTTAAATCTCTAACTTGTATTTTTTGTTCTTTAGGGTGTATTTCTGTAACCTCATTAAGCACTCGAATATCAATATTAAATTTAGAAGACATACCCTCAGGTGTTTGTACTAACAGCGCGTCTCTTTGCTGAATAACTTCTCCAATATAGTATGGAAGACCGCAGTTAGCAAAGGAGATGTATTCACCTCTTTCAAATAAAATTATTTCTATATTTTCATCTAAACGTCTAAGACGGGCAGCAGCAGATGCACCTCCAGCAACACCACCAACGATTAAAACTCGTTTTTTATTGTTCATTTTATTACAACCTCCAATTAAAATTAAATAATAACATAGCAAATTATTATATTACAATATTATAATATATAGATTTATGTGTCAACTATTCAAATAGTTGTATTTATTTTGGCAAAAAGATGAAGGTTATATACAAATTATATAGAAGTAATAAACCATTAAACAAGAATAGTATGTTGGAATAAAAAAGTGTTAACCAATACGCTTTAGATAGAGAAAATAATAGCGTAAAAAGTTTAGGAGGTGAATTTGTGAAAAAGAGGGTTATTGCTATTAATAGTAGCAAAAGAAAGAGAAATACTTATGGGCTTTTAGAACAAATGAGTAAACAGCTTAAAGAAAATAACATAGATGTTGATATTGTTAACTTATTTGATTATGACATTAGACCATGCATAGGATGCGAGCATTGTTTAAGAAAAGGAAGCTGTAACATTAATGATGAAGGCGAGCTTCTAATGAAAAAACTTACTGAATATGATGGCATAATTTTAAGTTCTCCAGTATATATGGGTAACATTAGCGGTCAGTTAAAAGTCTTTATTGATAGAACTTGTCGATGGTTTCACAGACCTGAAATTGTTGGAAAACCGACTTTGTTCGTAACAACCACTGCTGCGTCTGGTATCAGGGATACATTTAAATCATTAGAGACAGTAGCTATTCAGTGGGGAGCTTTTCCTACTGATTATATTTCTAGGAATACAAAAAACATGACCAAACCTGTTTCGGACAAAGAATATAAAAAATTCTTAATACACTTATTTTTACCTCGGGAAAAATATAAACTAAGCATGAAGCAGGTTATGCATTTTCAAGTTCAAAAGGTATTAGCAGAAAAAATATTAAAGATAGATAGAGTATATTGGGAAAAAGAAGGCTGGCTAAATACTAGGTATTTTTATAACGCTAAAACTTCACCAATATCAAAAGGGATGGGAAATCTTCTTTACTTTATTTTAAATAAGCGAGTAGAAAATAAACAAGAATAGGAAGACAAAATCTCTAATGATGCCATTAGAGATTTTGTTTATATTATATTTTTGTATCAGCATTTGCATAGATACTTGCTTTATCCTCTTGAGCTAAAAGCTTATCTATTATGAAAGCAATTCCAAGAATACCGACCAAATTAACGAAAAATCTAGTAAGCATGAATTCCCATCCCATAGCTGAGGCTTCAAATAATAATAAAGGGATTTTAGTTGTAGACCATGCCCCTATAAAGATAAGGACATTTGAAAGTTTACTACCTTTTTTTAATAAGATGCCTGCAATAGGAAATGCAGCATAAAGAGGACCTGCAGCAACTGATCCCATTAAAAATGCAATCACAGTACCAAGTATCCCTGATTTTTCACCCATAAGTTTAATCATCGTATCTCGCTTTACCCACACATCAAGCAATCCCAAAAGGATAAATATAGGTGGAATAATGGATATCATTTCAATCGTATTTGCTTTAGTTAGTGCAAGTGAATTACGGCCTAGATCTGGTAAAACAAATAATAAGACTATATTTAAGAGTATTAAAAGTAAAGCAGCTTTGTATCTAATCATAAATTTTTTCATGTTAACACCACTCCAATCACGATGGCAACAATAAAGGAAAATCCAAAGGCCAATAAATTTCTTAATATAGTTGCTTTTTTACCAAAATAAGTTATTTCTACGGGAATAGTAACAATACCAACCATCATAAGCGTCGAAATAAAGACAGCAATTTGCATAAAGCCTGCGCCACTATTAAGCAGTGCTGCTGCTAAAGGAAAAGCAACAAAGCCTGGTATTAACGTAATAGCACCAATTAAAGAAGCAAAGATCATACCTGTAAAACCTGACTGATCGCCAATTAATTTAGATATCATCTCTGGACTTAAAATAGAGAGCATAATTCCTACAATAATTAAAATGGCAACAAATTGGGGCAAAATATTTTCAAATGACTTCCAAGCTTTTTTTAGTGCTTGTACTGTTTTTTTCGTATCTTTTAAAGAAGACACGATCAATAACACAATTGCTAAAATATAAAGCACAATAGTAAACATGGCGATCTCCAACTCCTTTCATAAACTGGATGCCCTAGTAGGTACTAGAGCATCACATTTTCATTATAGTTTGATTTTTTCTTCACTTTCGTAAAAAATATCTTCTTTTCTAACACCTTTTTCGACTAAAATATTATAACTATCTTGAATCATATTTTTTGAACCACACATATAAACTTTATAGCCTTCTAAGGACATCTCTTTTATTAAATCTGTTACATAACCTTTTCTTGTATCTTGATTATCAGGCCTAGAAGCAACTGGATGATATTCAAATATATCGTTGTTTTTATCTAGTTCATTAAAATATTCATGATATAAAAACTCATGTTCATATCTTTGACCATATAATAATTTAACTTCTTTAGCGCTTTTATGATTTAAAACCATATCTTTTGAAAGGGCAATAAACGGTGTGATACCAATACCATTACCAATAAATAATACTTTTTCAGTATCTTCTGAAGGTACAAGTTCATCTCCCATAGGTCCTTCTAGTTCTATTGTATCGCCTATCTTAAATTGATTAAAGATAATGTCTGTTCCATGGCCTTTTTCAATTTTTTTAATAATGACCCTAAGCGCTGTACTGTCTTCATTGTATGACGATATAGAATAAGCTCGATACTGTTTCGGGTTATCTTGTATTTTAATCAATATAAACTGACCTGCTTTATAATGAACTTTATTTGGCTTTTGGAAACTAAATACATATTCTTTAATACCATTTCCTAAGTCAATTATATTGGATATTTCGGCTTCAATTTGTTGACGACTTTCGTAACCATGAACAGAAGATGAATCTTCTTTTAGTTTAATTGCGTCTTCCTCAGTTTCTAAAGAAAGAATACCGGCTGGACAGTTTTCAACACAAGTAGAGCACTTAATACAGTTTATATTATCAAATTGATTGTTTTCTGAGAACTCTAAATATGGTGTTAATTGGAATGGACAAACTCTTGCACATTTACCACAGGCATGACACTGGTCAATACTGCATGCAGTTATTTTTTTCTCCGTCTTTTTGGCAATTCCTAATGTTTTTCCTACTCTATATGATAATTTCTGAAGTGTTCCCATTGGGCAGAACTGACACCAGGTTCTTGGATTGACTAAAAGGGCAAAAAGACCACCTACAACCATGACCATTAAGTATGTTGTAACGAAAACAAAGCCTAATTTATCGAAAAAGTCATAATTTCCCCACAGAGTAGTAACATTTAAAACTTTTCTAGAAAAATTAAACATAAAGAACACAAAAAATAAAGAGATCATTGTTTTTGATTTTAAGAACTTAGGTATTTTTCTATTTTGACTAATTGGTGTAATTAGCACATCAAAAAGACTTCCATGGGGACAAAAATTTCCACACCAGTAACGCCCATTGAAAAATGCAGTTCCTGTTAAGCCAGCCATAATCAGTACAACAAGTAGTCCTAACTTCGGTTGCCATAGACCACCTAAAGCAACTAATACTGTAAATATCCAGGCATATTTACGTATAGGTGTAAAGGCACGGGTTGTTTTAATAAAATAATTTTTCATTTCCAATTCCTCCTAACAATTACCCAATAGGTATGGGGGGTATAAATCTATTATAATTAGTTTTGTGTTTTTTGTCAAAGGGGTTTAGGAGTTAGGGGAAATTATGCAAGTAAACAGAGTGGAAGAAAATTAAATATCAAGTTTTTTCATTTGAAGAAAGACTTAACTTATATGGCATATTGACATACATGTAAAAGCTAAAATATACTTAGATGATATGACAACGATAATATGGGGGTTAGACAAGATGAAGGACTATTATAAAATACTAGAAATAAAACAAGATGCAACTGAAGCGGATATAAAAAAAGCGTACAGACAATTAGCAAAAATGTGGCATCCAGATGTAAATAAACCCCCCGGGGCGCAGGGTAAGTTTGTAGAGATATCTGAAGCATATGAGATTTTATCAAATCCAAAATCGAGAGCCCAATATGATCAAATAAAAAGAAACAATAGTTATGAAAAAGCACATCATGACTTTGATTTTAGTAAGCAACAACAACAAGCGAGAGAAAGAGGCGAATATTACTCTTCAATTTCTTTAGAAGATTTATTTAAAAAAGTTTTTAAAACGACTATTGAAGTTGGAAAGGCAACATTGTTCGGAGAGAATGCGTATAACAGTAATATCACATTGAAGGATCTACTTATACTGGGGGTTAAAGGTTGGTTTGGAATTGTTTTATTAATACTAACTTTTACAGCAGTACTTGCGCCTATAACTATTCCCTTATTAATAAAAGTGGTACTAATTGATAAAAACATGATTGTAGGTTTTAAAAATATTTTTATTGGTATGATATTATATATACCGACTCTAGTTTTTGCAGTTCTTTATCTAGGATATGCAGTAGGTATATTTTATTTTTATGAGTCAGAGATGATCATGCATGGGTTTGCACTAATAAGTATAACCGTGGGGATGTTGTTGGGAGTAAACTATAAAATTAAGAAAAACAGTGCATATACTAGATAAACTAAAGATTTTGATAGTACATGGAAAAAGTATGGTATGGCAGCCTTGTTTATTGTTACATATATTTTCGTAAGTATATTTTTAAGAAATATAGATAGTAACTATCTTTTTGGTATAGGTACAGCAATCTTATTTTTAGCTGGAACATTTGTAGGTCCGTTATTAGGTGTATTAGTGGGAGTTATAGGCGTTATCAGTTTAAATTTAGATTATGGGATACAACATATTCATTTTTGGGGATTAGTTTTGTATAGCATGGTAGGGGCTTTTGGTGGTTTAATAACTTTGGATCGTAGTTATAATGTTTTTAAGGGAAGAATTACAAATTTCCATATAAAAAAAATTATTGGTTTTGCAATATTGTTTAGTATATATAGCACTTTTGCAGATATCATAACATGGGGTTATAGATACGGTTTTTATGTTATAGAAGGGATATTAGGTCGAATTATTATAAGTCAACTAATTACTTTACTAACGATTATAATAGTGAGCGTGTCTGTATTAAAACTTATTGGAAGGACAACGCAAAAACAAACAACTTAAGAATAGTTAAGCTAGGTATAGCGATGTAATATTAGGTATTACATGATTTATTCAATTTTATAGTTATATCTTTCTGTTATTTATCTTGATTTAATCTTTCTTTTATCTCTTCAATTATACGCTTGTATTTATTCGATTTTAAATAAGGATAGTTTCTTAAAAACAATCTGTAATTCTTATTAATAAACTTTTGAATTAAATGGTCATAATTATTACGAAGTTGTTCATTTTTAGATTTGACCTTTTCTATAGATGTTTTAAACTTGTCTTTTGCAAGGTGTTCAATATTATCTGTAATCTCTCCAGAGGTTGCTAATAGCTCGACAAAAATGCTATGAAATTCAATCATTTTACTTATAGTTATCGTAGTATCTACTGAGAGAATAATTAGAAAAACAGTATATATAGATGAAACCAAAGATTCTGGTATGTAAGAAATGAGATATTCAATAAAAGGATGTACTTGTTTTACAAAAACAATTGTTAATAATCCCCAATATACTGAAAATTTTAAAGACACATAGCCCCATAAGTTAAATTTCTCATTACTATAATCCCACCAACGGGTTTCAAAAAAAACTTCTAAAAGATAGCCAGTTATCAGTTCTAAAAAAGTGGCAATTAAGAATCCGCCAATAAAAAGAAGAAAAAGCGAGGATACGTCATGTAGAAAAAATAGCAATAGCACAGCTCCACTGCCGTAAATTGGGCATAAAGGCCCATACAAAAATCCTCTATTTATAAAACGACGATGTTTTTTATATTGGTACATTACTTCAATACACCAGCCCAGAAAAGCATAAATAATAAAATGAAATAATAGATGATATATATCCAACAAGATCACTCCTTTGAAAAACGTGTAGCAACTATCAGTATAAGATTAGACTATCAAGCTATATACCCAAAGAACGATGGATCAAAAACTTCAAAAAACTTTTAGAATGCATAATTGTTAAAAAAATACTGTTGTCTAATATTGTAAAAAAATGTAGAATGATATATAGATAGATAATAAGCTAGTAAAGTTAAACAGAACTATTAAAATGTATCAGAACTAAAGGAGGAAAGAAATGAATAATAAATTTTTAGCCGCAGCCAATAAAAGCTTAATGCTACTATGTACCTTAGTAGGTGTACTTGTTACTTTTACAGCCCTTACTAGTGACGTAGAAAATATTTTATTTCTGTTAATTGGGATCTCGATAATTGCGTTGATTTATTCTTTTTACCGTTTGAAAAGGAACCCAGCAGATACATACATAAAGTATATACTAGCAGTGACATTTATGAGTACACATTTTTACACAACGTTAACGACAGACAGTGTCATAGCTTATACTTTTGCATTTCCGTTAATTGGAGTTTTTACAGTATTTGGAAATAAAAGGTTAATTAGTGGCGTCATTGCTGTGGTTTTAAGTGTTAATATAATTAATGCCGTATCAGGTAAATTTGAATCAAGCGATGTATTAGTAATCCTTGTTACTATTTCATTAACAGCTTTTGTTCAATTAGTTAATACATATATAATTGGAAAATCTAATAAAGAAAATAGTGATTACATTAAAGAAATGAAGAAAGATCAAGAAAATAAAGAAAAAGTGATTGAGTCAATCACTCAAACTACTAAACAATTAGCGGATGCCGGACATACGCTTATGAATACAGTGAAGGAAACGGCAGAGTCTATTGATCAGGTAGCGAATGTTGTAGAGGAAATTGCCACAAGTGCCTCCTCCCAAGCTAAAGATACAGAAGAAGGGGCAAGTGAATCTGAAAAACTAGCACAGAGTATTGAAAAAATGGTTTCTGTTACGGATACATTAAGTCATTTAGCAGTGGAAAATGAGGAGCTTAAAAATAATGGATTAACAATTGTTGCTGAATTGGGAAGTAAAACAAAAGAAAGTAATAAAGCAATAGGCTCCTTAAAAACCATGGTACAGAACACGAATAATAGCGCAGAAAAAATTAATATTGCAAGTAGCTCTATTGCACAAATCTCAGAACAAACAAACTTATTAGCACTAAATGCCGCTATTGAAGCAGCACGAGCTGGTGAAGCTGGAAAAGGTTTTGCAGTTGTTGCAGATGAAATCAGAAAACTTGCTGAAGAATCTTCAAATTCTGCTGGACAAATAAATAATGTTATAAAAAATCTGAAAGATAATACGGATATGACCCTTGAAAAAATGGAATTAGCTGTAGATATGATCAGCTCACAGACAACATCAATTGAAGAAACTCAGGATATATTCAATCGTTTTGCGCAATCATTAGTAAACACACAGGGGAAAATAAACGAGTTAAACACCATTCAATCTCAGATGACACAAATGAAAAATAAAATTATGGATACTTTACAATCTTTAGCTGCTGTAGCGCAACAAAATGCTGCAAGTACCGAGGAAGTGGCAGCATCAGCAGAAGAACAGTCTACATCAATGGATAATATGGCAAGTATTAGTGAAAACCTTTCTAAATTAGCTGAAGGATTAAAGAAAACAGTTGATGGGTTTAATTCATAGCTAAAAACCAAATTTTACACCTTGACAATAACAAATATGGACATTATACTGTTCATTGTGAATATTAATAAAATAACTATTAATAAAATAACTTGTTAGGAGAGGCTCCTAAATGAACATAGGCTATTGCCCAAAAATGTGGAGACACGCCAATGGGTATAACAGGCACGATCGGATTAAGGTCTGCTTAACATAGCTGATTCAATCAAATGAATCTACGTCATTTAGTGCTAAAACCAGGACGAGGAGTTAATAAAAATCAAAAGGCTAGCTTATTGTTTAAGTGAAGCTTTTAAAAGGTATGGATTAAACATGCCTTTGTTGATGTGTTATTAAACGACTCCTGGGAGTCGTTTTTTTATTTTTTTTAAAAAAGGAGGTGAGTTCAATGGAATGTGATAATGATGTCCCCTTGTGGGGTAGTAAATGTATAAAGGAAGATAAATTGTTAGAAACTACAGTAGAACCGGAGGGATCGACATGGAAAAACTTAAACAAACTATTTGGACTCACCTTGAAAATAAGGATATGGAGTCTTTAAAAAAGCTACTTAGCAACTTAGAAGTTATTGAAATACTAAATGTCATGTGGGAGTTATCTGCACAAGAGCAGGTGATTGTCTATCGTCTTTTATCAAAGGATAAAGCATTGCTGGTATTTGAACAATTAGATGTACATCTACAACAAGAACTATTATCATCATTTACACAAGAGCGTGTAATTGAGCTAATATCAGAATTAGCACCGGATGATCGTGTAAGATTATTAGATGAACTGCCAGCTAAAGTAACAAAAAAACTAGTAACTTCGCTTTCAGTTGAGGAGAGAAAAGAAACTGCATTACTAATGGGTTATGAGGAAGAAACTGCTGGAAGAATCATGACGACGGAATATGTACGCTTAAAAGGGAGCTACACTGCAAAAGAAGCCCTAGAAAAAGTAAGGGAAAATGCAGGGGAAAAGGAAACTATTTATACAATTTATATCACAGACGATAGCAGAAAATTACAAGGGGTTCTTTCTTTAAGAGAGCTAGTAATGGCGCCGCCTGAGGAAAAACTTGAAAACATAATGCATAAAAAGATTATAAGTGTATCAACTGGTACAGATCAAGAGGAGGTAGCTAGAACATTACAAGAGTTAGATCTACTTGCATTACCTGTTGTTGACAAAGAAAAACGACTAGTAGGAATTATCACAATTGACGATGCAATGGATATAATTGAAGAAGAAACTACTGAAGATATTTTTGATAAGGCAGGATTAGCAGACTTAAATAACAGAGAATCAAACAGAAGTGAAAGATTAGTAAATGGATCTGTTTACCAAATTTGGCGCGTAAGATTACCATTTTTAGTAATAACTATGATTGGTGGGTTATTAGCAGGTGCAGTTATAGAGGTTTTTGAAGAAGCATTAAATGCGGTCGCTGCGGTCGCAATATTTATACCAGTTATTATGGATATGGGTGGAAATGCTGGAACCCAGTCGAGTACAATTTTTGCACGAGGACTAATACTTGGGCATATCAATACCAAAAAGTTCTTTAGACACTTAGGTAAAGAAACACTAGTTGGTTTGAGTATGGGTATACTTGTTGGTATTGCAACTGCAACAATTGCAACCATATGGCAAGGTATTCCTGAACTAGGTATAGCAGTAGGGCTTGCATTAGCAATTACAATGACATTGGCTACAACCTTAGGGTTCTTTATTCCTTTTATATTATTCAAGCTAGGCGTTGACCAAGCAGCCGGTGCTGATCCTATTATTACAACCATTAAAGACATTTCTGGATTATTGATTTACTTTATACTAGCTAGTTACTTTTTAGGAAACCTGTTATAAAAATAGAATAATAAAAAATGGTGCTATTCAACTTATAATTGAATAGCACCATTTTTTATTATAGGCATGAAAATGTTTAACGGATATATAATTTGGTATAAATATTACAGTTATGGCTGACAGAAAAGGACAAGTTTACATAAAAAATGACACACTAAGGAGGTATATATGGCATTAATAGGTCAAGTTTTTCAACTTTATAACGAAAGGCGCGAATTTTTTCTTGGACTTATAGTAGAACATTTTATTCTTACAGTCACTGCGGTATTTATTATAACTTGCATTGGATTGATTACAGGGATATTAATGATCAGAAATGCTTTTTTAGCGAAAGTAATCTTACGATTAACTAGTTTTTTATACACAATTCCATCAATTGCTTTATTTGGTTTTCTAGTGGCTATAACGGGAATAGGGTATAAAAGTGCAATTATCGCTTTGGTTTTGTATGGCATACTACCAATTATAAGAAATACTTATGTAGGTTTAAGTGAAATAGATGAACAGATTATTGAATCAGCCATAGCAATGGGAAGTACAAGTAGGCAGATGCTATTTCGAATACGGTTACCATTAGCACTCCCTATTATTTTTTCTGGCTTTCGTACAATGGTGATCATGACAATTGCTCTGGGAGCAATTGCATCATTTATAGGAGCCGGGGGATTAGGGGATGCAATATGGAGAGGTATTACAACAAATTTTCCTGCTATGACAATAGCAGGCAGTTTACTAATCGCCGTTATGGCAATTGTTACTGACCTTATATTAGAACTAATTGAGAAAAGGTTGAGAGAAAGAATATTAGGGAAAGTATAGATAGGAGGAGAATTCATGAAAAAAGTATGGATATTAGGAATTATTTTAGTGCTTAGTATTTCACTATATGGATGCACAAAGGATGAAAATCAAATTGTGATTGCAAGTAAACCGATGACGGAACAATATATAATTGTTGAAATGTTAACCCAGCTGGTAGAAGAACACACTGATATAAAAGTGGAACAAAAATTGGGCATAGGAGGAGGAACGACAAATATCCATCCGGCAATGCTGTCAGGGGAGATAGATGTATATCCAGAATATACAGGTACAGGCTGGCTAACTGTACTAAAAAAAGATTTAATTAGAGATCCAGAAGAATTGTACCAATCAGTTAAGACTGAGTATGAAGAGAACTATGACATAAAGTGGTTAGATCTTTATGGATTTAATAACACTTATATACTAGCAGTTAATAAGGATATTGCAGAACAATTTAATCTTAAAACATATAGTGATTTAAGCCAGCACGCAAATCAACTAACCTTCGGTGCTAATTACGATTTTTATGAAAGAGAAGATGGTTTTCCAGGATTGACAGAAACTTATAATCTAGAATTTAAAAATACTGTAGAGATGGATATTGGTTTAAGGTACGAAGCTATAAATCAAAATCAAATAGATATTATGCCTGCATTTTCAACTGATGGGAGGTTAAATCAATACGATTTTGTCTTTTTAGAAGATGATTTAATGTTTTTTCCTGCATACCATTGTACAACCCTAGTAAGACAAGAAACCTTAGCCCAGTTTCCTGAGCTGGAGGATGTATTAAATATGCTAGCAGGACAAATTTCCAATAAGGATATGATGGAAATGAATTATCAAGTAGAGATAGAGAACCAAGACCCAAAGACTGTAGCTATAGAATTTTTAACAAAAAAAGGATTGTTGTAGTATGGCAATTATAGAATTTGAAGGTGTGACGAAAAGATATGATGATTCAAATGTCGTCCTAGAAAATTTAAATTTACAAATAAATCATGGCGAGTTAGTTACAATAGTAGGCCCATCTGGATGTGGAAAAACAACATTATTAAAAATGATTAATACCTTAGTAAAATCCAGTAGTGGAGACATTTATGTTAAGGGAAAAAATATTAAGCAGTGGGATCCAATTCAATTAAGAAGAACAATTGGTTATGTAATACAACAAGTAGGTTTATTTCCACATATGACAATAGAGAAAAATATTAATTATGTACTTGATATTATGGGGAAAGACATGAACTTAAAGAAACAACGGGTGCATGAATTAATTGATTTAGTTGGTTTGTCAGAAATGTATTTAAAAAAGTATCCTAGAGAATTAAGTGGTGGTCAAAAACAGCGTGTGGGCGTAGCAAGAGCGTTGGCGGCAGATCCAGACATTATATTAATGGATGAACCCTTCGGTGCAGTAGATGAAATTGCAAGGACTAAGCTTCAGGATGAAATCATTAAAATCCATAAAAAATTAAATAATACAATCATATTAGTTACCCATGATATAGAGGAAGCTTTAAAACTAGGGTCAAAGATTATTCTTTTGAATAATGGAAGAATAGAACAAATAGGCACAAAGGAGGAAATTGTCTTTTCTCCTAAAAATAAATATGTAGAAAGTTTTTTCGGAATAAAAGGATTTAAGGCAATTATTGATGATGAAAAATTAAAAGAAATTTATGATCGAACTGTACGGGAAAGAAATGAAATAACAGATAAGATTTCTGCTTGCTGAATTTTAAGTTTGCCAAACCTAATTATATTTAAACTTGTTAGGTTTGGTTTCTTTTATGCTCGATTAGTTAACCTATAAATTAAATTGGTTGACAATTATATTTTAATACGGTATCTTATATTAAGCGTTAAATTATTTTATAGGAGGACATTATGATGAAACTTAATACAAAAGATATGGTACTGATTGCATTATTTGCTGCATTGACAGCAATCGGAGCATTTATAAAAATTCCAATAGGGGTTGTTCCTTTTTCAATGCAGTTTCTATTTTGTGGCTATTCCGGTGTAATTTTAGGTGCAAAGAAAGGCTTTATGTCTCAAATCCTATACGTTGGCATTGGATTATTAGGCATACCTGTATTCACAGAAGGAGGCGGGATCGGCTATGTTTTAAAACCAACCTTTGGTTACTTACTTGGATTTATAATTTGTGCTTTTGTAGTAGGAAAATTAATTGAAAAGAAAGAGAAGTTAACCTTCTTAAATGTGTTTTTACCTTTAGTTTTAGGACTGTCAATTACATATATAATTGGTGTGTCATATATGTACATGATCTTAAATATTTATCTTGGCGTTGACATTTCAATAAATGGTGCTATTGCAGCAGGCGCTACACCATTTATTATTCCAGATTTAGGTTGGAGTACTTTAGTAGCAATAACATCATTAAAGATCGTACCGCAACTAAAAAGATTAGGTTATATTTAAAATTAATGTAGGATAAGCACACCCAGGCAATGGGAATATATATGACAAAAACCTCAGATAACTGAGGTTTTTGTCATATATAAAAATTATCGGTTAACAGCTATACTTTTAATTTGTATAACTAACCAGCTGTGAATCTGTAACCAACACCTTTTATAGTCTGTATAAATATAGGATTTTTAGCATCCTGTTCAATCTTTTTTCTAATATTACTAATATGTACCATAACCGTTCGATAATCCCCATAACTCTCTGTTCCCCATAATGTTTGAAATAATTCTTCATTACTAAATACAACATTAGGGCTTTGTGCAAGTAAAGTAAGCAGTTGAAATTCCCGAGGGGATAGAGTCACTTCATTGTTATTGCTAACGACTGAATGACTACTCAAATCAATTATTAACCCGGGGTAGTTAATAATACCAATATCTTTGTTTAAATTATGTCCAATGTCTAACATTCGGTTACGGCGTAAGTGAGCCTTAACTCGAGCAATTAATTCCATTGTTTCAAAGGGCTTGCTCATATAGTCATCCCCACCTGCGATAAGTCCTATTGATTTGTCGTTCGGTGTGGACTTGCAGCTAAGAAATAAAATAGGAGTAACAAGTTTTTTTCGTATCTCTTGGCACACCTCTATACCATCTAAACCAGGAAGCATCATATCAAGAATAATTAAATCCGGTTTTGATGAAAAAGCATGTTTTAGTGCTTGGTTTCCATCAGATGCCGTTAATACGTCATAACCCTCTTTTTCTAAGTATAATGAAATAATTTCTCTAATATCGGAATCGTCGTCAACAACAAGAATTCTTTCGCCTGACATTATTACACCTCCTCAAGGTTATAAGAATAAACTTTTTCAAGACTATCTTGATAAATTGGTAAGGTAAAGAAAAAAGAAGTACCATGTTTTTTCTTGCTTTCAACCCAAATTGAGCCCTGGTGATACTCAATAATTTCCTTAACAATGGCAAGACCTAAACCATTACTTTTATTAGTAGTTTGACGTGACTTAGATGCCATGTAGAAACGTTCAAATACATAAGGGAGATCTTCTTTTGAGATACCAATGCCACTGTCTGAAATTTCAACGAGAAGTTCCCTATTATCTATATCAATCTTAAAGTTAAGGGTAATAGTACCGTTTTTAGGTGTATATTTTAGTGCGTTATTTAACAAATTTGAGAAAACCCGCTCAAGTCTTTGTATATCAACCTTAACAAAAAAAGATGAAGGCTCGTGCTCACTGTAATAGTCAGTATTGCTAACTGTAAAATTAACGTCCTCATTCATCATATCGTAATGATATTTCTCAGAAAGATTCTCTATTAGCCACTTTACTGAAATCGGTGTAAGTTGTAGTTTTAACTGCCGGGACTGCAGTTGTGATAGATCAAATAGTTCCTGTACCATATAATTTAAGTGGTTTACTTTATCAATCACTCTTTTAAGATAGTTTTTTTGTTGTTTAGGTTCATTTACTATACCATCCAATATAGCGTTTGTGTATCCTTTAATGGAAGATAAAGGTGTACGTAAATCATGGGATATATTCTGCATTAAGTCTTGTAATGACTTTTCTGACCTAGATACAGTAGTATAGGCTTCCTTTAATTCTTCTTTCGAAGTTTCCAAAGCTAAAGTACGTTCTTTAACTTTTTCCTCAAGGTTTCTATTTGATGATTGAAGTTGCTCTTTTAATAACTCTACGTTTGAGAAGCTTTTTGAAAACCTTTTAGCTACCAACAAAGATTGGGTGAATACAAATACTAAGTGTCCCCAAGAGGACAGATTACCCTTAGTAATAATATTTCTTAAAAAATGATTATCCGTATCTGCTACAACAATACTTAAAAAAACAATATCGTTTATAGTAGTAAGGATTAGACTCATTAGTCCAAAACAAATTAAATAGGCACCATCTCTTTTTCTATAACAAAGAACGCAAGCAAAATAAGAAATATATGCAAAAATTATCAAAGAGTAAACTTGGTATACTGGGTTAAAATAGGTAAATATTCTAGCTGGTGTAAAGAAAACTAGAGATATAGAAACAATTGTCATTACTTTAATAACCTTATATATATTATTCGATGTGTCTTTAGGAAATGTTTCTCGTAAAAATAAAAATATTAAAGGAATACCTAAATAGTAAGCAAGGGTTTGGACTTTATGGGCAACTTCCCAGCTGAAACTAGGAAAAAGGTGTATAAAAAATATTTCACCTACGATTAATGTCCTAGCACTAATAAATAAAGAGTAAATTCCAAAATACAAAGTAGATTTATCCTTTGTCCTAAATATATATAGGGCTAACTGGTATAGTCCAATGATAAACAAGCAACCAAATAAAAAAAGTTCTAGGGTAAGATTTCTAATTCGCCGTTCTGTTATTTGATCAGCAGTACCAATTTGTATGCTTTCTAAAATACCCCCACTTCTGTGACTAAGATTAGTTACCTGGACTATAAGTTCAATATTTTTTGCATCGGTATTAAGATACTGAATCTGAGGCAGATATTGTGGTTTATGGTTGTTTATATCAATATCACCAGCAGAAGCAATTAACTCTTGATTAGCCCATAAATTATAAGAAGTAAAAATTCTAGGAATCTTTATTGCTAATATTTCATCACTAGAATGTTGAATCAAAAGGCGATAGGTTGCTTTTCCAAAGCCTGGTAGCTTCTTATCTTTAACAACATAGTTATTCCAAGCCCGTGGTAAGGTAATAAAATTAGTTGCTGTTCTTGAGGCATTAAAGTCTTCGGGATACAATAACTCATCCCAGTAAAACTCCCACTCACCATTTAAAGGGAGTATCTGATCCCAATGCCAATCATATAAGTCTAATTTACCATCAATAGCTGTTGGGGGAACATCATACGATGCATAACTACTGGAAGTACAACCAGATAATAATAAAAATATTAGGATAATAACAAATTTAAATTTTCCCATTTTAGGAATAACCCCCAATGATCATTTATAGTTAAAGAAAAGTTAAGGTTTTCTTAAACTTGTATTTATCGTATTTAGATTAGCATGTATGATAAAATTAACTTTAGAGTATGATTTTTAGAATAGTATTTTATATCGTTATATAAAAAATTAAGAATTTTGAGATAACTTAAATTATAGCCTAGACTCAACAAAAATTAAAGTAAATTTATCAAAATTTTCATAAAAATGTTAAAAAGGGCTTGTGTATGAATGTATTACGTATAGAATTTAATCAATGGGCACAATCTCATTACAATGGATTAGGACATAATAGTGAAATAAAATCCCAACAAGAATCAAAAAATTACATTAATAAAGTAGAAGATCAATTAAATATAAAGAAAGAAAAGTTAATTCAAATTTTACCTAGTTTAAGAGATTATAAATCGACTACTTTACAGTTTGATATTCATGAAGAAACAAATCGATTAATTGTAAAAGTAATGGATGTTGAGAATAAGGAGGTTATAAAAGAGTTTCCTTCAGAAAAAATACTGGATATATTATCAAAGACATGGGAAATAGCTGGGTTGGTAGCAGATGAATACACTTAAAATTATAGAGAAAATTAATTAGCACGCCTTTTAGAGAAATGGCGTGCTTAAAATTTATAACTCTATTTTAAATTAGGTGTAGCTTTGAATATCTCAATTGACCTAGATAAAATACCCGTTAAATCAGCAAGTAATACCCCATAATTAGTAATAGGAATATTTTTTTCCTTACACAGTGAAAGTCGGGTCATCATTGTTTTTTTATTCACCATACAGGACCCACAGTGAATAATGTAGTCATAATTGGATAAATCCTTAGGAAAATCATGACCCATTTTAAAATCATAGTTGAGTTCCTTACCAATATGCTTATTTAAAAGCATAGGAATTTTCACTCGCCCGATGTCCTCATGGGAATGGTTATGGGTGCAGCTTTCTGAGATCAGTATTCTTGAAGACGCATCTAAGGATTTAATCTTTTTTATCCCATCTACAAATACATCTAAATCTCCTTTGTACCGGGCAAATAAAATAGAGAAGCTAGTTAGCTTAATGTCACTTGGAACAATCTCATTTACTTTTTTAAAAGCTTGAGAATCTGTCACCACAAGGTCAATGTTCTTAATATCCTTTAACGCACCTTCAAGTTCTGTATCCCTTACTACATAGCTTTTAATACCATGATCTAAACAATCACGAATTAGCTGAACCTGAGGCAAAATAATTCGTCCCTTAGGGGCTTCTGAATCAATAGGTACAACCATAACTACGGTACCATTATATGGGATCAGGTCACCTACAATTGGAGGATCAGCTTCTCCTTGCTGTAATTTTTTGATTAAATGATCTTTAAGATAAAGAACATTTTTGTCTTTTAGGGCAGACACAAAGATCGCATCATCAAAAGCTTCTTTTTTCTTTTCAATAGCTTCATGAGTGACGGTATCCATTTTATTAAATACGGTCATATAAGGAATATTATATTTTTTAAAATCCTGTATTGTTTCATGATAAGCTTTTAAATCTGTATCTTGTATATCTAAAACATAGATTGCAAAGTCAGTACGTTGTAGAATTTTTAAACTTTTTTCTACTCTTAAGGTACCAAGATTACTTTCATCATCAAGACCAGCAGTATCAATAAAGACTACAGGTCCGAAGGGTATAAGTTCCATGTTTTTAAAAACAGGATCTGTCGTTGTCCCTTTGACGTCAGAAACGATAGAAATATCTTGTCCGATAATCGCATTGAGAAGAGAGGACTTCCCAGAGTTTGTTTTACCATATATCGCAATGTGGACTCTGTTAGCATTAGGGGTACTATTCATGTTTTTGCTCCCTTCTTATAAAAATAAATCCCGCTCACCATTTTTAATTTTTTCAAGATTATTCAGCGTTAACTGTTTAATGTCTTCTCGTTGAATTTTTTCTACTTCTTTATAAATAAGTGCTTCACCAATTTTAAATAAATCATCATCTCCGTAATCCATCATAAATTCCATCAGTGTCATAAGGGCATTCGGATTACAGACATTTTGTATTTCTCCTGACTTTGCAAGGCGCATAAAACGGTCACCGGTACGTCCTTGTCGATAACATGCGGTACAGTAGCTTGGAATATGAGCATCACCAATCAGTTCTTTTAATACCTCAATAGGACTTCGGTTATCCTCTACATCAAACTGACTGACCTTTCTGCCAGAGTCAGATTCCTTATACCCACCAACTCCGGTACATGAGCCAGCACTAATTTGGGATACCCCGTATTCAATAACTTCCTTACGCATTTTTGCAGATTCTCTAGTGGACAGAATAATACCAGTGAAAGGAACCGCTAATCGAATGATAGCAACAACCTTTTTAAACATTTCATCATTAATGATATGTGGGAATGTGTTTAAGTCCATTCCTTCAGCCTTTTTTAAACGAGGTACAGAAATTGTGTGAAAACCCACGCCATATTTTTTTTCTAAGTGTTCGTTATGAAGCATAAGGGAAAGCACTTCAAATTTAGGGTCTGCTAAACCAAAAAGAACACCGGCACCTACATCATCGATACCCGCCTCCATTGCACGATCAAAGGCAGTAAGATGATATTCGTAGTCCCCTTTAATTGACTTGGGATGCATTCTTTCAAAGGTGGGTTGATGGTAGGTTTCCTGAAATAGAATATAGGTACCAATATCCGCTGCTTTAAGTTTTTTATAATTTTCTGTCGTTGTAGCTGCAACATTAACATTAATCCGACGAATTGCACCCTGATCTTCGTAGGTTGAGTACACTGCATCAACAGCATCTAAAATATAATCAATATCACAGTTTATAGGATCTTCACCGGCTTCTAGGGCTAATCGTTTGTGTCCCATCTTTTCAAGAAAACGTACTTCTTCTTGTATTTCCTGACGGTTTAATTTTCTTCTAGAGAATTTATTATCCCGTTTATAACCACAATATACGCAGTTGTTTACACAATAATCGCTCACGTAAAGGGGAGCAAAAATAACCACTCGATTACCGTAAATAGATTGTTTTATATCACCGGCGAGCCTATACATTCTTTCTATTTGTTCCTGATCTTCGACCTGTAGTAACAGCGCAATATCTTCGTGGGATAAACCTACTTTTGTTTCCGCCTTATTGAGTACTTTTTCTATATCATGCTTAGAGGCGTTTTTTGACGATTCTAATAAATTTTCAATATATTTATGATTGATAAACATTATACTTCACTCCAATCCTTGTGGTCCCCTCGGGACATATTAATAGAAAATCCAGCTCGGTTAATTCTACCCTCAATACATTGACGGCATTCAGCAGCTTCGTCACCTGTACAAATTTTACCATCATAAAGTGCATATTTTTCACGAACATTTGTAGGGGAAAGGTTAGGCATAACTACATTTGCCCCAAACTGAATCCCTTTTTCTCTTCCCAGTGGATCAATACTACCTAGTGCTGTTGTTGCTGGTAAAAGAACCTTTGGGAGTAGCAGACGCACAATACCAATTAAGGTAGTGGTCATTTCCACAGTACCTTTATCCGCATCCTTAAGAGGCGTGTGCTCATGAGGAATAAAAGGTCCAATACCAACCATATGAGGATTAAGGTCTTTTAGAAACAAAAGATCCTTTACATAATCTTCATTTCTTTGATTGGGAAGCCCAACTAAAAAACCAGAGCCAACCTGATAGCCTATAGATTTAAGGTCACTCAAACATTGTATACGGTTTTCTAAGCGCATTCCTGGGTGGAGTGACTTGTATAATTTTTTCGAAGCAGTCTCATGACGAAGTAAATAACGATCCGCTCCAGCATCATAGTACTTTTTATAGGATTCATAGGATTTTTCACCGAGGGATAGCGTGATCGCACAATCAGCGTATTTATCTTTAATGCTTTTAATCATATTTACTATTTTATCATCGCTAAAGTAATCATCCTCGCCCCCTTGAAGAACAAAGGTTCTATAGCCTAGATTATAGCCAATTTCACAGCACTGAAGAATTTGATCCAAAGAGAGGCGATAGCGTTCAGCCTTATTATTGGTCGTACGGATTCCACAGTAGACACAATTTCTTTTGCAGTAATTAGAAAGCTCAATTAACCCCCGCATATAGACGGCGTCTCCATAGTGTGCCATCCGTGTTTCGTGGGCTTTTTTCATTAAGTAATTTCTACTTTCTTGATCAAGATTATTAAGAAGGTATAGGAGTTCTTTTTCATTTAAATCATTATCGCTATAAAGCTGATCAATTAATTTAATCATAGGCCAACCTCTTTCTTTGACACGGCGGTTTTAACCAATACGTGTTTAATATTTCCTAACTTACCCGTAAGGCTATTTATTTCATCAAGGGTTCCAACAACTGTAAGGGAAATGACTGATATATTTTCTTGATCAAAGGGAATACCCATCCTACCCTTGACAATGCCACTAAAAGAGGATACTACATCATTAAACTGTTGTTGACATAGCCTTGGTTCCTCTAGTATTGCACTTATGATTGCAATTTTTTTCATAGTAGATCACAACCTTTTTATTAGGATTAAAACAACCTATCGTTAATTTCTTGTTTGTAAATAGAAAAACTCCCCTAGAAGGAGAGTTTGAACACATCAAAAATAACCATTGTGCATGGTAATGTATGTTATAACAAACTTCCTGCTAAGATTAGACAATACTTTTCTTACAGGTCATTTTATTTATAGTTTCAATTAAACAAAGAATAAACTCTGATTAATTGATGGTTTGTTAATATTTTATCAATCAAAAAGTGGTTTGTCAACATTAAACGGTTTCAATGGTGTTGTGAAGTATTACAGGATATTTAGTAGAAAATGATATTGTGAAAAACTATTGGGTATAAATATCATAGATTGAACGCTGAAATACATAGCCTTTTCTTTAATTTAAAGAAATATACAAAGAATGGAGTGACAAGTGTGAATGCCGTAAAAGACCAAATAGTAAAGTATATCAATAATGAGGATAAAGAAAATGCAGTAAAGTATATATTGGAAAATTTAACGAAAGGGAATATAGACATAGTTAGTTTATATGAAGATATACTGGCGCCAACTTTAAATGACATAGCCCATTATAAGAAGGCACAAAATATTCACATTTGGCAAGAACATATACGTACAAGTATAGTTCGAACAGTTATTGAGTGTTGTTACCCACATGTTATAAAAGAACGGGATGAAAAATACAAACTTCACCATGGTAAAAAAGTGCTTGTAATGTGTCCACAAGAGGAATATCACGAAATTGGCCCAAGAATGGTGACAGATTTTTTCAATCTATGTGGTTACCAAGCTACTTTTGTAGGTGGAAATACGCCCAAAGAGGAAATATTAAAAATTGCCTTGGCATATGAACCAGATTACATTGCAATAAGTGTTTCAAACTATTTTCATTTAGTAGCTGCAGAAAGAGCTATTAAAAATTTACGAAGCACATATAAAAAATCGATTAAAATTATTGTTGGAGGGTATGCCTTTAACAGAAATCCTCAAGCCTATAAGGACATTGGCGCTGACCTTTTATTACAAGACTTTGATAGCATTCGTCAATTGGAAGGGAGTACACTAAATGAAACTGGCATTTAAAATAGCACTGCGTTTTTTAAAATCAAGTAAAGGACAAACGCTTTTAATTACATTAGGGATTGCCATAGGAGTAGCTGTACAAGTGTTTATTGGTTCTCTTATTCAAGGACTACAAAAAGATTTAATTAATACAACCATTGGCAATACATCTCAAATAACAATACAATCACAAAAAAGTGACAAAACTATTGAAAATTGGGAATCTATAATGAATGAAATAAATAAAAAAGACAATGAAATTACCGTTGTTTCTCCTACAGTATCCCTACCAGGATTTATAGACTTTAATGATAAAACAGAATCAATTGTTTTAAGAGGTTTCGGATTACAACAAGCCGATCTTATATATCAAATCTCAGATAGTATGATAGCGGGTGAAAAGCCTTTAAAAGAAAATCAAATTATAATAGGAAAACAATTAAAGAATGAACTAGGAGTAAATAAAGGAGAAAAAGTAAACATAATTACACCCCAAGGCAAAGCACAAGCATTAACCGTAGCAGGGTTTTTCGATTTAAAAGTAACCAATATTAATAAAAGTTGGATTATTACAAACATAAGCACCGCACAAAATGTATTTGATATTGACAATCGCATTACGGCATTAGAAATGCAAATTTTTGATGTTTTTGAGGCGGATCAAATAGCAAATGAAATACAGGAAAAAATAAATATGAAAGACTTGACCATTACAAATTGGAAAGAAGAAAATGAACAGCTGCTAAGTGGTTTGCAAGGACAGAGTGTCTCGAGTATTATGATACAAGTCTTTGTTTTAGTTGCAGTAGTTTTAGGAATTGCTAGTGTACTAGCAATATCAGTATTACAAAAATCAAGACAATTAGGGATTTTAAAGGCCATGGGAGTAAAGGATAGAACAGCAAGTCTAGTATTTTTATTCCAAGGATTTATTCTTGGAATTATGGGAGGCATTTTAGGTATAGCATTAGGGATGTTACTACTATATAGCTTCACTGTTTTTGCTGTAAATCCAGATGGGACGCCAGTAGTAGCAATATATATAAATTATAAATTTATTGCTTTATCTGCAATAATTGCAATTTTTTCAGCAACCATTGCTGCACTTATACCAGCCATAAAATCATCAAAACTGTCACCAATGGAGGTAATCAAAAATGGATAATATTATAAAAATGAAAGGTGTAGAGAAAATATATGGAACAAATATAAAAACACAGGTACTTTATGATATAAACTTATCATTTGAAGCTGGAAGTTTTAATTCGATTATAGGACAATCCGGTAGTGGGAAAAGTACACTGTTAAATATAATGGGAACCTTAGATAATCCTACAAATGGAGAAGTGTATATAAATGGAAAGAACACCACAGAGATGACAAAAAATCAGTTGGCTAATTTAAGAAATGATATGTTAGGGTTTATCTTTCAATTTCACTACTTGCTCCCTGAATTTAAAGTGATTGAAAATATTTTAATGCCCCATTACATTAAAGGGGGGCAACTAACCAGTGACGTAGAAAAAAGAGCTGAATACCTGATCGATATGCTGGGACTAACAAAAGTAAAAAACAATCTTGCTACTCAATTATCAGGAGGGCAGCAGCAAAGAACAGCAATTGCTCGGGCATTGATGAATAACCCGAAAGTAATTTTAGCAGATGAGCCTACTGGTAACCTAGATTCCGATACTTCTGAGGATGTATACAACTTACTTAGGGACATTAACAAGCAGTTTAACACGACTTTTGTTATTATTACCCATGATCAACGTATTGCAGAAAAGGCAGATCGAATTATTGAGATAAATGATGGAAGAATAAATATGGATTTTAAACGATAATAAAGCAGGTCTAAGAGACCTGCTTTTTAAACGAGTGTTCCATTATTGATATATGCATCAACATCAAACTTGGATTTGCATCCATTAAAGTTCATGTAGCGCACTTTTCCATAAATATTTCGATTAAACCAGGCACGATCATGAACCCCGCCTATGCTCCAAGCAATACCCACATAGCCATTAGGGTCCCTGCCATCAATAGCATATTTATCATTAAGATAAATTGAAATATGCATGGCATCTTCAGGACTTCTTGACCACTCTAGTATTTTTTTAGCCCAGTACATTCTTAAATATCCATGAATTTTACCTTTGTTTACAAGGTCTTCTTGGGTTTTATTCCACAAAGGGTCATGTGTTTGACCTTTTTCAAAATCATCTTTACTGTAAATAAACTCCCGCGGATCCTCCCTATGGGCTTTTAATGATGCTTGGGCCCACCTTGGGAAACCTAAAAAATTATCATAATTACTGTTGTAATAACAGAAATTGTCCGCTAATTCCCGTCTTACAATAAGTTCTTCTAGAAATGCTTCCTTATTGTCCCCCGAGGCATTCGAAGCTTGAACTGCTAATGCTACTCGCTGGGGCGAGAGTTGCCCAAAATGAAAATAAGGAGACAGATTTGAAGTAACCTGCTTATTTGGGTCGTTTCGATATTTGTCATAGACATCCAGCTTATTATCGATAAAATCCTCCAACACTTCCTTGGCAGCTTGTTCACCTGGAACTAACCAATCCAGTGGCAATACTTTTTCATCCACTTCTAGTGTTTCATATACACCTTTCCAATCTGTCTTATGAGTTGTAGTAGGCCATGAATAAAGATGGGGAACTATTTGTTTTAGCTCATCTAGGTAATAGGCTAAACGTTTATGTATCTTGGGTCTAATCGTATAAGCCGCATACTCCTGTTTTTCTGAAGCTTCCCAAATAGGTACAATATTATGGGTATCCACTTCATATATAGGAATTTCAAGAGTAGGAAACAAATGTTTTTTCCAATGCCTTTGCATCTTCAAAGGAGAAAAATCCGTAACTAAAGCACTAACTTTATTTTTTTGAACAAATGCCTCTATAGTATCTGTTGGTTCACCTAAAAGTAGAAAAAAAGGTACTTCATATTCTGAAAGGGTTGTTTCAAGCGCTTCTAATCCTTTAAGCATAAAATCGTATTGTCTTATTGTGGCACCTAAAAATTGTGGCGATAATGAAAAGACGATGCCTAAAGGGACTTGATATTTTAATGCTAAAGTCTGCGCGTAATACAAAGCCCAATTATCCTTGATCCGTTGATCTCGGCTCATCCAATAAATTATAGCACCTGGAGTAGTATGCTGCGCATCATTTTTAAACTTACGGACTCTTTTAATCTTCAAATAAACACCGCCTTTATACATAATTCCTATTCATTATACCCTAAAGAATTATAAGAAAAACAATAGCTATTCAATAAAATTATCTTTTATCTCTTTAATTAAAAAATGTAATATGCTAATATAGTCATGGTTATTATAGGGCTTAAGTTTTAGAAAAAGAGGTGAACTGTATGCAAACACAGGATATAAAAACAGATGAATCATGGTTTTACCAATATATAATAAAGGATATTATAAACGGAACTATAGAAGGAATCCTTGTACTTGATCAAAATTCACAGGTTCTATTTATGAATAATAAATTTAAAGAAATTTGGCAATTAAAAGAAGCGTGCTATTCTTTTAAAGATGCATGGAAACTAGCAGAAGTTGTTAAAGAACAGTTAGTTAATGATAATGATTTCATACCGGATATAAAAGAGATTATAAAAGGGAAAAATAAATATGTCGATATTTTAAATTTAAAAAATGGTAAATCTATAAAACGAACGTACACGCCGTTAGTAATAGAAAATGCATATAAAGGAATGGTCTGGCACTTTGAGCTACAAAATGAAAGGAACTTTAATCAAATTTTTAACAACGCAAGTGATGCAATGATTTTATATAGCTACCAAAACAATGCGCCCCATTTTATAGATGTAAATGATAAAACATGTAAACTACTAGGGTATACAAGGGAAGAATTTCTTGGTTTAAATATAGAGGATATAACTGCGCCAAAATTTAGAAACAAATTAGTTCAAGTACGAAAAAGAATACAAATGCATGGTAGTGTTCAAGAAGAGTGGGAACAGATTACCAAAAAAGGCGAAATTATTTTAGTGGAAGTAAGCGTAAATCGCTTAAAACTAAATGATAAAGAAACCTACTTTATGATTGCAAGGGATATAAGAAAGCACAAAAAAATAGAAGAAGAGTTAGAGCAAGCTAGAAAAAAAGCCGAGGAAGCAAATCATCTAAAAAGTCAGTTTTTAGCGAATACCAGTCATGAGATTAGAACACCCCTTAATGGGGTCATTGGTTCAATACAGCTTCTAAAAGATACAAATTTAGAAGGAAAACAAAGTGAGTATATAGATTATTTAACTGACTCTGCTAATCGCTTATATACGTTGATTAATAGTTTGTTAGATCTATCTAAAATTGAGTCAGGACATATGGAAATTGAAGAAAAATGTTTTAGTATCTATCACTTATGCAATCGTTTAAAAAGGCATTTCAAGAAAAGTACAGAAAATAATTGCAATGATTTTGACTTTAACATTGATCCAACCATACCAACAAAAGTGATTGGCGATGAGATGAAAGTAAGCCAAGTATTATCTAATTTGATTGAAAATAGCATTAAATTTACCAAGAATGGTCAGATTTCAATAAACATAACAAAAGAATCTTGTTCCAAAGAGCATATAGTATTGTTTTTTACAGTTACGGATACTGGTATAGGCATAGACCTAAAAGAGAAAAATAGCATTTTAAAACCCTTTCATCAGGTAGATGCTTCAATTGCTCGTAAGTATGGAGGAACAGGATTAGGACTTGCCATATGTAAAAACATCGTGGAGCTTTTAGGCAGTAAATTAGATGTTGAAAGTAGAAAAGGAGAAGGCACACAGTTCTTCTTTAACTTAACTTTTAAAAAGTTAAGTCATGAACATAAAACTAAAGAAAATAAAAATATTATACCAGCATTAAATTTAAATAATATAAATGTTCTTGTAGTAGAGGATGACTTTGTGAATCAAAAAATTATATCCCATACTTTATCAAGTGCAGGAGCGTTAACTTCTATTGCAAGTAGTGGTAAGGAAGTATTTGAGATTTTAGAAGAAAAACATTATGATTTAATATTGATGGATCTTCACATTCCGGATATGGACGGTTTTGAAATTACAAAAAAGATAAAAGAAAGAGGAATCAAAGTACCAATTGTTGCTGTAACAGCATCTATGAGTCCAGAAGACCAAATAAAATGTAAAAATCTAAATATGGAAGACTATATACTAAAGCCAATTTTTCCAAAGCATTTGATAGAAAAAATAGATGAAATTTTACATAATAAACCCATATAGCTTTATATTTATGCTATATGGGTTTATTATGTTTAAATTATGCTTCTTTATTATCATCTTGTGGTGGTTCGTTATTAGAAACTTCACTAGAATAATTCGTAGTAGGTTCCTTTTTAGCAATATCCATTTCTGACACAGGTTCCATTTGAGCCGTTTCAGCACGCGGATTTTTTTTATCCTCAGGTTGTCTACTTTGTTTTTCATTAGATGGAGTGTCTTCTTTTACAACCGTTTTTATTCCAAGAATTTTTTTAGCCTCTTCAATAAGTCGTTCTGTATCGATTGGTTTAACAATAAAACCCTTTGCACCAGCTTGTACTGCTTCAACAACCGCATCTTCGAATCCACGAGCACTACATACAATAATGTTAACAGATTGATTATATGAAACAAGCGCTTGTATTGCTTCGATGCCATCCATTTTAGGCATTGTAATATCCATTGTGACAAGGTCAGGGCTTAGACTTTTGTACTCTCGCACTGCTTCAATGCCGTTGGCTGCTTCACCAACAACTTCAAATCCGTTTTCAGTAAATAATGCGGATAATGTTGCCCGCATAAAAGCAGCGTCATCTACAATTAAAACTTTAGGACGAATGTTATCAGACATAGGGGGCAATCTCCTTTTTATATTTTGATAATTTGCTATTGTTTATAGCCCCAATTTCAAAGTTTTAAACTTTTTCCTTTAGAAAATAAAAAGTAAAAAAATTTAAATAAAGGAAAATATGAATTATTATAGAAATTATTGTAGTAATAGGTAAAATGAAAGAAAATTAGTTCTTTGATTAAGGGTGGTGTGCGCATGGATTTCTCAGATAGTTATGAAAAAGATACGAAGTACAATGATAAATCTAAGGAGGATCTTTTACAAAATTTTTTCAATCTATCTATAGACATGCTCTGTATTGCAGGAACAGATGGAAAATTTTTAAAAATTAATAATATTTGGAGCGAAACTTTGGGTTATACTATAGATGAAATTCTAGAAATGAACTTCTATGATTTTATCCATGAGGATGATATAGAAAAGACAGAAAAAGTAGTCAAACAGTTATTAACGGGTAAAAATGCTGAGAATTATGTAAATAGATATAGATGCAAAGACGGAACGTATAAGTATATTGAATGGCGAAGTACATACAAAAATAATCTAATCTTAGCGGTTGCAAGAGATATAACTGATAGAGTAGAGGAAAAAGCAACTCTAAAAGATTTCATTAAATATTCTAATGAATTACTAAGTTTTACATGGTCAGAGATTAACTTTAATAGGCTTACAGATAATATTCTAAATTTAACTGAAGCATGCTTGGTGGTATTCAACAGATTTGAGTTAAAAAATAAAGTTGCAATAACAAAAGGTATATCAATTTTAAATAATGAGGATGCTAGCATAAATTATGATAAAATGATCGGACAGGAGTGGGGTTATCAAAACCATCAAGAAAAAAGCAGGACATTATTAACAGTTTATTCAAATACAAATGATGTTGATCAAGCGGTTTTAAATTCAAGTCTAAAAGAACGACTGAAGCAGGTTACAGACTTTAATAAAATGTATATCTTAAGTATAAAAGACAGCAATGAACAACTAGGTCAAATCATTTTATGTGCTAAGAGTGACATAAAAAATCAAAATTTACTTGAAATTTATGGTGAGAAAATTGCTCTGGTTTTAAAGTTGAAAAATTCAGAAAAATTACTGCTAAAAAGTGAAAGAAAGTTTAGGAGTTATATAAATGAGGCGCCAAATGGAATTTTTATCATTAATAAAAATGGATATTATGAAGAGGTTAACAAAGAAGCTACAAAACTTTCTGGTTTTTCTCAAGAAGCGCTTATAAATAAACATTATACAGATATTATAAGAGAACAAGGAAAAAAAGCGGCTCAGGAGGCCTTTAAAGAAATTTTAAGCACTGGTCGAGCAAAAATAGAAGTGCCGATAAAGACGAAAACCGGTGAAAATCGATTTTGGTATATTGAAGGAATTAAACTTTCTGAAGACAAGATATTAGTGTACGCAAAGGATATAACTAAACGTATATTAGAAAAACAAGAACTAATTTTATCAAAGAAAAATGCAGAGGCTGGAAACAAGGCAAAAAGTCGATTTCTTGCCAGTATTAGTCATGAGATTAGAACACCTTTAAACGGTATTTTAGGTTTTATGGAACTTTTTAAAAACACAACTTTAGACCAAGAACAATATGAGTATATAAAAAATGTGGATGTACTATCTAAGTTATTATTGAATCATATTGAGAACTTACTAGATTTATCTAAAATAGAAGCAAATAAATTGAAATTAGCCCGTGAAGTATTTAGCTTAGAGAAAACAATACAAGAAGCAGTTTTTTCTTTGAGTGGAAATGCAAAAGAAAAAGGACTTGGGTTAAATATATGTACCGACGAACACCTGCCAAAACTAGTAAAAGGTGATGAGATAAAATTAAAACAAATATTTATAAATTTAATAGATAACGCAATCAAGTTTTCTCAAAAAGGCAGTGTAGATATCGATGTGCAACTTATTAAACAATCAGATAAATATTGTTCGTTACAGGTAAGTGTCGCAGATGAAGGAATGGGGATGACCGCTGAAACCATAAATCGTATTTTTAGATTTTTTATGCAAGGAGATGCGTCTCACTCAAGAAAATATGGTGGCACAGGATTAGGACTGCCGATTACAAAAGGGATTATAGAAAAAATGAACGGAGAGATACAGGTTAGTAGTGAGGTAGGTGTAGGTACAAAATTTACTTTTACCCTGCAATTAGAGCGAGTTGATAGTGCTACTGAAATTGAGGGATTGGGTAACGAAAAGGAATGTAACGTATCTATAGCAAAAGATATAAAAATACTATTAGCGGAAGATGATAAATACAATGCTAAATATTTTATAAAACTACTGCAGACTTTAGGTTTACAGTGTGATGTTGTAGAAAATGGCAAACAAGCAATTGAAGCCGTATTTAAAAAAGACTATGATATTGTTTTTATGGATTGTCAGATGCCGAGTATGGATGGATATACGGCAACAAAGGAGATCAGGAAATCAAAATTAAAATCTCCATATCCTAAGATAATTGCTGTTACCGCTTATACAATGGAAGAAGATATTCAAAATTGTTTTGACAGTGGTATGGATGCATATATCACTAAGCCTTTCCAGTTAAGTGACGTAATAAAAATCATTAAAAGATTTTATCCACATAGGTTTACAAATACAGGGTTTAAAAAGGATATAACTTCATATTTAGAAAATCAATTAGGACTCAGCCAAGAAATGATTAACGAATTATTGTATGATTATAGAACGCAGATGTTAAATTATGTAGATAGCCTAGAATTTTCTAATGAAAACAAGGAATATATAGATAGCGTGCTGATGAAAATAAAAGAATCTTCTAGAAATATTCATGCATATTCTATTATTGGGCTAATAGAAAGTTGTGAAGGTAAAATGCAGGATAATATGAGTATAGATTGTTTAGATACTTTAATTCAGCAATTAAAAAGTTACATTGAAAAATTATAGCGAAAAAATGAATACCAGCATTTTGTCTAAAGTTTCCTCTATACAGGCCCATCACCATAAATTTCCTACTGTAATAAAAACTGCTTAAATTTATGTTAAGCAGTTTTTTGATATTATTACAAATTAATACATAAAATTTACAAAACTGTTACAAAAAATGATAGTAGCAAAAAAAGTGACATGGTAAAATAATCCCTATAGAATAAAGGGGGGGATTGAAATGAATAATATCAAATTTAAAAAGATAACAATGGAGGCGGTTATTGAAGATTTAAAAATGTTAATCGTCAATAATAAGGACAAGTACATTGATATTGAGCATTCAATATTTAGGGGGGAACTGGTTTTTTTAAAAGTAAAAAAAGAACATCTAATATTAGAAGAAGATTACACAATGAACACTTGGATACGGATATTAAGTGGAAGAATGCGTTACTACACAGTTATAAAAAACGATCAAAATTATAGCTTATATAGAATAGATCGGCAACAAGAAAAGCACTACTTTAACTTAGGTTATTTAGTGATGGAAGTAGGAAAATTTGACATTTATGAATATACTAGTTTTCATAAATTATATGCATAGGAGACTTATATAAGAACTAGAAAGGTTGAGAAACATGAAAATACTGTTAGTAGAGGATGACAAAGTCAGTCAAAAGATTGTTTATTTTATGATGAAGAAAAAACAGTGGTTATTAGACATAGCCAGTAATGGTGAAGAAGCAATTACTTTAACTAGAAATAATTTATATGATGCGATACTAATGGATTTACATTTGGAAGATATGAATGGTTTTGAAGTAGTAAGAAAAATTAAAAAAGAGAATGAATCTCTACATAAAAACACACCAATTTTTGCCATGACAGCAGGCACATCAATTGAAGATAAAATTAGATGTATTGAAGCTGGTATGCAAGATTGTTTATATAAGCCCATAAACCCTGAGCTGTTATATAGCATATTAGAAAGGTTAACAAATAAAAATGCACATGAACAAATGGATCTAGCTAGCTTAAATAATGCTTTAGCACTTTTAGGTGGGAGCAAAGAATTACTGATAGATTTAATTACGTATTTTACATCTAATGAATTTAAAGAAAATGTTTTGGATAAAATGGAAAGTATGATTAACAAGACTGAGTATGCTGCGCTAAAAGAAATAACCCATAAATTAAAAGGAACAACTGCATATATAAAAGATATATCTCCATTATATGAGCTGGTCAAAGTATTAGAAAATACGATTAAAGAAGGTAGTTATGAATCGATACCAGAGAATTATAATTTAGTAAAAAAAGAATATGAGGCGGTCAGTATAAAATTATCCGCTTATTTACAATTTATAGATCATAAGGAATAAAACTGAATAACCCAAATAATGATTCAGTTTTATTCACTATTAGTATTTATAAAAGCTTTTGCAAAACGGTAGCCGACACCACGGACCGTTTCAATTAGTTTGTTGTCTTTGTCTGCTAATTTCTTTCTTAAAGAAGAAATATGCATATCAATTATTCTGGTCTCGGAAAAACATGAATCTCCCCAAAGTTTTGTTAGTAGCTGATCCCTTGAAAATACATGGTCAGCGTTTTCGACTAAAATCAGTAAAAGATTAAACTCCGCTGAAGTGAATTTTATGTTTTTACCATCTTTTATCACTCTTCTAGCATCAATATCGATTGTAATATCCTTAATTTTAATATTATTTTCTTTAACTACTAATCGATTTGTTTTTCTAAAACAAGCTTTTAGACGTGCGATTAATTCCCTGTTATAAAAGGGTTTTGTAATGTAATCATCAGCCCCTAATTCTAAGGCTAAAATCACATCAACTTTATCCTCATTACTTGTTACAACTAAAATGGGCATTTCATTGTAGAACTCGTTTTTACGAATGTCTTTTATAATATCAAACCCATTTATATCAGGTAAAAACAAGTCTAATACCATTCCATCAATATGATGATTATTTAATAAATCTAGACCTATTTCTCCTGTGGTACCTACTAAAGAATTATATTGATGTTTGTTTAATGTCTGCTCTATTAGTTTTGCCGTAGTGAGCTCGTCTTCAATAACTAAAATATTTTTCATTTAATACCCACTCCTTTTTAATAATTATAGTATACAAAAAAAAACAATTATTTACAATATATTTACAACTATGGTAACAAATTTTACAAAAACTTACTATAGTTGTATATAAAGTTACTATATTAGTAAAATTCTTTAAAAATCATGGCAAGGAGGGGAAGATTTGTATAAAGATTTTGACGTAGATGCAATGCTGTCCATTTTTGTTTTTGAGACCTCTCAACTAATTGAAAGCCTTGAAGAAATAATCATCCAGGTTGAAGATTCAAATAATTTAAATGAATACATAAATGAAATTTTTAGAGTGATGCATACCATAAAAGGTTCATCTACTATGATGGGGTATGAAAGTATATCTACATTGTCTCATACATTAGAAGATTTATTTTTTATTATAAGGGACAGACAACTGGAAGAAGAAATAAATAACACAGAACTAGCAGATATTACATTGAAATTTAGTGATTTTATAAAAAAACAGATACAAATGATAGAAAATGGCGAGCAAATAGACACAGCACCAGAAGCCTTAATAAAAGATGCTAAGGATGTCCTAAATAAGTTGAAAGGGACAACCTCTAGCCCTAAAGAAATGGAGCAAAAGACAGATCAAACCAATAATGGAAACATAGGTCAATTAGACAATTACAGTGCCTTAGAAGACACTTATTGGATTACGCTGTTTTTTGAGGAAGATGCAGGAATGGAAAATGTTAGAGCCTTTTCCGTAGTTCATCAATTAAGTGAGATTGTAAATGTACTAAGCTTTATACCGGAAACAATTGCATCAGATAGTGACACAGCAGAAAGGATTATAAAAGAAGGGTTTAAAATAAAATTGGAAGCAGGGGAATTAAGAGAAATAGAAAAGTGTATTAATTCACTGTCTCTAATAAAAGAATACATTATAACTCCTGTAGAAGAAGCCACTATTGAAAAAGATAACAAATTACAAGTGGGACAAAAAGACGATCGAAAAAGCCAAGAAAACAAAACAAAAGAACCAACAACTACAAAGAAATCAAAAAACAAAATGATAAGTGTAGATGTAAATAAATTAGATAGTTTGATGGATCTTGTTGGCGAGCTAGTATTAGCCGAATCCATGGTTAGTAGAAATCCAGAGGTTGCAAATCTAAATATAGAAAGCTTTAGTAAAGCAACGACAAGATTAAGAAAGATTATTCACGATACACAACAAGAGGTGATGTCTATACGAATGGTCACCTTATCTCAAACCTTTCAAAAGATGAAACGACTCGTTAGAGATATGGGAAAAAAGACAAACAAAAAAGTAGAGATAGTCACAAGAGGGGAAGAAGTAGAAGTAGATAAAAATGTGATCGAGTTTTTATCCGACCCATTATTACATATTATAAGGAATGCAGTAGACCATGGTATTGAATCCCCAAAAGAAAGATTAAACTGTGGAAAGGCAGAAGAGGGAAAAATAACTTTAGAAGCAAAAAATGTAAGTGGAGATGTTGTCATTAATATTATAGATGATGGAAAGGGTTTAGATAGAGATAAGATTTTAAATAAAGCCTTAGATCATGGATTAGTAGATATTAGTGCAAAAGAATTAACGGATAAAGAAGTCTATGCTTTTATCTTTTTACCCGGGTTTTCTACTAAAGACAATGTATCCGAGTTTTCCGGTAGAGGGGTAGGAATGGATGTTGTTAATAAAAATATTGAACAGGTTAGAGGGCGTGTAGCCGTTGATAGTACATCTGGAAAGGGGACAACCATTAGTATTAAAATCCCCTTAACTTTAGCAGTCATCGATGGCATGATTATTAACGTAGGTGTCTCAAAATATATTATACCGACTATGTCAATTAACCACTCCATATGCATTAAAGAAGATGAGATCATCAAAGATACAGATGGGAACGAAATGCTCTTAATAAGAAATCAGGCATTGCCTATTCTAAGGTTGCATCATTTGTATAAAACGGAAGGTGCCCGAGAAAAGATTTCAGAAGGCGTTATTATTATTGTAGAAAGTGATAAACAAATGTTTTGTGTCTTTGCAGATGAGCTTGCTGGTCAACAACAAATTGTTGTAAAAGAACTCCCGGAATATATAAAAGGAGTAAAGGCCGTTGCAGGGTGCACGCTATTAGGAGATGGTAGTGTCAGTTTAATTTTAGATGTAAACAAACTAACGGATTTTTTAGATGAATAAAAGGGGGGAGATTTTATGTCGATTGCTGAACAGGAAGTTGTATTACCAACTTCTGAAAATGTAAAGCTTACAGAGATGATACTTGTATTTGCATTGGGAGAAGAAGAGTTTGGTATTGATATTAGTCATGTAATAGAAATAATTGGGATTCAAGAAATTACCTCAATACCAGAACTGCCGACTTATATAAAAGGCGTTATAAATTTGAGGGGAAAGATCATTCCTGTTATGGATGTAAGGCTTAAGTTTAAAAAAGCTTTTAAGGCTTATCACGACAGAACTTGTATAATTGTAATAAAAATACAGGATATATTTATTGGTTTAGCCGTAGATAGTGTTTCAGAAGTAATTACAATTAAAACAGAAGATATAACGCCACCGCCTCAAATTAATAACCAATATAAAAATAAGTACATCCGAGGCATTGTAAAAACATCAAAAAAGATAAAGTTACTACTAGATGTAGAGCAATTAATAAAAAAAGAGGAAATAGAAGGTGTATTGCAAGACTAATAAAAAATGGGGGGATATATGATGAAATGGTTTAATAACTTAAAGATAGGAAGTAAAATTTTGTTTAGTACAATTGTTTTAGGCATAGCAATAATTGCAGTAGGTGGGGCATCTATTTATTACTTTAATGATATAGACCAAGGTTATACTGAAATGTACGAAGAAAACGTTATTCCTATGGTTGAAATTTCAGAAATATCAACACGTTTTCAAAGAGAGCGTGTTAACGTAAGTCAGATGATTGCATCTAATAACATGGATGCTAAAATAAGTTATGCCCAGAGAATTGATCATATTGCAGCGGAGATACAACAAGATTTACAGGAACTAGAGGCGGCATTAACAAATGAAGATTTATTAAGAGATGTTGCACAGTTACGCTTAAACCTTTATCATTACCAAGGTATTAGAGAGGAAATGGTAAATTTAGCTTTGAATGATGAAAATGAAGCGGCATATATTCTGCTAACTAATGAAGGAGCACCTGTAGCAGAAAGTGTAAACAGGAACATTGATGAACTGTTTACACTCATCACTGAAAATACACAAAGTATTTCAGAAAGAAATACTGCAACAGTATCAAGTGTAAATCAAATTATTATGGTGATTATTATTATAGGAATGCTACTTGCAATTTTATTAGTGTTTATAAGCACTAAAGCAATTAGTAAACCAATTAAAAAATTAACCTATATTGCATCTGAACTAGCCTTAGGAAATATAGATGTAAAAGTAGATGTTAATTCAAAGGACGAGATTGGTGAGTTAGGAGAATCATTTAAAAAAATGATTTCAAGTATCCAATACAAAGCCGAAATTGCTGAACATATATCCAAAGGTGAAATAGATTACGATGTAAAGCTGGAGTCGGATAAAGACTTTTTAGGAGCTAAGCTACGAGAATCTGCAACGATCGTAAAAAAAATAATTAACGAGGTGAACGCATTAAACGATGCTGCTAAAAAGGGGAATCTTGGCTTTAGAGCAAGTACAGAGGACTGTCACGGTGCTTGGTATGAACTATTAGATGGCATTAATAACACATTAGATGCTGTTCTCAATCCGGTAAAAGAGGCAAATGAAGTGTTGCAACAGCTTTCGGAAGGTAATCTAAAAGCAAAAGTTACAGGAGAATATCTAGGAGACCATGCTCAAATTAAAGATGGATTAAATAGTACAATGGAAATCCTTTCAGATTATATAAGTGAAATATCAGAAGTGCTTTCGGAAATGGCCAATAATAATTTAGATGTAAAGCTTAAGAAAGTTTATAAGGGAGATTTTATTAAAATAAGACAAGCACTAGAGTATATTATAGAGTCCTTTAATGAAACTATTGGTGAAATTAATTGTGCAATGGAGCAGGTTGCTAGTGGGGTAATACAAATTTCTGAAGGTAGTCAAAGCCTAGCTCAAGGTTCTACGGAACAAGCAAGTGCACTAGAAGAAACAAATGTGACAATGTCAGACATAGCGAATCAGGTAAAAGAAACAGCAGAACATATTAATAAAACGAATGATTTGATGACCATAACTAATGAAAAAGCAGAAATGGGAAGCAAACAAATGGGAGATATGGTCAATGCCATGGACGAGATAAATGGTTCAGCAGAAAATATTTCTAAAATTATTAAAGTAATTGATGAGATCGCTTTCCAAACAAATATATTGGCATTAAATGCAGCAGTAGAGGCAGCAAGAGCTGGAGAACATGGTAAAGGCTTTGCAGTAGTCGCAGAAGAAGTTAGAAACTTAGCGGCAAGAAGTGCAAATGCAGCAAAAGAAACGACAAAATTAATAGAGAACTCAATTAAGAAAACAGCCCAAGGCACTGAAATTGCAGGGGAAACTTCTAATGCATTAGAAGTTATAGTAGAAAATGTAAATAAGGTTAATGAACTAGTTGAAAAAATTGCAGGCGCGTCAAATGAACAAGCTACTGCTGTTACACAAGTGTACCAATCTATTGACCAGGTAAGTGAAGTCGTTCAAACAAATTCTTCTACAGCAGAAGAAACTGCAGCAACAACAGAAGAGTTAACAAATCAGGCTGAGTTAGTAAGAAAAATGATTGAAAAGTTTCAGCTTCAAAAATCTAAGCGCTTAGGAAATAATGTGAATCGATGGGGATATGAAGAAGATGCTAACAACAAGAACAACCAAGAGATAAAGCAAGAAAAAAATGAGAATAACGATGCCGATATATCTATTGACCTTGATGACAAAGACCTTGGGAAGTATTAATGAAGGAAAATCAATTTAGAATTTCTGATCAAGATATAGAGCTACTTATTGCATATATTAAAAATAATTACGGAATTAATCTTAGGTCAAAAAAGTCATTGATCATCGGTAGGTTACAAAATGATTTGATGCGAAGGAATATTCCTAACTTCAAAACTTATTACAATGATTATATTCTTGCTGATAAAGATGGCAAGGAAATCAGTTACTTAGTAGACAAACTTACAACAAATCATACATTCTTCATGAGAGAAAATATGCACTTTGAGTATTTAAAAAAAGTGATATTTCCTTATTTAGAAAAAACATATGTTAACACTAGAGATTTAAGAATATGGAGCGCTGGTTGTTCTAGTGGTGAAGAACCCTATGTGCTTGCAATGGTCATTAATGATTATTTTGGTAAGAATAACAATCAGTGGGACACAAAGATTCTTGCAACAGATATTTCTGCAAAAGCATTAGAAATTGCAAAAGAAGGTATTTATGAAGATGATAAAGTGAATAAAATCCCTGAGGGTTACCTTAGACGGTATTTTAAGCAACATAATAACAAATACTTAATTGATGAAAAAATCAAAGAAGATATATTGTTTAGAAGGTTCAATCTAATGGGTGATTTTTCATTCAAGAAAAAATTTCAAGTAATATTTTGTAGAAACGTTATGATTTATTTTGATCATGACACAAAGAAAGCACTAGTTGAAAAATTCTATGATTGGACAGAAAAAGGAGGATACTTAATTATAGGACAGTCAGAATCCATTAATTATGATTGGAACTTATATCATCAAGTAATGCCTTCAATATACAGAAAGGAATAAATATGAGAAAGATTCGCGTACTAATAGTAGAAGATTCTCTTTTATTTAGAGAATTTTTAAAAAATGCTTTAGAGCAAGATACACATATAGAAGTATTAGGCCTTGCCTCAAATCCCTTTGAGGCAAGGGATAAAATTATAAAGTTTCGACCAGATGTGATGACATTAGATATAGAAATGCCAAGAATGGATGGAATAGAATTTTTAAAAAAATTAATGCCACAATATCCATTACCGACGGTAGTTATTAGTAGTGCAAGTGAAAAAGTTTTTGAAGCATTAAATAGTGGGGCTGTTGATTTTATCGATAAACCATCAGGAAAAAATGCAGATGTATTTATGCAGGAATTAATTTTTAAAATAAAGATGGCTTCAACAGTTAATTTAGATTTATTAAAAACAGAAAAAAATAATTTAAAAAGAAGTACCACAAAAATAAGTTTAATTGCAATTGGCGCATCAACTGGAGGAACAGAGGCTATATCATATATTATTAAAAATCTTCCTAAAACCGTTCCGGGAATTGTAGTGGTTCAGCACATGCCAAAAACATTTACTAAAATATTCGCGAACCGACTAAATGAAATAAGTGTACTAGATGTATTAGAAGCGGAAAATGGGACTTTAATAAAACCAGGACAAGTGTTAATTGCACCGGGCGATTATCATTTAAAAGTAAAAAAAACGAGAGAAGTACTAAAAGTTGAATTAAATCAAAATGAAAAAATTAATGGCCATAGGCCTTCTGTAGATGTTTTTTTTGATTCGATAGTGGGTATAGGACATAAAGAAAGTTTGGGGATTATTCTTACAGGTATGGGAAAAGATGGATCTAAAGGGCTATATAGTTTACTAAAACTTGGTGCTAAAACAATTGGACAGGATGAGAAAAGTTCGGTTATTTATGGGATGCCAAAAGCGGCTTACGACTTAGGGGCAGTGGAAAGACAAGTACCCTTAGAAAAGATACCAAATGTTATTTTGCAGATGCTAAACTAGTAGGTTTGGCTATATTTATCAAATAAATATGTGGGAAAAAGACAATAAAAATAATACAGGGGGATAAATTTATGGAAGATTATAATATTAATATGCTTAAACAAAAGCTTAATACAGTCATCCAAAAGAAAGATGAACTAACGGATAAAGAAGTAGTTAAATTAAGTCAAGAACTAGATAAATTAATTGTTTCAGAGTTGCAAAATAGTATTACTAAATTTAAATACTAACGAAATAAAGGAAGAAATAAGATTAAAAAGGAGGTTAAAACAAAAACCTTCTTTTTTTATATCTACACATATGAGTTACATTGTTGAATTATTTAATGTATGAGAATAAGTAGAGAAGTTTAATTTTAATAAGATTGGTTAACATAGAAGCACTTGCGTAAGGAGGGTAAAAATGCAAAGAAGCATCATAATTTCTATTATACTTATTTTAGTTTTTATATTTGTAATTTTATATTTTTCAGACTACATAAGTCCATTTATGGATCTAAGATATATATTACTTATAGCAGTAATATTTTTAGGTTTACTTAGTATATCATTTGGTGTTTTCATATTTTCTGAGCAATCTCTGGGAGATAATATAATAGATACGTTAATTAATTTTGGCATATCCGGTGTATTTTCAATTGTTTTTGGTGGGTTTTTAATTATAATCGCCATACTAGGATTAGTTTTTGGCCCTGATTGGTTAGGGATGGAAGCTTATAAAATACTATTATAAAGCTTAGTGCAGCAGTATGTATATTAAAAGGTGATTTCTAGGTTTAAATCTAGAGATCATCTTATATCTTTTTAAATGAGAAAATTACTTACATTATTATAGGTTAGTATAAAACAAAATGTCACTTAAGGTCGGGATACATTTTAAATATAAGTTTACAAAAAGTTTAAAAAAGGGTTAAAAATTATTGAAAAATCCTTGTTATAGTTAGAGTATAAATAATTAGGAGGGATAGAAAATGAAAAAGAAATTGATGATTTTACTATCTATGATACTAATGATTGGTTCTATATTCGTTATCGGGTGCGAAGCTATTGATGAGAATATGGATCAGGTTCCAGGAGGAGTACCAGCAGAAGAACCAGGACCTGATGAGCCACCTGTTGATCCTGAAGAAGACTAATTAGAAAAGCCTCCCATTCTATACCCCTAGAGTAACAAACTAGGGGTATAATTTTTTTTTTATATAGTAGGAAAGTTCTGCTTTTCTACTATATAAAAAATAGAGGTTATAGGGGATAAAATCCTCTGTCGTAGTAAGGGCGGGGCTCAGTCAGCATAACTGTTGCCGAAGGAAACCTAGGGTTTCCTAGCGAAAGTTTCCTTAGCTACTTTTTTTATAAGTAGGAAGTTTTATATAAAATGTACTCCCTTCACCAATTTTACTCTCTACATTAATTTCCCCACCATGCAATTTAACCAATTCTTTTACGATAGATAAACCAAGACCACGATGTCTCTTGTTTGCTCTATTTCTTGAACTATCCGCCATATAGAACTGATCCCAAATATAAGGCAAATCTTTTCTATTAATACCAATGCCATTATCAGATATTGCAAATACAAGTAAGTCATCTTCTGTTCGTATTGAGCATTCAATATGTCCACCTTCTTGTGTATAAGCAATGGCATTGTCAAGTAAATTGATTAAAATTTGATATAGCCTATTTTCATCAGCAAAGATATATGGTATTTCTTCATTAAGAAAAACTGTAATAGATATATTTTTACCATCAGATTTAGACTTAATACTGTAAATTGCTCTATTAAGTATTGCTTTTGGGTAAATCGGTTTAAAGTTTAAGTTTGTATAACCTTTTTCCATACTAGATAATTTTAAAAGATCTTCAACAAGGTGATTTAAGTGTAATGCATTGTTTAAAATGGTATGTAAACATTTTTCTTTTTCTTCTTCTTTAACAAATCCTTCTAACATCGATTCTGTATAGCCCTGTATAGATGTCAGTGGAACACGAAACTCATGGGAGACATTAGCAATTAGCTTGTCTTGTAAGGCTTGAAGGTTCTTTTGTTCATTTACTGTATTTTCAGTTTCCTCGATAACTTTATTAAAGGCAATAGTTAAATCTCCTATCTCACCAGCAGTACTTACGTCTACTTTGTTATAGGCATTACCTTTAGACAACTCTTGAGCCGAGAGCGCCATTGCTTTTAAAGGTTTTGAAATTGTCTTTGATAAAAATAAAGCTAAGGCTAAAGCTACGGTTACAGCAAATAAAGAAGAATATATAATCAATCTAGTTACTCTAGATATTGTAGTTTCAATTGCAGCAATAGGTGTACTTAAAGTTAACATTCCTATAGTAGATGCTTCTCCTGATTCAGAAAAATCTTCATTAGATGAAACTATAGGCATAGCGACCATCAATCTTTGCATATTTGGTCCATATTGCTTTTTAAATAATGTATTTCCCATTAAAACATTATTAATTTCATAATATCCTAATCCAGTTAGCGCTTCACTTTGTTCATCGGAAGGAATAGGTATGATAGTACTGCTATAAGAAGAATCAATGCGAGGATCGATAATTCGCAGGTTAGAATTCATAGAGGCGGATAAAACTGAAGCTGTTTTTTCAAGTTCGGCATAATTACGATCTTCGTAATCTTCAGTAACTAGAGCGATAGCTTTATTCGCATCTTCTACTAGTTCCCATTCTCTTAAGCTAAAAAAATATTTTTCCACAAGATTAAAAAATAATAAACTAATTGTGAAAAGTGTTATGCCGATAATAATAATATGTGACAGCAAAATTCTAGAAAATAGACTACCAGTTCTTTTTAAAATCATTTTTTTAAACATCAAACCTATAACCTACCCCCCAAACCGTGTGTATGTATTTATGGCGACTTTCTTGGGTTAACTTTTTTCTTATTCTTTTAACATGCTCGTCAACAGTACGTTCTTCACCAAAATATTCATATCCCCATATTTTTTCAAGCAATTGCTGTCGGGTAAAAATTTGACCTTTATGAGATGCCAGTGTATATAAAAGTTCAAACTCTTTTGGGGTTAATGAAATGTTTTTTTTATTTAGTAGAACTTGATATTTATTTAAATTAACCGTTAGATTTCCGAATGTTAATTGATTTTCTTGGGGGTTATATTTAGAAGATCGCCTTAGAAGTGCTTTCACTCTTGCTAAAAACTCTCTAGGGCTAAAGGGTTTAGATATATAATCATCAGCACCAATTTCAAGTCCATATACCTTATCTGATTCTCGGTCCTTTGCGGTTAGCATAATAATTGGAACATCATTACTCTTAGAATCATTTCTTATATTTTCACATAAGGTCCATCCATCTATTTTTGGAAGCATAACATCTAAAATAATAAGGTGGTATTTATTATTTAACGCTTTTTCTAAACCAATTTGACCATCATATGCTATATCAAGTTCAATGTTTTCTGATCTTAAAACAATTTTCACAAGTTCACAAATATCTCCATCATCTTCCACAAGAAGTGCTACTCGATCCAAGTCCATAGAATCCCCCTTAAATTTTTATTATCAATATTGTATCATCATTATTAATTACTTTCTACTTTCTATATAATGGGTGAACTATTAGGACCCAAAACATAGTAAATATACTGTATAATATACTTATTAAGATTAAGTATGGAGCGTGATCATATTGAAATATAAAATAAGACAAAAGATATTTAGTTTTGGGGATAACTTTACCATCAAAGATGAAAATGATGAACCACAATTTATTGTAAGGGGAAAGGTTTTTGCTCTCGGAGATAAATTAAAGTTAGAAGATTTAGCTGGGAATGAACTAATAGCGATAGAACAAAAGCTACTTCGTTTTTTACCGGAGTATAATATTTTTCACCAGGGAAAACATATGGCAATGGTAAAGAAAGCGTTTACTTTCTTTAAACCTAAATTTACTATTACTAGTAGCACAGGAACTATGGAATGTCCGGTGACTTTTTTAGCCATAATTTTGAAATCACAAAAAACGGCAAGTATGTGGCATCAGTCAATAAGAAATGGTTATCCTTCGCAGATACATACATGACAGATATTGCTGATGATGAAGACCAACCCTTTATGTTAGCCCTGGTCATTGTTATAGATCAAGTGCTACATGATCGGAACCATAATAATCATTAAATTAGAAAAAGTATTTTACAGTAATAAGCAGACTATTTTAAAAAATAGTCTGCTTTTTTACTGCTTTATTTTATTAATTGGATTGTGTCCAATAATTTAGGGATAACCTGTTTCTTCCTAGAAACAATACCTTCAGCAAATGCTCCTTGCTCTGTACTAACATCAAAGGCTGATGATATGATACTATGATGTTTTGATTGATATAGTAAATAGGAGCCTTCTTTTAAAATATCAGTTATTAACACTAAGGTGATATCATATTCTTTTCTTTTGTGGATGTCCTGTATATAAGTCATAAATTCATCTTTTTTATTAAAGACATGATCAATATCTAAAGTAAATACTTGACTTATACCAGTTTTATAAGTGTCTAAATGGAATTCCTTAAAGTCTTTATGGAAAATCTCTGGAATTGTTTGTCCCTCTAAAGATGTACCAAATTTAAACATATCCATAGCAAAATCATCTATATTTAAATTCAAGATTTCATTTAGTTTATTAGCAGCTTTTTTGTCCATGTCTGTTGTTGTAGGGGACTTAAAAAGTAAAGTATCAGATAAAATACCAGATAATAAAGCACCTGCAATTTTAAAAGGAATTTCTACATTATATTCTCTATACATCCAATAGACGATAGTACAAGTACTACCAACAGGTCTATTTCTAAAGTTAATCGGTATAGAAGTTGAGATATCTCCAATTTTATGATGATCAACAATTGCTAAAATTTCTGATTCTTCAAGACCTTCTGCACTTTGACTATATTCATTATGATCAACTAGAATAACCTTTTTCTTTGTCGGATTCATAATATGTTTACGGTTAATAAACCCTAAAAATTTATTTTGACTATCTGTTACAGGATAATTTCTAAAGTGGCTATGGTGTAGTTCTTCCTTAACTTCTTCTAAATATTCACTTTCTGTAAACTGTATTATGTTATTCTTACGCATTATCTGACTAGTAAAGTTACTCATATTGATAATTTTTGAAATAAAGTAAGTATCCTTTGGAACCAAAATCATTGTAACGCCATTTTCTTTTGCTAAGTCAATATACTTTTGAGGAATTTCTTTACCACCGGTTATGATAATGAGTTGTACTTTACAGGAAATGGCATATTCAATAATATGGTATCTATCTCCTACAATTATAATATCGTCTTCGCCAAGGTGATCTTCATCAGTTTCGTAGTAATAAGCCATGACAGAAACTTTTCCATCAACAAACTCTCTATTTGAATATAGAACTCGCCCATCAAGATCATTGATTAAATTTTGCAGTGAAGTTTGCAAATGATAATATTCACCTTCAATAACACCCATAGCGATATCTTTCATACTTATAATACCTAGTAACTTATCTTCGTGATCCACAACACCAACTGTTTCTAATGCATTGGCTTTCATATGGTTATATGTAGAAAGAATCGAGTTCTTAGGTGAAATACCATTAGAAAAATCATATTGTAAATCACGAACCTGAACTTTAACATCAGGCAGGTATGAAGGCCTGGAAAGTTTAAAATAATCAAGAACGTAATTACTTTCTTTACTTATATTTCCCAAAACGTAGGGTATTGTATCGAGCCCAAGTTGGTTTAATAAATCTGAAAGTGCGATTGCTGAAGATACAGAATCGGTATCAGGATTTGTATGTCCAAAAATAGATATAGTCATTTGTAGCCTCCTAAAAAAATATGAAATATTAAAATAAAATACTTGTATATATTGCATATTGCATTATTTAAATCATTATAACAAATTAAGTGAAAAAATTGTATAATTACTTTATTTTATACAATATATTAACTAAGAACATATTTATAGCTTTATTAAAATTTAAATAAGAAGTCAAATAAATGGCTCAATTCATTAAAATCCTTTAAGTATAATTAAATTCTTCCCAAGTAAAATAACTTTATTAAGTAAAGTATGATTTTTTATACTCGTATAAAACTTAATTAATTACAAAGAATATTTATATGGATTTAACAGTCCATAAACTTTTGTAAAGGAGGGATTAGTATGAAAATGAATAAAAGTATTGGGTGTACAGTAGACGAATGTAAATACCATGCAAAAAAAGAATCTTACTGTAGTTTAGACCATATAAATGTAGTAAAGCATGAAAGTCATGCCAAAAACCAAGAGGCAACAGACTGTGGAAGTTTTCAAATGGAGTAAATGAAAAGAACAATAGATTTAAAAATGATCTTAGAAGATGACCTATTAGGTCATCTTCTTTGTTGATAAGAGACATTACTTGATAAATTATATCAATTATGCTATTATTACATATATCGTATAATTATAATATAATAATATAAGGGGATGGTTTTTTGAATAGATGGGTTATCATTATAATCGTATTAGTACTAGGTTTCTATTTATATAATAATAACAAGACAGAAAGTGGGTATGAACGGATGTCACCTGAAGAAGCTAAAAATCAACTGGAACAGAATAAAGACATCGTTCTGTTGGATGTAAGAACGGTTGAAGAGTATAATGAAAAACATATTGATGGGAGCACTTTAATCCCACTACATGTGTTAGAATCAGAAGTAGGTAGAAAAATACCAAAAAAAGATCAGAAAATCATTATTTACTGTAGATCTGGAAATAGAAGTAGAACAGCGGCAAATATGCTACTCAAGAAGGGATATAATAATGTTTATGATTTAGGCGGCATTAATAGCTGGCCATACGAAGTGAATCATTAGATGTAGGCTAAAAACTCGGGATAAAACCCGAGTTTTTTTAAAATTTAAATAAACGTTATTCTATTTATAAGAATAATGTAGTAAAATAAATAGGCGACATGGAAATAATATAAATTACTGGAAAATGATTGTGGGAGGCATGTGTATTGAAAATTTTTGTTAAATACATATTAAAATCGATGTTTGAAAAGAAAGCAAGATTAATATTATTAATCTTTGCAATTGCAGTTAGTACTGGCTTATTTATAGGGAGTATGGGAGCAGTACAATCAGCAATAGAGAGCTTTACAAAGCCTATTCTTCAAAGTTTTGAAGGAAAAGAAGTGATGATTACAACAACGGAAAAAAACCGTTTTTATGCTATTGATGATCTCCAGGAAAAAGGGATTACAGGTATACAACCAAGTCTAGTAGTCAACGGACTAATGGACACTGACAATATGGAGAATGTCATTATTCATTCAAGGGAGCTAGCGTATATAAATAAAAATGAGTTAATAGAAAAACCCAACTGGAATACTTTTTCTGGAAATAAAGCGATTATTTCACAAAGAATTAGCAATGACTTAACTGTTAAAGAAGGTGACAATATAGACATCATTATTAATGGTGAAAATCTATCATTAACAGTTGTAGGTATTAGCGCAAATACCGGTTTGTTTTATCCTGACCAAAAAAATGATTTTGCAGTAATAACACCCTATGATTTCTTAGAAGAACAGTTAGGCGCCTCGGGAAAATATAATTTTATTTTAGCAGAGGGTACGGAAGAAAATATAAAGGAAAGTATTACAACCTTTAATGAATCAAACCCTAATTTTAAGGCAACAGAGTTATTTGATGAAGAAGTAATATTAGATCAATTAGAGCAAATAACCGGATTGTTTTATGCCATGCTTGTCATTGTTGTACTGATGAGTAGTGTTATTATATATGGATCTTTTAAATTAACAATTACAGAAAGACTCCCTGTGATAGGTACATTTTTTAGTCAAGGAGCCACCAGGGGTAATATTAAGAAAGTGCTGTATTTAGAAAGTGCTTTTTATGGAATTCTTGGAGGCGTCCTAGGAAGCGGATTTGGTATAGGGATACTTTACCTGATTCATTATCTACTTTCACCACTAAGGGATTACGGTATAGTAGACGCCTTTACATTTAATCATGCCTTCATTATGTATGGACTTATGTTTGCATTTGTTATATCAATTGCATCTTGTACCATTCCTATATTTAAAACTGATAAATATGAAGTGAAAGACGTTATATTAAATAGTGTTGACACAGATAAGGAACAAGGTTGGATTAAGTTTGCTATAGGTAGTGTAATATTAATTGCTGTTATTACAATTAATATATTAAGTCCGAACTGGGCTGTAGATATTAGCCCATTTTTACTATTAATTTCTCTGGTTGGTTTAATTATGACCTATCCAAAGCTAATGGATGTTGTGACGGATTTTATTTTTCATAGGATTAAAGGCATATTTAAAGTTACTGGTTTAGCAATAAATAATACTAGAAGTTCTAGAGCTTTAAGGGGAAATGTGACCCTTTTAATTATTTCCATACTAGCAATGGTTCTCATAAATTCTGCCGCCACTAGTCTTAAGGGAATTGTTATAGATGCCTTTACAAGCATTGATTTTGACATATCTATTCGAGATTTTAGAATAAACGAATACAGCTCTAGAGAATTACTTGTAGAGAAACTTAAGGAAAACCCGAACATTGATGCTAACTCAATTCAGCAAATATTTTTTACAGATGCAAAAATAGAGGATGCAAATACATTAGTTATTGGAATGGACCCTAGTAAGTATAAAAACTATAATCATTATTTTGAGTTTAATTCAGGAAGAGATGCTGCATTGTTTTCAGAATTTGAAAACAGTGATGATAGGGTGGTTATGGTGACAACTTCCTTAGCAGATAGAAGTGGTGTAAGTGAAGGTGATCACGTTAAACTAACAATAAACGGCTGGACTCATGATTATAAAGTTTTAGGAACTTTTGACGGTGGGTTGTACTTTACTGGTAATTTCTTCTATATAAATAGCGGTAAAATAAAAGAAGACTTTAATTTTCATACTTCTCAGGATATTGTATTCAATACTTTAGTAGCGCCTGATGAAGTAAAGTCTGACATTGAGGGAATGGTTAGAGAATTTGGTGGTACGCCTTGGACCTTTGAAGAGGCTAGAGATTTGAACTTAGAACAAAACAAACAGCTAATGGATCTATTGAGCATATTTTCTTTGATGGCTGTTGTTATAGGGGCGTTAGGCGCAATTAATAATATGATTATTAGCTTTATACAGCGTAAAAAAGAGTTGGCTATATTAAGTTCTATTGGGATGACAACAAAACAAAGGGCTTATATGATAATGTCCGAATCATTTATTTGCGTTATTTGGGCCATAGCTATTTTAATCCCTTATTGTTATTTAGCAGTGTCCCTAGTCAGTAAGTTTACCAGGCTTATTGGTCTTCCAATGGAGATCCAATTTGAATTAAGTTCGATGATTTACTTCTTTGTTGCGTCAATTATTATTTTCTTTGTAGCAACACTACCAGTAATCTTTAGAAATAAAAAACTATCAGTTATAGAAGAAATCAAATACGAGTAGGGGGGAAATAACAATGAAATCAATATCAGTACAAAGTTTATATAAAGCGTTTAAAATAGGGAAAGAAAATATAGCAGTATTAAAAGATCTAACTTTTTCCGTAAACAAAGGAGAATTTCTATCGATTATGGGGCCTTCCGGTTGTGGGAAATCAACACTGCTATATTTATTAGGAGGACTAGACAAACCTACCAGTGGGCAAGTGATTGTAAACGATAAAAACTTAGGTACTTTGAAGGAAAAAGAAAAGAGTTTAATGAGGAAAAGAGAAATTGGCTTTGTTTTTCAATTTTATAATCTTGTGCCTAATCTGACGGTTGAAGATAACATTATGCTTCCCTTAATATTAGATGGTAAAAAAATAAAAGATTATAAAAGTAAGTTAGATAAATTACTAGAAGTAACAGAAATGGCCCATAAAAGAAAAGTAACACCTAGGGAACTTTCTGGAGGACAACAGCAAAGAGTTGCAATTGCAAGGGCCTTAATTTTTGAACCTGAAATCATCCTTTTAGATGAACCTATAGGAAATCTCGATTCAAAAAGTGGTAATGATATTATGAAACTGTTTAAAAGCATTAACAAAGATTTCGGAAAAACCCTTATTCAAGTAACGCACTCTAAGGATGCGGCACAATATGGAACCAATTTATTGCAGTTAAAAGATGGTGAAATCGTATCGCAAAAAGCAATAATATAAAACTAAAACGAATTAATGGTCGATTCAATACTAAAGCTACGAATTCATTCGTAGCTTTTATTTGTATATTAAAGGCTTAAATACTGTTGAATTATAGCTTAGAATAAGGGATAATTAAATTTGTATCTGAACATAGTATAAGTACAATTGACTTAAAGGACTGATTGAATGACAAAGTTTTTACCTATAAATAAAACGGAAATGAAAGAAAGAGGATGGGAGGAACTTGATTTTGTTCTTGTTTCCGGAGATGCTTATGTAGACCACCCATCATTTGGAGTAGCAGTTATCGGGAGAATATTAGAAAATAGAGGCTATAGAGTCGGTATTATTGCACAACCCTCATGGCAGGACAATAAAGATTTTAAAGTACTAGGAAAACCCAAACTAGGATTTCTTGTAACGGCTGGCAATATAGATTCTATGGTGAATCATTATACAGTTGCAAAAAAAAGAAGAAAGGACGATCTATATTCCCCAGGTGGACAAGGGGGGCTACGCCCAGATCGTGCATCCATAGTTTACTCAAATCGCATTAAAGAGGCTTATAGTGATGTACCAATTATTTTAGGTGGGATAGAAGCAAGTCTAAGAAGATTTGCTCACTACGATTATTGGAGTAATAAGGTTAGACGTTCCATTCTTTTAGACGCTAAAGCAGATTTAATTGTTTATGGTATGGGGGAGCGTCAGATTATCGAAATAGCAGAGGCTTTAGAAAGTGGACTGCCTATATCAGAAATAACCTTTATAAAAGGAACAGTTTATAAGACAAAGGATAAAGAAAGACCCTATAAACCGATTATTTTACCCCATTATGATGAGATACTTGAATCAAAAAGCCGATATGCAGAAAGTTTTATGAAGCAATATAATAATATGGACGCAATTGTAGGTAAGCCTTTAATAGAACCCTATAGAAACTACTATGTAGTACAAAATCCACCCCATGAGCCTATGAGCCAATCGGAACTGGACAGTGTATATTCCCTTCCTTATATGAGAACCTATCATCCTATGTATGAAAAGCGTGGAGGAATACCCGCAATAAAAGAAGTAAAATTTAGTTTAATTAGTAATCGAGGATGTTTTGGTAGCTGCAATTTCTGTGCTTTAACCTTTCATCAAGGAAGAGCAGTCCAGTCTCGAAGTCATCAGTCGATTATGACTGAAGCAGAAAAGATGGTATGGGAGCCGGATTTTAAAGGTTATATTCATGATGTAGGGGGACCAACAGCTAATTTTCGGCATACAGCTTGTGAAAAACAGGTAAAGCATGGGGTGTGCAAGGACAAACAATGTTTATTTCCAAACCCTTGTAAACAGTTAAAGATTGACCATAAGGACTATCTTAAGCTGTTAAGAAAGCTACGCCGACTTCCAAAAGTAAAGAAAGTATTTATTCGTTCTGGTTTACGATATGACTACCTGATTCATGACAAAGATGATGCCTTTTTTAAAGAGTTATGTGAGCATCATATTAGTGGGCAACTAAAAGTCGCACCGGAACATATTTCACCTAATGTATTAGAGAAAATGGGTAAACCACAAAAAGAGGTTTATAATCGATTTGTTAAAAAGTATCATAAAATTAATGAAGATTTAGGTATGAATCAATTTCTTGTACCCTACTTAATGTCTAGCCATCCAGGATCTACCCTTAAGGAAGCAGTTGAACTTGCAGAGTATTTACGAGACTTAGGATATATGCCTGAGCAGGTTCAAGATTTTTATCCAACACCGGGAACTTTATCAACCTGTATGTACTATACAGAATTAGACCCAAGAACGATGAAAAAAGTATATGTACCAAAGTCATATCATGAAAAATCCATGCAAAGGGCTTTGATCCAGTATAGAAAGCCACAAAATTATCATTTAGTTCATGAAGCCTTAGTAAAGGCTGGCAGAACAGATTTAATTGGTTTTGGTAAAGATTGTTTAATAAAACCACCAAGACAAAATAAGCAGGCAATAGAAAATGACCATAAAAATAATAATAGGCGTAACGGACGTAATGATAAGAAAACGAAAACCATAAAAAATAAAAATGATAAAAACAATAAAAGAAATAATAAAGGTAGAAATAAAAGAACAAAAAGATAGACAGGTAAATTTAAAAAAGCGTAGTTAAATGTATTAAATTACATTAACTACGCTTTTGATTTAAGGAATCAACAATATTTTTTTATGTTATTCAATACCTTCTAATACAATGCTATAGTAATCAGTATCAAGTATTTTTGCAGAATAGTAAAATTTACTACCAACAATATTTAACATTCTTTCAATGTAATCTTCGTCTACTGTAGCACTATTAGTAGAAATAAATTCTTCTGTCTCGGCATTGTAATATCCTTTTTCAGTAATAAAGCTATGGTTCCTAAAAATAACTAATGGATCTGCATCGGAAAACATATCATTTCCCATTAAAAGTCTTGAGTCATATTCAAGTCCTAATAAATTTGAAAGTGTGGGAATTATATCTAAACTTGAAACCGGCTTATCAATTGTTTTTGAATCCATATTTTGCGTATACAGGATGAAGGGACTACGATACAATTCAAAATCTCTTTCCACATAATGACCAGTCAACTCGTCGATTACTTCATGATCAAGACCATAAGGATAATGGTCAGAGCTTAATGCAATAAGCGTATTGTCAGCGACACCAGCTTTGTCTAACTCATTTAATAAATGATCTAAAGCTTTATCAAGTTCAATTTGTGTAGCTAAATAAGCCCTGCCTTGTTCAGAATAAGGTAAATCTTCTACATAGTGTCTATTTTTAGCTGCCATATTGTTTCCCATAAAGTTATATTGAAGATGCCCACTCACAGTCATATAATATGCGTGAAAAGGGACATCATTTATATATTCACCAACAGAAACTTCCATCATTTCAAGGTCTGATGCCGGCCAAATTTCTTCTACATCTAAACCATTTCCGATACCTTTATAATCATATCCCATATTAGGGTGAGATAAATCTCGTCTGTAAAATGAGTAGGTGTGGTTATGGTATGCCATTGTTTTATAGCCTGCATTTTTTAATTGATTTCCCATAACAAAGGGAAGTTCAATATTTGAAGATTCTCTAAAACTCCAAACGCCACTTTTGGGAATTAAGCTAGTTAGGGCAACATACTCCCCATCGGAAGTACTGACATCCCAAAGAGGGACGTAGAAATTGGTAAAGTTATAGCCTTCATGAACCATCTTATAAAGTGTCGGTGTAATATCTTTTCTAACCGCCATTGGTGAAAAAGCTTCAGCGGTAATTAGTATAAGATTATAATCAGCATATTTTCCAGTGTATTCATTTTTTTGTGTAGGGGATACATTTTTAAAGTATTGGTGCATTTGCTTAATTTCGCTATTAGACTCGTTTTCCATTAAAGATTTAAAATCAATATCCATTACGTTATAATCGTATTCATCATCTTCCATAGCATCATATTCTATATCTGGTTCTGTAGGAATGGGGTTAGAAGTTATTTCATAAGATGGAGACCAACCTGTTACACTCCTTTGAACATCAAGGCGCATAGTTGTTAAGAGACCAAGTTTTTCAGTTGAGAGTGCAGGATTACTACTTGTGTAGTATAAACTGTGAGCCGAATTTAACCCTTTCCCATCAGCAGAAAGTGTTAATAATCCAATAAGGTAAATACCTACTATAGGAAGAATAAATAAAATACTATATTTAAACTGCAATTTTGAAAATGTAAAATAGCTGTTTTTGAAAATAAAAAAGAAAAGCAGAGGTAAAAAAAGTAATATAATCCATAATAAATTTTGTGTAATAACTTGTAATATATCCCTCCAGAAATCTAGAACTTGCAAGCCATTCCCTGCTGAATATAGCGTGTAAAAAGTACGAAATACATTGTAGTAAATTAGTTGTGATACATAGATAATAGTAGTGCCCAATATAAGTATTAATGATAATATAAAGTTAATTTTTTTACTGAAAAAACTACAAAACATAAAGAATAACGTACTGATTATTAGAGAAAAAATTAGAGATAACATAAAACCATATGTAAAGAGTTCACCGAAGGTGGCAAGTCTGAATATAGTTTCCATTATGAACAATGAAAATATAAAGAAAAGCAATAAGTAGAAATTTTTGATTGTGCTTGTCATAAATAACTCCTCCTTGACGCATATTATAGTATAATTCGACACGAATGTACAGGAAACACAAATTCCTAACAAAATTCTTTTTAATTAGGCTAATGTTAGTATAGAAGTTAAAAATAAAGTAGGAATAAAGATTTGTAAAGAAAATATAAACAAAGTATAAGAAATTACTAAGCAAAATTTTAAAAAACTATGTTTAAAAAATAAATCTATGGATATATATAGTATATAGCAAATAAAACTTATAAAATATTAAGGAGGAGTCATAATGAAAGTAGATATTGGAATTCAAGAAAAAGGAAGAAAAGAGATTGCAGATGGTTTAAATATTTATTTAGCGAATCTGCATGTACTTTATACGAAGTTACACAACTACCATTGGAACATTGAAGGGAAAAGTTTCTTTCAGTTACATGCAAAATTAGAAGAATTATATGATGGAGTAGCAGCTGAAATTGACGAAGTTGCTGAGAGAGTATTACAACTAGGACATAGACCTTTAGCAACTATGAAAGATTACTTAGAGGTTGCGCAGCTGAAAGAAATACCAAGTCAAAAGTATTCAAGTGAAGATGTATGCCAAACACTTTTAGAAGACTTTAGTTTCTTGGCTCAAGAATTAAGAAAAGGTGCTGGCGTTGCAGGAGAATACGAAGATGAAGTTACAGTAGATATGGCTGTAGGAAGCTTAGCTAAATATGAGAAAAATATTTGGATGCTTAACTCATTTTTAGGATAATAAAATATAGCGTATTGAAAGAAGGGAATTAAACTCCCTTCTTTTTTTGTTTGTAAAAGTATATTTAAATTGCTCATAAAATCAATCAAATAATAGTAAAAAAACAATAAATGCACTATAATATTGCTATAGTCTTTTACGTAGCTATTCGAAATGGGAGGTCAGTCATGATAGAAATAACAAATGTGAATAAAAGTTACACTGGTGTGGAAAAAGCAGTAGACAATTTAAATGTCGTGATTCCAGAGGGAGAAATTTTTGGTTTCTTAGGACCAAACGGGGCAGGGAAAACAACTTCGATAAAAATGATTACAGGAATCTTAAAACCAGATTCAGGAAGTATTAAAATAAATGGAAAAGATATTGTAAGCCAAACAGTAGAAGCAAAAAAACAATTTGGTTTTGTTCCTGACACGCCAAATATGTTTTTGCGACTAAAAGGAATAGAGTACTTAAATTTTATGGCTGATATATATGGCGTGCCTTCTGATTTAAGGTTAGAAAGAATTGAAAGTATGTCTAAAAGATTTTCTATGACAGATGCTTTAGGAGATCAAATACAGAGTTATTCCCATGGTATGCGTCAAAAAATTGTTGTAATGGGTGCCCTAATACATGAACCACCGGTATGGATATTAGATGAGCCTATGACAGGATTAGATCCAAAATCCTCTTATGTGTTAAAAGAAATGATGAAAGAGCATGTACAGTCAAATAAAACAGTGTTCTTTTCAACCCATGTACTTGATGTAGCAGAAAGAATTTGCGATAGAGTAGCAATTATTAATAAAGGAAAAATTCTGTTCTGTGGGAAAATGGAAGAAATAAAAGAACATTTTAAAAGTAATGACTCCTTAGAAAAAATGTTTTTGGAGATGACAGAACATGAATAATATATTTACATTAACAAAAATATTTTTAAAAGATATAATCAATTCAATAATTTTATCAAATAAAAAAAGTAGAAGGTCATTAATTTTAATGGCTATTGTTGGAATTATTTTAGTACCTGTAGTAAGAAATTTCATTTTTTATCTATCTAAAATTTTCGATGTGCTAATAGAAGTACAACAAGAAGCGTTGTTATTAAGCTTAGGAGTAGTCATTAGCAGCTCAATAATTTTCTTTTTTGGCTTCTTTTACATAATAAGTGCTTTCTATTTTTCAAAGGATACGGAAAACTTATTACCCTTACCCATAAAACCATATGAGATTATTAGCGCTAAGTTTATTCAAGTCGTGTTATATGAATATTTGACCGCGCTTATTGTTCTTGCACCAATTTTAATCATGTATGGTGTAAAAACCAGCGCCGGTATTTTATATTATTTTTCTGCCTTAATAACATTTTTAATCGTACCTGTAGTGCCCCTTGTTTTTGCCTCTTTTATTGTTATGATTATAATGAGGTTCTCAAATATTGGTAGAAATAAAGATTTCCTAAAGTTATTAGGGGGAATTAGTGCATTAATTATTGGTATAGGATTTAACATAGTAATGCAAAGAAATTTAACAGGGGCTTTATCAGACCCAGAAGCAATAGAACAAATGTTATTAGAAGGAAGCAACTCACTGGCAGCTGTGATTTCAAGCTTATTTCCAGGTTTGAATTTTGCCATCCAAGGTTTAGTAAATTATAATTACATGGCCGGCATGTTAAACATGATAATTTTTATAGGAATCACTTCTTTAATCTTCGGTGTATTTTTATATCTATCAGAACGATTGTATTTTAAAGGTATTCTAGGGTTATCACAATCAAACTCAAAGAAGCGTCTATTAACGAAAGAAGTCCTAAAGAATAATACAAAAAGCAAGGCAGTTATAATATCCTACACAACTAACGAACTTAAATTGTTGTTTAGAACACCTACTTATTTTCTAAATTGTATTCTAATGAGTTTTATATGGCCAATTTTTTTCCTAATTCCAGCTTTTTCTCAGCCCGGAGGTTTGCAGAATTTAAGAGAAGTGGTTATAAACATGCAACAAACAAATGGTTCTTTAGTAATAGCCATAGGTTTTGCCATTGCAATATTTATAACTTCGACTAACTCCATTGCATCTACAGCTATTTCAAGGGAAGGACAAAACTACTATGTTAATAAATTTATACCTGTAAGCTATGGCATTCAAATAGCTGCGAAGGTTTTTGCCGGATCTATAATTGGTTTGATAGGCATAGGTACAGTACTAATAGTAAGCATATTAGCCTTTGGCGTTAATATCCCTATAGCATTATTGATACTTATAACAAGCTTATTAGGTATTTTATTTATTTCAATGATAGGAATTATGTTTGATTTATATAGTCCAAAACTTAACTGGGATAACGAACAAAAAGCAGTCAAACAAAATTTCAATGTGTTTTACACGATGATGATTGGCTCTTTAATTGCTGGGATAACTGTATATACAATATACCAATTAGAAATAAACACTGTGGAGACTTCAATATTACTAATTTCACTATATGGTTTTTTAAATATAATTACATATATTCTACTAAAATCAACTGGCGTGAAGTGGTATGAACAATTAGGAGATTAAATTGATATAGCAAAGTCTAACAATAAAGCCGAGGAATTTTATTCCTCGGCTTTTGCAAATTATTTTTCATTAATTAATTGATTCATTATATCGTTACTACGTTTTATAAATTGACTCATATCTTCAGGTGGTAATGTCTTATGCGTAAGAAGTGCTAAGTCATAAACCTGCTGAGCAATCATATTTAATAAATCAGATTTATTATCCTTATTTTCAAGAATATACTGAATCAAGCTATGCTTTTTATTTAGTACTAGTGTTTCTTCAGTAGGCATAGCATTCATATTTAGCCCATCCATGCTGTACATTTTCATCATATCTTGCATACGGCGACTATCTTCAGACAAAGTAATCATACCGGCAACATCTTCTGACTTAAGGCTTTCAATATTAATTTTAAGGGAGTCTTTACCTAAAGCTTCCTTAAATACATTTGTAATAGCCTCGGTTTGATTTTTTTGTTCTTCTTCACTAACAGAATCATCTGTATCCTTCATAAGGTCGGCAATATCTGAATCTACTCTTTTAAAACTTAGTCCTTCTTTTTTAGATTCCACATGAGAGATAAAAGCAGAATCAATTGTATGGTCTAGGATAACAGCATCTAAATCATGCGCTTTAAGCATTTTTATATATTGTGCCTGTTGAATTTGGTCAGTAACGTAGTAAACTTGATTTTCTAATTTACCTTCAAGGTTAGCAAGGTATTCCTCCGTAGTTACATACTGATCATTAATTGTTTTATATAGTATGATATTAGATACTTTATCATAGAATTTTGCGTTTTTGATCGATCCAAACTTAATAAATGGATTAATATCATCCCAGAACTTTTCATAAGATTCACGATCAGATTTAAATAAAGAATTTAACTTATCCGCAACTTTTCTAGTGATATAATCAGATATTTTTTTAATTGAACCGTCATTTTGCAAGAAACTTCTAGATACGTTAAGTGGTAAATCAGGACAATCGATAACACCTTTTAATAACAGTAAAAATTCAGGGATAACTTCTTTAATATTATCGGCTATAAATACTTGGTTATTATATAGTTTTATTTGTCCTTCTAACGTATCGAATTGTGTATTTAACTTAGGGAAATAAAGGATTCCTTTTAAGTTAAATGGATAGTCCATATTAAGGTGAATCCAGAATAAAGGTTCTTTAAAATCGTTAAAAGTACTTCTGTAAAATTCTTTATACTCATCATCAGTACATGCGCTAGGCTGTTTTAAATAAAGAGGAGAAGTATCATTAAGTGGTTTTGGTTCTTCTATCACGATATTACCATCTTCATCTTTTTCAGGTTCCTTATCGATAACCTCTAAGTAAATAGGGTAGGGCATAAAGGAACAATATTTTTCAATGGTAGAACGAACAGTGTATTCGTCAAGGAAATTTTCACCTTCTTCACTTAAGAAAAGGGTGATTTCTGTTCCCCTATTTGATTTTGTCCCCATTTCCAATTCAAATTCTGTACCACCGTCGCAACGCCATTTGATTGGTTGAGCACCATCCTGATAGGATAAGGAATTTATTTCAACGGTATTCGCAACCATAAAAGCAGAATAAAAGCCTAAACCAAAGTGTCCGATAATTTGATCCGTACCACCTTTTTCTTGATAGGTTTTAAAAAAGTCTTCAGCACCAGAAAAAGCAATTTGATTTATGTATTTTTTAACTTCTTCTTCAGTCATACCAATACCATTATCAATAAACTTTAAAGTCTTATTGGTACCATCAATAATAACTTTTACACTAAATTTGGTATTTTCTTCTAACTGAGCTTCACCTAAACTGTCTAATCTTTTTACCTTTGTAATAGCATCACAAGCATTAGACACTAATTCTCTAATAAAAATATCTTGGTCAGAATATAACCATTTTTTAATAATTGGAAAAATGTTTTCACTATGGATCGATAAACTTCCTTTTTGCTTATCCATAAGATCGCCTCCTAGTAAATTGTTATTTTATAGTTAAATGGGTTAAAATCCCTTTTGAAAACTATGATACAACTAACCTAACAAAGTGTCAATAAAAAATTAGCACTCTTAGAATAAGAGTGCTAATTTTTGTAGAGCAAGTATATTAAATTTGTCACCCTTAATCTTAGCCTGCATAAAATGTAGTGCAAAAAGAAAGGGGGAGAAATATATATGAAGTTTGTACCAAAAAGGCACATCCAAGACCACCAGTTCAGCCTTGTCCACAACTTCCAGGAACATTAGTAAGAATTAACATTCCAGCAGGTGCGGTAATTAATTTACTAAACCTTATTGAAGTAACATCACCAAGTGGCATTTGCTTAATCGTGAGACTTCCTTTTTTAGCAGGGGATAAAAAAGCTAAAGGTATTTACGACAATCTTGTAAATACAGTTGAAGAAGCTGGCGGTAAAGTTGAAGTAGTAGTAGAAGAATAAATTATAGAAAAAGGGGAGATCTATATGGAATTTGTATCAAAAGGATGTCATAGACCAAAACCACCGGTAAAACCGTGTCCACAGTTACCAGGAACAGTGCTAAGAATTTATATTCCAGCGGGAGCAGTAATTAATTTATTAAACCTTATAGAAGTGACTTCACCAAGTGGTATATGTTTAATTATAAGACTTCCGTTTTTAGGTAGTAATAGCAGTGTTAAAAGTTTGTATGACAACATTGTCGGTACAGTTGAAGCGGCAGGAGGAAAAGTAGAGGTCGTTGATTAGGTAATACATTAAAACCCAAAAAGTTCTGCTTAGCAGAACTTTTTGGGTTTATATACGTTAACTTTATGATAAATTAACTTGAATAAAGAAAAGATATTTAAAAACCTTCAAAAAGGGTAGGTATTTTATAAGTGTAGTTTTAGTAGACGTTTTAGAATTGTCTTACATTCTCTTACAGTGAAGTAGGTATTTTATAAGTGTAGTTTTAGTAGTTATAATTTATCAAAAAGTACATATTATTAATGGATTATTAAAACAAATCAAGTTACATAGGAGGGGTAATAGATGTTTCAAGTCGCCGGAATTCAGATGAGACCAATTATGAATAATGTGGAAGCAAATTTAAAAAGAGGTATTAATTATATTTATAAAGCAGTGGAACAGCAGGAAGTTGACTTAATTGTATTTCCTGAAATGTGGACTACAGGATACCATCTATCTAGAGAGACTTTTTTAGCTTTAGGTGAATCAAGATACGGACAAACGGTTTCTACAATAAGAGAAGAGGCTAAAAAAGTAAATACTGCGATTATATGTCCATTTATTGAAAAAACAGAAATGGATGATTTGTATATTTCAGCAGCAGTTATTGACAACGAAGGAGAGCTAAGAGGCATCGTTAGAAAAAGTGTATTATGGGGGCGTGAAAACAATATTTTTAAACCAGGTAATATAGAGTATCCTGTTTTTGATATAAAAGCAGGGAAAATCGGAATACTAATGTGCTATGAGATGGAATTTCCAGAGACTAGTAGGCTATTAGCTTTAGAAGGGGCAGAAGTTATTGTTTGCCCTTCTGTATGGAGTATTGCAGCCTCACGACGATGGGATATACAATTACCAGCGAGGTCTTTAGACAATACAGTTTTTGTTTTTGGTATTAATACAGTGGGCAATAATAGTTGTGGTAAAAGTAAACTTGTAAGTCCACTGGGAGATATACTTATAGAAGCTTCAGATACAGAAGAAGAAATTATAACCCATATAATAGATAAAGAAGTACTATTATGGGCTAGAGAGGAAGTACCATACTTAGATGACTTTAAAGATAAACTGACACCAGGTGGAATTAACAAAATAAAATGCCCTGTCATATAGTTGGTATAGAAGCTAAGTGCTTTGAAATAAATATTGTGTATGGTATTATATATAAGCATAGATTAACATAATCTATGCTTATTATTTGTTTTCATGACCTATATCGATATACAAGAGAGGAAAAATATTATGTATTTACAAATAAAGAAATATGCTCCCGGCCTAGCTATGGCTTTTCTTATTGCGGTTATATCCGTTTTTAGTGGTAATAGAATACCAATATTAGGGTCGAGTATAATTGCATTACTCATAGGAATGACCATAAATCCATTGGTAAAATTGGAGCAATTTGAGGTTGGTTTAAAATTTGTTTCGAAAAGACTGCTACAATTAGCAATTATATTGCTTGGAACAAATTTAAGCTTAGTTCAAGTTTTTACTGTTGGTCGAATATCACTATTTGTCATGGTGTTCACCCTCTCAGCAGCCTTTTTATCAGCATATCTAGTAGGAAAACTTTTAAATATGAACTGGAAGCTTAGCAGCTTAATAGGAGCTGGCACAGGAATTTGTGGTGGATCAGCTATTGTTGCATTGTCTCCTATTGTTGAGGCAGACGAGATGGACATTGCTTATGCCATATCTGCCACTTTTATTTTTGATGTGTTAATGATTGTTCTTTTTCCCATCTTAGGGCAAGTATTAAATCTTTCTGACATCGCTTATGGCCTTTGGACAGGAACAGCGGTTAACGACACATCATCAGTTGTAGCAGCAGGTTATGCATTCAGCGAAGCGGCAGGCAACTATGCAACAATTGTCAAATTAACAAGAACTACGGCTATTATTCCAATAACATTGATTTTCTCAATTTTTATAGGGTACCGAAATGCAAAATTAGAGAAACAAGTTGATAAAAAAGCACCTAACATAAAAGGAATTTTTCCCTGGTTTATTCTTATTTTTATCGGTTCTGTCTTGTTAAATACAATAGGTATTATTTCAGTAGAAACAGGGATGTTTTTTAGTAGAACAAGTAAATTTATGATGGCAATGGCACTAGCAGCCGTTGGACTAAAAACCAACTTAAAACTGATGTTAAGCTCTGGTATAAAGCCAATGACATTAGGTTTTATTGTATCTACGGTAGTTGTCATAGTGTCAATAACAGTACAATATTTTAATGGTCAGGTTTAAATCTAGATAATTATTTATTTTAGTAATGGACCCTTACTAGCCAGAACTTTACGTTTTTACCACTCCAACCAATATCCCAAGGTACTCTGTAACGATCCGCATTATGAGAGTTTACAAGGGCATAACCTTTTGAGTCTATACCTGTAACTACAGATATATGACTTACTTTGCCCTTTTCTTCATAAGCAATATAGTCCCCCGGTAAAAGCTTGTAAGAAGCACTAAGAACTTCCTTATAAGATCCTCTAGTTATTACCGAACCTCTACCACTATTAGTCATATATTGGTTAAATGCATGGGCATTTAACCACGCTCTACTTCCAGCGCCTTTTTCATAATTCCAAGTACCATTCTTTTTAAAGTTACCAGCTTCATAAAGTATTTGTGAAGCAAAGTTAGCACAGTCACCACCTTGGTAATTAAAATTTGTATATTTCGAATTATACTTAAATCCGTACTCTGGTAAGCTTGCAGCACCACAAAACTCATCTGCATAAGCTACTGCATTTATACGACTTTCTTCAAGATCCGATAGATCCTTCATTTCCCCAGAAAGAATTTTACTACTGATGTTGTTAATTGTTTCTTCATCTAAACTTATCGTATTAAAGAGAGGATCGGCGTACCATTCTTTTGAAATTATCCATCCCTGCTCTCCAGGGATGATATCTAAGGTGTGATGGGTACCAAGTCTAAAAGAATTGCTTTTATCTGATTCATTAATATATTTATAAGTATATTCCGTGGATACAAGCAGATTTAAAGTGTAACCATCACCTTTTTCTGTAGCTCTTCGAATGACGATGTCTGAATTAATATCCATAAAATTAGCACCTTGCTTCCTTGACCAAAGATGAATATAATTCATTTTTTTTATTTCATGCTCATAGGCCCATAAACCATTTCGTGCATGCTTATTATAAAGGCTATCAAAAACAAATACTTTCTCTTTTAATAAAGCTTCATTTCTAAGATCAAAAATATGCGCTATATCATCAAACAGTTTTTCTTTTAGGTCTTCTTCTGTAACCTGTCTAAATGTAGGTACATAAGATTTAGATGAGCGGGTGTAATGAAAAATAATGGCTAAGCACATTATAAAAACGATCGTAATAATGATTGTTCTTTTTCGAAAAAAAATTATCATAAAAGGGAACCTCCATATATGAACTCATATGATTATATGAAGCAAATAAAAATACTATGAGCATTTTATATATGATAAAATTAAGTTCTCACAAACATCTATACATATAAGAAGGAGAGAAATCATTATGATTCAAAGAACTTTAGGAAAAACAGGATTAAATGTATCTGTAGTTGGATTTGGTGGAATACCTATACAAAGATTGGAAGAAGACAAAGCCGTATCATTAGTGAAATTATCGATAGAAAAAGGAATGAATTTCATCGACACCGCAAGAGCTTATGGACAAAGTGAAAAAATGATAGGTTTGGCTATAGAAAATGCAAATATGAGGAAAAAGTGTTATATTGCAACAAAATCCACTTCTAGAGATTACGAATCAATGAAAAAAGATATAGAAACAAGTTTAAGAAATTTAAAATGTGATGTCATAGACTTATATCAATGCCACTTAGTAAAAACACAAGAGCAATTTGATCAAATTTTAAGTCCAAATGGTGCCTATCCTGCGTTAAAGGAAGCTCAAGAGGCAGGTTTGATTAAAAATATCGGGATTACAAGTCATGACTATAATATTCTTGATATGGCTTTAGATACTAAGTATTTCTCAACGATTCAATTTCCATATAATATCGTTGAAAGACAAGGAGAAGCCTTATTTGAAAAAGCAGCTAAAAAAAACATAGGGGTTATTATAATGAAACCTTTAGCTGGTGGAGCACTCGATGATGGCGATTTAGCACTTAAATTTATTTTAAATAATAATAATATTTCAGTAGTTATTCCTGGTATGGATAGTGAACAGCAAGTTATTGAAAATAGTAAAGTGGGAAAAGAAACTTCTATACTAACAGTGGAAGAAAGACAAAAGTTAGAAAAAATTCAAAAGGAATTAAGCTCAAACTTTTGTAGAAGGTGCGGATATTGCTTACCTTGTCCCCAAAATATTGATATACCAAGTGCTTTTCTTATGGAAGGCTACTATTCCCGTTACAACTTAAAAAACTGGGCTTTAGAAAGATATAACGCATTACCTAACAAAGCCTCTGAATGTATTAAATGTGGAAAGTGTGAACCTAATTGCCCATATGATTTACCTATTAGAGAAATGCTTAAAGATGTAGTAGAAAAACTGGAAGCAAACTAAAAAAATCCCGAAATGTATAAGTACTTAATAGTGCAAATATGCGTATATGTCAATTAGATGGATAAAAAGCCATACTAATTTCATATAATACTTTATGAGTGGAAAATCAACGACTTTACAATATACGGTAATTATAATATACTCTTACACTAAAGATCGGGAGGGGATAGTTTGCAAAATGATAGTATAAAAAGATATGTAGGAAAAACACCTTTAATAAGAGCAAAAAATCTAGAGGAATACTTAGGAATATCAAAAATTTACATAAAAATGGAAGGGAATAATCCATCAGGCTTTTTAGAAGATCGATTGGCGTATCTAATGATACGAGATGCTTTAGACAAGGGACGGGATACAATTTGCATGGGGATTCCTGGTAGAATTATGGTTTCCGTTGCTTTTATATCAAAGTACTTCGATATAGACTGTGTTTTTTATGTACCTAAAAATAGTAAACTTCCGAAAAAGTCGGTATTTAAAGAATGTGAGAATGTAGAAATAATTGAGTACGGTAAAAATAGTAATGATTCAGTTGAGAGAAGTAATGAAGTTGCACTTGAAAAAGACTGGTATAACGGCAATGTTGGACAAGAAAACAATCTATTATACAATTATACATACTCTTATTTAGCTAAAGAACTAAGTAGCCAACAGGATGAAAAGATCGATACTGTATTTTGTCAAACAGGTCAAGGGTCGTCAATATCAGGACTTTATTGGGGATTTAAACAGCTATGGATCGATGAAGAACTAAAAAAAGTACCCAAATTATATGCTTGTAGTACAGCAGAGGGCAACTCAATTGTAGAGTCATTTAACCAAGGTAGTAGAGAATTAATGTTGACAAAGCCAAAACCAAATAGTAAGACAAAGTATAATAGCGAATTTATAAAAAAAGCAAAGTACAATGCACAAGAAGCACTGAACGCTATTTATGAGACACAGGGTGGAGCAGTTGGAATTGATGATAAGGAACTTTTACCAGCAAAAAGAAAATTACAAGAGTTAGAAAGAATCAAATTAACTGCAGCAAACGCATTACCAATAGCAACGTTTATGAAGTTGGCTGAACAAGGAAAAATCACTGATGGTGTACATATAATAGTCCTTAAAGATGGAAAAGTTGATTTGGATGTCACTAAAGTTACTAGAGATACCTTACCAGTTCCATACGATAAATTTGTTGAATTACTACATACTTGGTTAACAGAATATACCGACCCAGTTTTCGAAATTAATGAGGCACTTGAAAAAGCTTTTAAAGATGGACACGTTCTATGTGCTTATCAACATGGTAAACTAGTTGGTATATCGGTTATTATTAAAACAGGTTTTGAAGCGTTTTTCCCAAGATTCCATTTAGGATATATAGCAACAAAAAAAGATATCAAAGGGCGAGGAATTGGTACACAGATACTTCAGAAAGCAGTTGAAGTTACAGATGGACATTTGTCATTACATGTTGATACCAAAAACAGAAATGCAGTAAAGTTATATGAAAAGATAGGTTTCAAGAGAAAATATTTTAGAATGATCTATGAAGGCATTGATAAACAATAGACCTTAATAATAAAAAAGACAGCTTTTTAAAACGATGTAAGTTTTAAAAAGCTGTCTTTTTATATATTAGGAAAGTGCTACTTCACAACTAACACTTTTTTATGTAAGGTTATCTTGAGTGACGCTCAAGCTGATCTGGTTCCATCGATACTTCTTGACCTTCTATTAAACCAGCTACACTAAATGTAGCATGTTGTTCATCATCATTACACATTTCACAGGAACAGTTATTCTCATAACTTTCAGGCTGTGTATACGTTGTTATTACACCTTCATAGTTTCTTAATACAACTTTATCTGGTGATTGAGAAATAATATAGTTAGGCATAGCAGGAATTTTCCCTCCACCACCAGGTGCATCAATGACAAAAGTAGGTACCGCATAACCAGATGTGTGACCTCGAAGACCTTCAAGAATTTCAATTCCCTTAGAAACAGGGGTTCTGAAATGCTCGATTCCTGTTGAAAGATCACATTGATATAAATAATAAGGTCGTACCCTAATTTGTACGAGTTGATGAACAAGGTTGCGCATAATATTTACACAATCATTAACGCCTTTTAGAAGTACAGATTGATTACCAAGGGGAATGCCTGCATTAGCTAATAAATTAATAGCATCTTTTGCTTCTGTGGTAATTTCTTTTGGATGGTTGAAGTGCGTGTTTAACCAAATAGGATGATATTTCTTTAGCATATTTACAAGTTTAGGAGTAATTCTTTGAGGCATAACCACAGGGATTCTTGATCCCAGCCTTATAATTTCAACATGGGGAATATTTCTAAGTTTACTAAGGATATATTCTAGGTGTTCATCAGAGACAAGTAAACTATCTCCACCTGATAAAAGAACATCTCTAATTTGAGGGTTATTTGCAATGTATTCAATTGCTTTATCTATTTGTTCTGTGGAAGTATGTGCATCGTCATGTCCTGCAAAACGTCGTCTTGTACAATGTCGACAGTACATAGAACACATATCAGTGATAAGTAATAATACACGATCAGGATAACGGTGAGTTAGTCCAGGTACGGGTGAATCAACGTCTTCATGTAATGGGTCATCCATGTCACCATCTTTTTGTTCTAACTCTAAAGCTAAAGGTACGCCTTGTTTTCTAATAGGGCAAGTAGGATCATTTTCATCCATTAACATTGCATAATAAGGGGTAATACCCATTCTCAGCGTTTCTAGACATTGTTTAATGCCGATTTCTTCATCTTCCGTTAAGTGAATAATTTCTTTAAGCTGATCAATATCAGTAATACGATTAGCTAATTGCCATTTCCAATCATTCCATTCTTCGTCCGTAACATTTCTCCATAATTCTACATTTTTATAATCTCTCATTGTATCCTCCTTTTTTGTAACAATTCTATTATGCACTAAAATGCATAAATATACAAATTCTGTAAAAAGGCATAAGGCACTATTTCCGTGTATTTCATCTAGTTACAGGAGATTAGCAATGAGAGACATAGAATTAATATTGTATACTCATGAATAGTCCCTATTACGTAGGCGGGAGGTACATATAAAAGAATGCTAAATTTAACAATAAAAACTTTAAAAAAATTATAGTATTAGCTCAAAAATTAGTGTAGAATAGATTGGTACAGAAAAAAAGAGAAAAAAGTCGAAAATATAGGGCGATAAAAATAATTTGGCATGCTAATTGCAGTTAAGTATGTTAAAAAAATAACAACAGTGTACCATATTAGACTTTAGTAAAAATTTAGAGGAGTGATAAAATGAGTCAAAAGAAAACAAACCGGTGGGTAATATTAGCAGTAAGTATTATTATGAACGTTTGTATAGGTGCCGCTTATGCATGGAGTGTATTCCAAACGCCTCTAGTAGAACTTCTAGGAGCAACAACTTCTGAAGTTTCATTAGCTTTTACCCTAAGTTTAGCACTTATCCCTATTTCTATGATTATTTTTGGTAAGTTTCAAGATAAAAAAGGACCTCAAATTGTAACATTAATAGGAAGTATTGTCTTCGGAATCGGATTAATATTAACAGGATATACAAATTCTGTTCTAATGCTTTATATTACCTATGGAGTATTAGGTGGTTTCGGTATAGGGGCTGTATATGGTTGTACGATTGCCAATACGGTTAAATGGTTTCCAGATAAAAGAGGTTTAGCCGGTGGTTTAGTTGCAGCTGGATTTGGATCTGGAGCAGTAATTCTTGCACCTTTAGGGGCAAGATTAGTAGATATGTATGGTGTATTAGCGACTTTTAAATTGATGGGAATTGTGTTCTTAATTGTTGTTGGACTATGTTCTTTCATAATTAAAGCACCAGCTCAAGGTTGGACACCAGAAGGGTGGACACCGCCAGCACCTTCTAAGACTTCTATTAATTCAGGAGTTGAAATGGCACCAGGAGAAATGATGAAAACAGGTACATTCTATATTTTATGGGTGATGTATACGATTGGTATGGTATCAGGATTAATGATCATTGGACATGCTTCACCGATTGCCCAAGGACAAATCGGTTTAGCACCACACGTAGCCGCCATTTGTGTAAGTGTTATTGCTTTAGCAAATACATTTGGTAGAATTTTGTGGGGAAATATTTCTGATAAAATAGGTAGATACAACACAATTGTTGTAATGTACATTGTAAGTGCTGTAATGCTATTAGTCTTAAATGTATCGCAAAATATTGTTTTGTTCTTAATTTCAGCATCTGGTATTGCGCTAAGTTTTGGTGGTTTCTTAGGAATCATGCCTTCAGTTACAGCAGAAAACTTTGGTTCGAAAAGTTTAGGTATTAATTATGGTATTCTATTTACAGCCTATGGAGTTGCCGCAGTAGTAGGACCGCAGATTGCGTCAGCTGCTGTTGAAGCAAGTGGCGGGGTATACTCTAGAGCATATATCATTTCAAGTGCTATGAACATTGTAGGTATTATATGTGCTGTAATGATGGTATTAAAAGCTAAAAACGATGCAAAAAAATCCGAAGCGTCAATTAAAGAAGAAATAATAGAACCATTAGCTAATGAAGCATAAGGGATTTAATTAAATATTTTGGAAGGACACGTATTAGGTAGCTAATAAACGTGTCCTTTTATTTTTATTTTAAGTTCTAAAATAATATATCTAAAGGTTGATTGTATTTATCCCTTAATAAGCGTTATAATAGTAGTGTAACGTATGTACATAAAAATTATTTAGTTAGAGAAGGTGAACTATGATTGAATTAGGAAAAATTCAAAAACTAGAAGTGATACGTATAGCATCTGTAGGTGCCTATCTAAACACGATTAATAGTAGAGATGAAGATGTTTTATTACCTAACAATAAATTAGACGAAAACTTGAATCTAGGTGACGAAATTGAAGTATTCGTGTATAGAGATTCAGAGGATAGAATGATTGCAACGACTACAAAGCCTAAAATAACTTTAGGGGAACTAGCATATTTACAGGTGGTAGATGTGACTAAGATCGGAGCATTTGTTGATTGGGGCTTAGAAAAAGATTTATTACTGCCCTTTAGTGAGCAGTCAACAAGGGTAAAGGTTAACGGTCAATATTTAATGGGCATGTATATTGATAAAACCGGCAGATTATGTGCAACGATGGATATATACCATCAGTTATTAGAGGATGCACCATATAAAGAAGATGCAAAGGTTTTAGGTACTGTTTACAGTATAAATGAAGATATAGGTGTTTTCGTCGCAGTAGATAATTTATATTGTGGTCTTATTCCAAATAGCGAAGTATTTAGAACTTATAAAATAGGGGAGCAAATTGAAGCAAGGGTTAGCAGGCGAAGAGATGATGGAAAATTAGATTTAAGCCTGCGGGAAAAAGCACATTTACAAATGAATGATGATGCACAAATTATTTTAGAAAAATTAGAACTAAGTGGTGGCAGTTTACCATTGAATGATAAAAGTGATCCTCAAGAAATAAAAGCGGCGTTTAAAATGAGTAAAAACGCTTTTAAAAGAGCTATTGGAAGACTACTTAAGGAAAATAAAATTGAATTTGTAGAAGGTGGTATAAAAATTAAGCGAGAGATAGAGTCATAACATACATGGTACTTAAGTATAAATAATATAATGATTTATGGTCAAAGGCTATTATAATAAGGTGTGTTAATGATGAATGATAAATTACTTAAAATGCTAAAAATAATATTTATTCTTTTAGGTGTGGTGATTCTTTATTTAGAATTCGCTGTTCTATACTATGATGGCATACTAGGTTTAACGATGACATTGCTAGGTATAGGCCTAATAGTTACAGGCGTCTTTTATAAATGTAAAGATCCCATGAAGATATTAGAAATACTATTTGAATTTTTCATATAAGGAAATGTTATGATCACGTTTAGTAAGGTACTTGAAACTTTGCAGTCGTCTAGGGAAACCTAGAGGTTACAAGCAGTTGCACTTTTTCATCTTAATCTACATAAAAAATAAAAAAGGTTTATAGCTCTTGAATAGGGTTATAAACTTTTTTTATTTTTAATATTGATAAAAAATTAACAAATTACTTGTTTAAATTGGGAAATATGTGGTATATTAATAATAACGATAATCATTATCAGTTTTACAATATAAAATTACCAGACTAAATATGATTATTGAACAAATAATAATACTAAGTGTTTTTAAAAGGAGATGATTTTATGATTATAGAACCTAAATTAAATGGTAACGTTGCCCGAGCTGCTCATCCCTATGGTTGTAAAGCAGCAATAGAGGAACAAATAAATTATACAAAAGAAAAAGGAACTTACTCAGGTCCAAAAAAAGCATTAATTTTAGGTGCTTCATCAAGTTATGGACTTGCTTCAAGAATTTCCTTAGCATTTGGTGCTGGGGCGGATACAATTGGTGTTTCTTACGAACATGGTATTCAAGATGAGAAAAAGTTGGCTACAGCTGGTTGGTGGAATAATATATTCTTTAAAGAAGCAGCTGAAAAGGAAGGATTAGTTGCAAAAAACTTTATTGGGGATGCCTTTTCAGATGAAATGAGAGAAGAAGTAATAAAATATATTAAAGAAGAGTTTGGTGGAAAAATTGACGTGCTAATTTACAGTTTAGCTTCCGGACGCCGTACAGATCCTAAAACAGGACAAACTCATTACTCAGCACTGAAACCCATTGGGGAACCAATAGAAGGCTACAGCGTAAACTTAGAAAAGAGAGAACTCTTTGAGCAAAAAGTTGAACCAGCCACTGAAGAAGAAATTGCTGACACTGTAAAAGTTATGGGTGGTGAAGACTGGGAAATATGGGTACAATGGTTACTAGAGGCAGGAGTTTTGGCAGAAGGATTTAAAACAACGCTGTATTCTTATATTGGACCAGAAGTTACCCAAGAGTTTTATCGTTCTGGTACTTTAGGTGAAGCAAAGAGAGATACCGAAGAAACAGCAGATAAATTACATGAGACTTTAAAAGAAAAAGTTAATGGTGAAGCAGTTATTTGTGTTGGGAAAGCAGTAACAACAAAAGCAAGTGCTGTAATTCCGATTTTTCCTGTATACGTAAGTGCTTTATATAAAGTAATGTTAGAGAAAGGATTACATGAAGATACAATGGAACATGTTCATCGATTTATGAAAGATATGTTCTACGGAGATAACCCTGAAGTCGATGAAAGAGGACGACTAAGACCTGATTCTTGGGAGATGAGAGAAGATGTACAAAAAGAAGTAGAAGATATACTATCAGAAGTAACACCAGAAAATTTTCAAAACATAACCGCTGTAGAAGTCTTTCGAGATGAATTTATGCAGTTAAATGGATTTAATTTTGAAAATGTAGATTATACAAAGCCAGTGGACCTAGAAAAATTAAAAGCGTTACAACCTTAGGATGTGAATTCGCATATATTCACAAATAACGACACCATAACATAACATATAGCAAAAGCAAGATCGTAATGATCATAAAGGGGGCTTTTGCTATGATAACAGAAAGAAACTGGCATCTTATGGTGGTAAAGAAAATGAAAGATGTGGAGTCTTTTCAAGATTGCATAAAAGGGTACCCAAATAACGGTCTAAAACGATTTGCGACAAATATTCAGTTTTTTAAAAGATTGTTCCAAATTAATTCACTACTAGTATTGCAATTATCTAGTGGGGATGTTATAAAAAGTATAAATGAATACAATGAGAGACTAGAAAAATGTTTAATAGATAACATTTATGATAATTAACTTAGGAGCTAAGTTATGGCAGGAATATAAAGTAGACCCCAGGGCAAAATAAACTTGTATCTGTTACTAATTGTATAAGAACAGGAGGGGTCACTATGAGAGAAGGTTTAATACCAACTGTTTTAGGTACCGGTGTTGCAGCAACAGGAATTGCATTAAAAACAATGGCGATGCGAGACGATGACATGGACATGAGTGACAGAATGGACAGAGATAAGTTAATGCCCTTAGTTGCTGCAGGTGTAATTGGTTTTGGACTTGCCCATGTTGTTCTAGGAAGCATTGATATGGTTCAAGACAATAAGTGACAGTACAAAAAATGAGGGTGTCATTCACCCTCATTTTAATATTAATTTAAAATAAAGGGTGGGAAAAACATGAAAGAGATCGTTTTAGCAGCAGGATGCTTTTGGGGTGTAGAAGCATATTTTATGAAAATAAATGGAATTACTGAAACAAAGGTTGGATACGCAAATGGCGATACTGAAACCCCTTCTTATGAAGAAGTAAAGACTGGAACAACAAATCATGCTGAAGTTTGTTACATAAAGTACGATGAAGAAATTATAAAGCTAGAGGAGATATTAAAGCATTTTTGGCGTATTATAGACCCAACAATTAAAGATAGACAAGGTCCTGATGTAGGTTCGCAATACAGAACAGGGATTTATTATATTGAACAAGAAGATAAAGAAATGATATTAAAAACAAAAAAAGAAGAACAGTTAAAATATAAAGATCCAATTGTAACAGAAGTAGAACCATTAAAACAATTTTATTTAGCAGAAGAATACCATCAAAGGTATCTTGAAAAGAATCCCGGGGGATATTGTCATATCAACCTAGACTTTTAATTAAGAATAATAAAATTTTAATTTATGTGCAAAACACCTATAATTTTAGGTGTTTTTTTACATTTCTATCCATGAATTATTAATGTTATAATAATATAAAGTGAACTTTTAGAGAGATAGGGGGACAATAGCTTGAGTTTAAAAATATTACATACAGGAGATATACATATAGGATTAAAGTTTATGAAGTATCCTAAACATATACGCAACCAGCTAATCGAAGCTAGGATTCAAGTCATAGAGAACATTGTCAAAAAAGCAAATGAAAACCAGTGTCACATACTTGCTGTTGCTGGTGATTTATTTGATAACATGCGGGTTTCTAATAAAGATATAAAAAAGGTAGCAAAAATGTTAAACGAATTTCAAGGAAATTGTGTACTCATTCTTCCAGGAAACCATGATTTTCAAGATGGGAACACACCACTATGGGATACTTTTAAACAAGAGACAGATGATCATGTACTCATACTGCAAGAGAATAATCCATATGATCTAAAGGAATTTAACATAGATGCAGTAATATATCCTGCTTATTGTGATAGTAAGCATTCCGATGGAAATAGGTTAGGGTGGATTAAAGATTGTGAAGTATCTGACGATAAGTGGAAAATAGGTATGGCTCACGGTGCTTTAACGGGTGTTTCGCCAGATATGGATAATAGATATTTTAATATGTCCGAAAAAGAGCTACTAGAAATCGATTTAGATTTATGGTTATTAGGGCACACCCATATTTCATATCCTATTGATGAAAATCCAATAGATTGGAAGATTTTTAACGCAGGGACCCCAGAACCAGATGGATTAGACTGTAAACATAAAGGGAACGTCTGGTTAATTGAGCTGGATGAAAATAAAAATACACAGGCTAAAAGACTACAAAGTGGTCAATATCTTTTTCAAGATTTACAATACAGTATAAGCGATGAAGAAAGTTTAGAAGCGATAAAAAAAGAACTTTTGGAAGATAAACCCGAAAATAAATTGGTTAGACTGACACTCAATGGTCGTGTTGATAAGGAAGTTTTTTATAAAAAGCGAACAATAGTAGATCAACTTGCCAATGCGTTACTTTATTTCGACTTAGATGATAGTGATGTAAAAATAAACATTTCAAGAGAAATGATTCAAGAAGAGTTTTCTCCAAACTCCTTTCCAAATAAATTATTAACTAGCTTAGAAAAAGATGAAGAAGCTTTAAACTTAGCTTATGAACTGATTAAGGAGGTGCAAGGGGAATGATGATAAAAAGCTTTGAATCAGAACGGTTTGCCGGTCTAAAAGATAAAAAGGTTTCCTTTGATGAAGGAATAAATATTGTTTTTGGGCCAAATGAAGCGGGTAAAAGTACTTTAGTTGAAGCAATATATGCAACCCTTGTAAAACAAGTTAAGTTAAAAAGTAATAATAAACAAGATAAAACTTTTAAGAAACGATTTATGCCCTATCCCCATGGAGACTTTATTAATGGAAAAATATATATAGATATAGAAGATAAAAGATATGGAATAGAGAAATATTGGGGTTCAAAAACATCCCTTCAATTAGAACTACCAGATGGACAAATAATATGTGATGATGCGAAGGCACTAGCATCTATAAGTGAGATTACTCGTTTTGCAGAAGGAACATTTGATAATATTTTGTTTGCGAAACAACAGCATATCAAAGAGGCGATTAAAACAATTTTAGAAGATAGTGATACAACAGAAACATTAAGTTCTATTTTGAGAAAAGTTGTTATGGAGCTAGATGGTGTGCCAATTGAAAAACTAAAGAAGAAAATAGAAGATACATGTCAAGAATATCTTAAAAGATGGGATATAGAAAATCAAAGCCCTGAAAATAATAGAGGCATACACAATCCATATAAAACAGATGTCGGAGAAATATTAAAAGCCTACTATGAAAAAGAGGAGATTAGACAAGATATAAAAAAAGTAGAAAGCTTAGAAGAAGAACGTAGTGACATTGCTAAAAAGCTGACAGCTGAAGAGCTAGAAATAGAGAAACTAGAAAAAAGAATTGAAGACATGAGTAAAATTGAGGGCGAAGTACTAAAACGAGGTATGATAGAGCCTAAAAAGCAAGTTTTAGAAAATAAATTACAAACCTTAAAAGAAATAAGTACCGAATGGCCTAAAGAAGAGATCAGAATAGAACAGTATAATAGTGACATAGAACAAATTCAAAATGAGATAACTACTTTAGAAGAAGAACAGAAAATTGCAAAAGCCTTTGAACAAAAACTTGCATTAGAGATGCTAATTAAAAAAATAGAAGAAAAACAGGAAAGAAAAAATGAACTACAGCAAAAACTTGATGAACTTCCTTTAGTTAAGCAAGAAGATATTACAGAACTAGAGGAAAACAAAGCAGAATTAGACCGTATAAAAACAACAATGGAAGCAGGAAAAATAATAGGAAGCGTAATAAATGTAAAGGATCAGGACCATGATCTATGGGTAACAACCGATTTAGGCGAACGGGAAAGGCTAATAAAAAATTCAACTTTCAAAGCCAATGGCTATGTTAGAGTAGAATTAGGTGAATTACTTGAGCTTGAGCTAAAAACAGGAGAGCAAGATTTTACAACCTTAAGAGAAAAATACGTTGATTTACAAAAACTAAACAACAATAAATTATCTAAATTACAAGTAGACAGCTTATTAGATGCTAAATTAAATTTTAAAAGTATATCTAATTTACAGCAAGAAATGAAATTGTTAGACTCACAAATTAAAGAATTGCTCGGTGATGAAACAATTGAAGGCTTGAAGGAACAAAGACAGTCATATGAATCACTAAAAGCCCCTCGTGAAATGAATGTAATAGAGGAAGAGAAAAAGAACTTACATGATAAAGAAATTGATTTAAAAATTAAAAAACAATCAACAGATGCAAAGCTAAAAAAATGGATTAGTGATTATGAAGAAACAGATAAGCTACTGGATGAAATGATTGATGTAAAAGTTGCGCTTAAAAGTATTGTAAATCAGTTAGACAAGCTTGCGAAGCTACCAGAAGAATTTGAATCAGCTGAAGCTTTTAATAAAGTATTAACAGAACTAAGGCAAGCATTAAAAGAAAAGAGTATGTTATGCAATGATTTAAAAGAATCCCTAATTGAAATAGGTAAAGATATGCCTGAATATTCTTCTGAAGAGCTAATTTCAATATTCAAGGAGAAAGAGAGTAGGTTTAAAAAAGCATTAAAGAAAGGGAAAAGTTTGCTGAAAATAAGAGAAGCTTTTTATAAAAATCTTGAAGAAGTCGATAGTGAATCATTTGTGCCATTAACAAAGCTTTTTAGTGAATATTTGTCTGAGCTAACTTTAGGGCAATATAAAAGTGGTAAAATAGATGATCAGTTTAATATTGAAATAATAAATAAAAACGATAGTGACATGCCTATACATTTATTATCAATGGGTACCCACGATAGTGTAGCCCTAGCTTTAAGATTATCTGTAGTAGCCTTTTTATATAGAGATCAGTCAGGGGTTTTAGTCTTAGATGATTGTTTAATTGATATGGATGAAGAACGAAGAAACGCAGCGGTTCAACTTATAAAACGATTTTCTACTAAACACCAGGTTATATTTACAACCTGTAGCAAAGAAACAGCGGAGTTATTAGATGGACACATTATAAATATGTAACAATATATTTAAGCAGGTTCTATAGAACCTGCTTAATATATTATTTAACTAATCATTTCTTTTACTTGCTGCACATCCTTATCCCCACGGCCTGAAAGGTTAACAATAATAATCTTATCTTTGGTTAATTCTTTAGCTACTTTAATGGCATGAGCAATTGCATGAGAACTTTCTATAGCTGGAATAATTCCCTCGCATTTAGAAAGGGTAAAGAAGGCATCTAAAGCTTCTTTATCCGTTATGGAAACATATTCTCCTCTACCGGATTGATGATAATAACTGTGTTCAGGGCCAACACCCGGGTAATCTAAACCAGCAGCAATAGAATGCACAGGAAGCGGTTCTCCATCTTCATCTTGTAGTGTATAACACTTAAATCCATGTAAAACACCAACACTACCTAATGAAATAGAAGCTGCATGCTCAGTAGTGTCTAATCCTTTTCCAGCTGGTTCAACACCAATTATTTTCACCTCTTGGTCATCTACAAAAGGGTGAAATAAACCAATTGCATTACTACCACCGCCAACAGCTGCAATTAAATAGTCAGGAAGTCGATTTTCAACTTCAAGAATTTGTCTGCGGGCTTCTGAACCTATAACACTTTGAAACTCACGGACCATTATAGGATAAGGATGAGGGCCAACAGCAGACCCTAGTAGATAAAAGGTATCGTCAGCATTTTCTACGAAGTCAATCAGTGCTGCATCTACAGCATCTTTTAAAGTTTTGGTTCCGAAAGTAACAGGTACAACCTTAGCACCTAAAAGTTCCATACGAAAAACGTTTAACTCCTGTCTTTTAGTATCAACTTCACCCATGTAAATTGTACAGTCCATACCGAAAAGTGCACAAACAGTAGCAGTAGCAACACCATGTTGACCAGCGCCTGTCTCTGCAATAATACGTTTTTTACCCATTCTTTTTGCAAGTAAAACCTGACCAACGGTATTATTTATTTTATGAGCACCAGTATGATTTAAATCTTCTCGCTTTAAGTAGATTTTTGCACCACCAACTTTTTCTGTTAATCGCTCAGCAAAATACAAAGGATTTTCTCTACCAATAAACTGTTTTTGATAATACGCAAGCTCTTCTAAAAAATCAGGATCTTCAATGTACTTGAAAAAGTTACTCTCTACCTCCTTTAACACAGTCTCTAAAGCCTCAGGAACATAACAACCACCGAACTCACCAAAATACCCATTTTTATTTTTCATAATAAACGCCTCCTTGATTTATATAAATTTTAAATATAACAAAAATAAAAAAACGCCCTTTACGTATGCAAATACATACATAAAGGACGGTTATAGACCGCGGTGCCACCTTGTTTTGGTAATAAAATACCCACTCAATCCGATACGGGATAAAAATCCGATATCCTATCTCTATAACGGGAGAACCCGTGTTGCCTACTAAATATTTCGGCTTCAACTCATAAGTCCATTCAATACATTCTTTAATATCAGGATTCCACCATCCCCGACTCTCTATAATTACATCCTGTATCTACTCATCTTAATCATCGTTTTAATAATTATAATGTTTTTAACATTGTAAGACTAAACTTTTAATATGTCAACACATTTTTTTGAAAAAAATTTAAAACTAGGGTTTTAACACTCTAATTATCAGAATAATTTTAATATTAAATATTTTAATAAAACACTAGACAAATTAGAAAAAATATAAGACAATATAACAGTAATGATTTAGCGTACTAAAGTAACAGAGCAAAATTAAAATTGAAGGGGGATTCTCTATGTTTACAAATCCAGTAGTACTATCTATACTAATTTTAACAGTACTATGTCTTTTAAAAGTAAATGTTATCATTTCATTAATTATAGCTGCACTTGCAGGTGGATTAATTGCAGATATGCCAGTTAGCGAAATTATGGAAACCTTAATTGATGGAATGGGTGGAAATGCAGAAACAGCCCTAAGTTATATTTTATTAGGTGCTTTTGCTGTTGCCTTTACCCAAACTGGAGCTGCAGATTTATTAACAAAAAAATTAGCTAATGGTTTGAGTGGAAAAGGAAAAGTTTTAGTTTTTATTATTGCAGCAATTAGTTGTTTATCTCAGAACTTAATTCTTGTGCATATCGCTTTTATCCCTATACTTATTCCGCCACTATTAGGTGTGATGAACAAATTAAATATTGATAGAAGAGCAGTAGCAACAGCCTTAACTTTTGGGTTAAAAGCACCTTATGTTGCAATACCATTAGGATACGGATTGATATTTCACAATATCATTAGAGACCAAATGGGCCTAAACGGAATGACAGTTACCAATAGAATGATCTGGCAGGTTATGTGGATTCCTGGTTTAGCAATGCTTGTAGGTTTGTTTATATCGATTTTATTTACTTATAGAAAAGGACGCACATATGAGTCCCAGGAACTTGTTACTGAGGAAGTTGCAGCGACAACAGAGTCAGGAAATTCTGATAGATTAAATAAAGCACACGTTTTTGCTTTGATAGGTGCGGTGGCAGCATTGGTTATACAAATTCAACTTAAATCTTTACCCTTAGCTGCTTTAGCCGGTATATTAATTATGATTTTATCCGGTGCGATGAAATTTAAAGATTTAGATAAGTTTATTAATGGTGGAATTGGCATGATGGGCTTCATTGCCTTTGTTATGCTTGTTGCTTCAGGTTTTGGGTCGGTAATGACGGCTACTGGTGGAGTAGAAACATTAGTAGAATCAACGACTAATATAATAACATCTAAATTTATGGGTGCAACTGTAATGATTCTATTAGGTTTATTAATTACTATGGGTATAGGTTCATCCTTTAGTACGGTTTCTATAATAGCTGCAATATATATACCATTAGCAACAGCTATGGACTTTAGTGTCCCGGCAACGATCCTACTAATAGGAACAGCCGCAGCCTTAGGAGATGCAGGGTCACCTGTATCAGACAGTACGTTAGGGCCGACAGCTGGATTAAATGCTGATGGGCAACATGATCACATTTGGGATACCTGTGTACCAACGTTTTTACACTTTAATATTCCACTTATCATATTTGGAATCATAGGAGCACTATTATTATAAAATTAATAAAAAGTATTAAAATAACCAATCTTATTAATAAGATTGGTTATTTTACGGGTTATTCAAAATAAAACTTTAATAAAATAGTTAAATTAGCTACACTAAAGATAACTTTCATTGACAGTAATTTTAAAAACATATAAAATCTATTGTGTTAAAAAACATTTTTTGCGGAAAGAGGATTAGTATGAGTCAAAATCTATTAGAGGAAGAAGTAAAGAAGAGAAGAACCTTTGCGATTATTTCCCATCCCGATGCAGGTAAAACGACTTTAACTGAAAAGTTTTTACTATACGGAGGGGCTATTCGATTAGCTGGTTCAGTAAAATCAAGAAAAACACAAAAACATGCTGTTTCTGATTGGATGGAAATAGAAAAGCAAAGAGGTATTTCTGTTACATCTAGTGTAATGCAATTTAATTATGCAAATCACTGTGTAAACATACTAGACACACCAGGACATCAAGACTTTAGTGAGGATACCTATAGAACATTAGTTGCAGCAGATAGTGCTGTCATGGTTATAGACTGTGCTAAAGGGGTAGAGGCACAAACAAAGAAATTATTCCATGTTTGTAAAATGAGAGGAATACCTATTTTTACATTTATTAATAAGCTAGATAGAGCAGGTAAAGATCCCTTTGAATTAATGGAAGAAATAGAACAAGTATTAGGTATTCGTTCCTATCCAATGAATTGGCCTATAGGAACTGATGGAAATTTTAAAGGCGTATATAATCGTGTGAAGGGACAAATAGAGCTTTTTGATGGGGGAAATCACGGACAGTCAGAAGCAACAACTGTTACTGGAGACATTGCTGACCCTAAATTCAAAGAATTACTTGGGGAGGACCTACACAGCCAATTACTAGAAGAGATAGAACTATTAGATATAGCTGGAGATGACTATGATTTAGATAAAATTTTAACTGGGGAATTAACACCAGTATTTTTTGGAAGTGCAATGACTAATTTTGGGGTAGAACCATTCCTACAGTCCTTTTTAGATATAACATCACCGCCCCAAGCTCGTCAAAGTAACATCGGACCAGTAGATCCAGGAAGTGACAACTTTACGGGGTTTATTTTCAAAATACAAGCGAATATGAATCCAGCTCATAGAGATCGTATCGCTTTTATTCGAATTTGTTCAGGTAAGTTTGAAAAAGGCATGGCTGTAAATCATGTGCGAAATAAAAAGAAAATAAAGCTCTCCCAACCACAGCAGTTTCTTGCACAAGATCGTGCTGTAGTTGAAAATGCCTATCCCGGAGATATTATAGGAGTCCATGACCCAGGTATATTTCGAATAGGGGATACATTATGTGAAGATAACGCTAAGATTAACTACGAAGGTATTCCTGTTTTTGCACCAGAACATTTTGCTAAAGTTTATGCAAAAGATTCTATGAAACGAAAACAATTTTTAAAGGGTATTGATCAACTTTCAGAAGAAGGCGCGATACAAGTATTTAAAAGACCTGAAGTGGGAGTAGAAGAGTTAATTATTGGTGTTGTTGGGGTGCTTCAATTCGAAGTGCTTGAATATCGTCTTTTGAATGAATATAATGTGAAAATTCATATGGAACATATGCCATATAAATACATTAGATGGGTTGAAATGAGTGAAAAGTTTGAACCAGATAAGTTTAGCATTACAATGGACACCTTAATTGCTGAAGACAGAAATAATAATCCTGTTTTATTATTCCAAAATGAGTGGTCTATTCAAAAAGTAGAAGAAAGAAATAAAAATGCAGTATTAAAAGATATCGATACAAGAAACAGTAATTAAAAAAGAACCTCTTAGTTAGCTAAGAGGTTCTTTCGGTTTTTGGTCAATAAGAGCAGCGAATGAAAGTAAATCTTCTTTACTTCTTGTAATCGTAATTTGCTTGCCGTTATTTAACTTGATAATTCCAGAAAATTGTTTTAGCTTTAATTCCTTCACTTCAAAATCTGTAATTTTATCTTTTTTAAAAAAAGAAAAACCAATAGCAATATATCGATCACCAACTATAGCACTATTTCCTGATACATAACTATGAACGAATAGTAAAATTACCGGTCCTCTTGCTAAAGTTGGTTCAAAGGAAACAATAGAATAGGTCAGCATAGCTACAGCAAAAAATAAAATACCGTTAAAAATACCTGTAAGATTTCCACCGACTTCAACACCATTATCATTTTTTGTTAGCTTTATTCTATAATATTGATTTAAAATTAGTAAAATGGAATAAAAAATACCGATTCCCACCATGCCAATCCAAATAATGTGGGTATAACCCTCGCCTTTGTTAACAAGTTGAAAAATAGACAATGTAAATAATATTGCCCAGGCAACTAGTGTATTTTTTAATAGATTAAATTTCATAATTCAGGCCCCTTTTCTTACGTAGAAATATATTAATATAAGTTATCATATTTTATTAATACATCCATTTCTAAAGTTTTATATTTCTCAGGATTATGATGATACCTAACTAAGGATAACATTTTTTCATCTTCTATAAATTCATTTAATATTTCAAATCCAATTTCCGGATGATGTGCTTTAAAGTAAAGTGCTTGTCTTAAAAAAGAAGGAAGGATTTTGCTGTTTATATTAAACTTCATACTAAGAACAACTAGGGCTTTATTTACCAAGGTTAGATTACTTTTCACCTTACCGATATCGTGTAATAAAGCTGCACGGGTTAAAGTATTGTTATTAAGTTCTTTAAAGCATCCATATGCAACATTTACAGAATGTTTTTGTTCGCTACTTCTTAGACGATAAAATAATTCTTTTTCTTTGCTATTTAAAAATTTATCAATAAATATATGATCATTTTCTGTCATTTTTGCAGTAAGTCCTAAAAGGAATTGACGTATTCGGTAAAACATCTGATAACCTCCCATAACATTATAGCATATCAAAATTAGTTTAGACATATATATGTAGAAAAATATGATTGTGCTTTCACTGATATCTTGTGAAAAAAGTATATATTATATAAGGGGGAGATCATTTGTTAACATGGATTGCTTTAATTTTTGTTATTGTAGGGGCGATCAACTGGGGGCTAATAGGGTTATTTAATGTAAATATTGTTGATAAAATATTTGGTGTTCAAACGGTAGTGACAAGGTTTATATATACATTTGTAGGGATATCTGGTGTATATTTATTATTGCTACTGATTACGAGGTAATAAAATAAGTCAATAAAATTATATATTGTATAATTAGACGATTCTTGAAGTAACGAAAGTTGCTTCTTTTTTTTTGAACCAAAATAATAGTAAATTCATATAATGACATAGAGCATTTAATTTGAAAGGAGAAATGAATCATGTACTATAATAATTATGGAATGCCATACCCGATGAATCCAATGATGGGGCCTATGCAAAATCCAATGATGAATCAAATGCCAGAACCGCCGACATGTCCTGGTGGGTTTATTTATACAGTACAACCAGGGGATACAATGTTTCGAATTGCAAATAGATATGCAATTAGCTTACAAGCACTAATACAAGCAAATCCCCAAGTAGCAAATCCGAATGTTCTTGTAGTAGGTCAAAGGATTTGTGTTCCTACAGCAGCACCACCAGTACCACCTCCACCACCAGGAGAGTTTTGTCCTGACGGCACAGTTTACATTGTGCAACCTGGAGATACAATGTTTTTAATTGCTAGAAGATATGAAGTCACAGTTGAACAACTTATAAGAGCAAATCCTCAAATACCTGATCCAAATATACTTGAAATTGGGCAAAGAATTTGCATACCACGAGTTCCAACACCACCAGTACCACCGGTTCCACCTCCAGTTGATTGTCCTGATGGAACCTTATATACCGTAAGAGCAGGAGATACCATGTTCTTAATTGCTAGAAGATTTGGCGTAAGTTTACAAAGATTAATTCAAGCGAACCCACAGGTGACTGATCCTAATGTGCTTGAGATTGGCCAACAAATTTGTATACCAGCACCGGACGTTCCATTACCTACTGGGATTGTAAGGGTATTACTAAAGCCTGAGCCTAGTATAACTGCTTTAGGTGGGGTAGCTTTTGTTAATGTTGATGATCCGACATTATGGATTACCACCTTTGGATTACCAGCACTGTCAGAGCTAGGAAAAGATTATTGTGGATACTATGCATGGGTAGTTGACAGAGATACTAAAATGTATTTCGGTGTTGAATTAAAAGATTGTGCACCTGGAATACTTGCAGGTTATGGAAAAACTACCGGGGATTGGCGTGGATACGACGAGGTTATAGTAACCGCAGAGAAGGTTGCAAAGCCAAAGGCACCAGAAGGGAAAGTAGTTTTACGAGGTAGAATAACAGGTTAACAAAAGATAATCCTTTAGCCATGGCTAAAGGATTATCTTTTGGTTTGTCAAAATGTGAATGTGAAATAGGAATAAAACTATAGTATAATATAAGTAAGTACAATATTCTTCTGCTTCAAGAAAGTAAAAAAAGGGGGAGCAATATGGAAGAAAAAAATGTAATGGTATGTGTAACACAACAAAAGACCTGTGAAAAATTGATAAAAGTCGGATCAGAAATGTGTAATACTCCTGACGATAAATTATATGTTGTACATGTTGCACCGAATGGGTGGAAAATTCTTGGGAACTCTAAAGAAGGAGAAGCACTGGACTATTTATTTGAAATATCTAAAAATGTAGGCGCAGATATGACAGTTATTAGGTCCTCTGAGGTTGTAAAGAGTATAATAGATTTTTGTAAAAAGAATGATATCAACGCAATTGTTTTAGGAGAATCAAGGGAAGAACAAAGCAAAAATAATATTAGTATAGAGTTATCTAAAAAACTGAACAATAGATTAGATCTAAAAATTATTTCAACATAATATTGGAAGTTGAATCTTAGAGAATGGATTGATTATTTTGGATACAAAAGAAAGATATAATATATACTCAAAGCATTTAAAACAAAAGTATGGAGAAAAAGTTTATAAACTACCGATTAACCTTCCAGTCACTTGTCCAAATAGAGATGGGAAAAAAGGAACAGGAGGGTGCACCTTTTGCGCAGAAGTAGGTGCTGGGTTTGAGAATTTATCCGATACTTTATCAGTTAAAGAACAGATTGAAAAAAATATGAATTATATCTCCCGTAGATATAAAGCGAATAAATTTATTGCATACTTTCAGAACTATACAAACACATATATGCCACTAGATCAATTCAAAAAATATATAAAAGAGGCTGTTGTCGACAATGTAGTAGAAATTGCTATATCAACAAGACCAGATTGTATTGATGAAATGTATTTAGCCTATCTCAAAGAAATAAAAGAAGCTTATGATATTGAAATTACAATTGAATTAGGGCTTCAAACAGTAAATTATCATTCATTAAAAAAAGTAAATAGAGGTCATACACTAGCAGAATTTATTGATGCTGTATTGAAAATAAAGAAGTATGGTTTTGAAATGTGTGTACATTTGATTCTAAACTTACCATGGGATAACATGGATGATGTTATTGAAAATGCAAAGATATTGTCTGTACTTGAAGTAGAACAAGTAAAACTTCATGCACTATATATTATGAATGATACAAAATTAGGAGAACAATATAAGCATGGAGATATTGAGATGATTACAGTAGACCAATATGTAGACCGAGTGATTACTTTTTTAGAACACCTTAGTCCTAAAATAGTAGTACAGAGGTTGATTGGTAGAGCACCAGAAGAAAATAGTTTGTTTGTAAATTGGAACATGAGCTGGTGGAAAATTAAAGATTTAATTGATCATAATTTAGAGGCCAGGGACAGTTATCAAGGCAAACAATTTAGAAAATAATTCAACAATAATTTCAAATGAATAAATATACAAAATAATCTATTATGAGACTGATCATTACGCAAATATAAGTATAAATTGAAATAATGAGTAAGATTATTTTTGTATATTTATTCTAAAAAATGAAATACAGCTTGAAAATTGTTTTTATATAAAGATGTATCTAAAAATTTTTAAAGGTAAATATCAGAAAATATAGAATATTTATAAATAATAGATAAAAAGGGGGTAGAAAATTAATGATAAAGCTACTTACCGGTCAAGAGGGAAGTGGAAAAACAAAAAAGTTAATTGGAATGGTAAACAATGCAATAAAAACGACTAAAGGAAACTTAGTTTTTCTAGACTATGATAACAACCAGATGTATAAAATCGATTATAAGGTACGGTTTATGGGGATTAGTGAATACAACATAAATGATGATACATCCCTATATGGGTTCATATGTGGCATAATTGCTTCAAATTATGATGTAGAGAATATCTACATTGATCGATTATTTAATATAACCAATAAAGAAGTACAAGAGTTAGAAACATTTTTTAATAAACTCGCAGAATTAGAATTAAAATATAATGTAAACTTTATTATGACAATAGGTAAGTGTAAGGATGATTTGCCGGAGTTTTTAGAAAAATATATGATAGAATGAGTTTAGTTGTCTAACTCTTGAAGTTTATACTTCAAGAGTTTGTTTTTTAAAAATATTGGTGGATTTTGTATAAAAATTAATTCAATAATTAAGGAAAAAAATGTTATAATAACATAGGAGTTCAATATTAATACAATTGGCTATAATGAGGTGACTAAAATGCATACTACTGAATGGAGAAAGTTTTTAATTCCCTATGAAAATGCCGTAGAAGAGTTAAAAGTAAAGTTTAAAAGTATAAGAACTGAATTGAGAACTATTGGCGAATACTCACCGATCGAGTTTGTAACTGGGCGGGTAAAACGAGTTTCTAGCATAATAGAAAAGGCAAAAAAACTAGAGGTAGAAAATGAAGACATCGCAGAAAAGATTGAAGACATAGCAGGTATTCGAATAATGTGCCAGTTTGTTGAAGACATCTATACTGTTGTGGATTACATAAGAGAACGTGATGGAAGTGACTTAGATATTGTATATGAAAAAGATTACATTACAAATTATAAAGAAAGTGGCTATAGAAGCTATCATATTATTATAAACTACCCAATACAAACTGCACTTGGGCCAAAGGTAATCCTAGCTGAAATACAGATAAGAACCTTAGCCATGAATTTTTGGGCAACCATAGAACATTCACTTAAATATAAATATAAGCAAAATATTCCTATACATATAGAAGGCCGTATCAAAAAAGCAGCTGATGCTGCATTTAAGTTAGATCAAGAAATGTCAGGAATAAGACATGAAATTAGACAAGCACAAAAGATGTTTGAAGTACGTTCCAAAACCATATCAAATATCCTAAGAAACATTCATGCACTACAGAAAGCTGGACGTACAAAAGAAGTAATAGAATTCCAAGCACAATTTAACAAAGTTTGGGAAAATACAGAAGTAGTCGATTTAAAAAAGCTGGATAAAGAAATAAGCAATTTTATTGATGAAATAGATGGGATTAATTAAGTAAAGTTAAGAAAAGGTGATAAAATATGAGCCTATACGCTATTGGGGATTTACATTTAAGTTTTAGCAGCGAAAAGCCTATGGATATTTTTGGAGAGCAATGGGAACGTCACTATGAAAAAATAGAGCAGAGTTGGAAGTTAACTGTTTCAGAAGATGATACAATTTTGATCCCAGGGGATATTTCTTGGGCAATCTCATTACAAGAGGCTAGTAAAGATTTAGAATGGATACACAAGCTTCCAGGAAAAAAAATTTTTATAAAAGGCAATCATGATTATTGGTGGACTTCCTTAACCAAAATAAATGGGCTATATGATAATATGATGTTTATCCAAAACACATTTGAAACATATGAAGATTATGCTATTTGTGGTACAAGAGGGTGGAATTGTCCCGGGTCTTATCATTTTACCCAAAAAGACAATAAAATTTATAATAGAGAAGCTAACCGTTTAAAACTATCCTTAGAAGCTGCAAAAAAAGCAGGGTATGACAAAATAATATGTATGCTTCACTATCCACCAACCAATGAAAAGTTTGAACCTTCTTTATTTACAGAAGTCATTAAAGAACATGAAGTAGAGCAAGTTATATATGGACATCTACACGGAAAAGATGCTTATAATATTGGATTACAAGGGGAATTTGAAGGTATACATTATAAATTGACATCCTGTGATTACTTAGATTTTAAACCTTTAAAAATATTATAGATTAAAGAAGATAATAAAAATGCTGGTGTGAACACACCAGCATTTAAACTTATTTATTTAAAGTATTACTTGAGCCTAATACATTCGCAATTTTATGCTGAACCATTTCTTTGATAGCAGTTCTAGCAGGAGCTAAATATTTTCTAGGATCAAAGTTTTTTGGATCTGCCTGTAGCTCACGTCTAACTGCAGCAGTCATTGCAAGACGAAGGTCAGTATCAATATTTACTTTACAAACCCCAAACTGTGTTGCCTTTTTAATCATATGCTCAGGCACACCTTGAGCGCCAGGGATATTACCACCATATTGATTACATAAATCCACAAACTCCGGTAAAACAGTAGATGCTCCATGTAGTACTAGGGGAAAGTTTGGCAATAACTTTGCAATTTCCTGTAACCTTTCAAAGTCTAGTGATGGCTCTCCTTTGAATTTGTATGCCCCGTGACTTGTTCCAATAGCAATCGCTAAAGAATCTACACCAGTTTTTTCAACAAATTCAGCTGCTTGCTCAGGATTTGTATAAATAGCATCCTTTTCACTAACATTAACATCATCTTCAATACCTGCAAGTCTACCAAGTTCAGCTTCCACAACAACACCTTTGCTATGAGCATAGTCTACTACTTTTTTAGTAATAGCAATGTTTTCTTCAAAAGGGTGGTGAGAAGCATCAATCATAACAGAAGTAAAACCGTCATCTATACACTGTTTACATATTTCAAAGCTTTCACCATGATCTAAATGGAGTACAATTGGTAAATTTGAATCTTCAACAGCAGCTTCAACAAGCTTTCTTAAATAAATTGGACTTGCATATTTTCTAGCTCCAGCAGAAACCTGAAGGATTAGAGGAGACTGTTCCTCTTTTGCAGCTTCAACAATTCCTTGGATAATTTCCATATTATTTACGTTGAAGGCACCAATAGCATATTTGTTTTTGTATGCTTGTTGGAATAACTCTGTACTAGTAACTAATGGCATTAAAGTACCTCCTTGATTCATTTATATATTATATTTTGGATTTTCAATGCAAATTATATCATTTTTTATAAGTTATTACTATCAATTTTTGTCAAAATACAGTAAAATGTAATTAGTCTTGTGTATTTTTTATTAAAGTTTAGAAATATTTTTTAACAAAGTATGATAAAATATAAAGTAAGAATTGAGGTGATTGATGTGCGTGTTAAAGCACATATACCAAATATTTTCACTTTCTTTAATCTAGCCCTTGGTATTGTGGCTATTATAAATATTATTAAAGAAGATTACGTAGCAGCGTCTTTATTAATTTTACTAGCTGCATTTATGGATCGATTTGATGGATCTTTAGCAAGAAAATTTGACGTTGTTAGCGAATTAGGTAAAGAGTTGGATTCATTGTGTGACTTAATTTCCTTTGGAGTAGCTCCGGCCATATTAATATATGCATTCAAACTAGGCGAATATGGTAACTTTGGATTGATCATTATATTATTATTTGCCATAAGTGGTGCTTATCGATTGGCCAGATATAATGTGATGGAGTTTGAAGGCGTGTATTTAGGCATTCCTATTACAATGTGTGGTGGAATTGTTGCCCTAATGACCCTTTATTCTATAAACTATACGACAAATCCCTACTTTATCATTTCTATGATGTTATTTTTATCCTATGCAATGATATCAACAAAGATTAAGCTAAGAAAAAGGTAATTTCAATATAATTTAACTAAAAAACCAGTTAGGAATCGATAGTAGTATCGTGAACTGACTGGTTTTTAAAACAAATGGTATAAGTAATATATTAGTTCTTAAAACTGAAAAGGGTGTTTAATTTGAAATACGTACAAGGTGAAAATATGTTTGAGAAATTTGCAGCCCAGAGAGATAGCCTGATTGCCCAGTTTCAAAAAGGAGATTTAACGAAAAAAGAATTTATAGAAGAAAATTATAGTTATATTCAAAGAATGAATGTAAAACCTTTTAAAAATATCGATAGCTTTGAAAAAGCCATATACAATTATCAGTACTATAATATGATGGCAAAGTATTGCTATTTACAAGCAAGAGAAATGCGAAAAAACGATAAACACGAAGATCTTAATCGAGATTTAATGGATAAAGTAAATTTCTATTATAGAAAAAAAGATCAAAGTACCCATAAAGCTGTTCAAATTCTTGATTATATTGGCGTAGAAGCATATTATATAAAAGTTTCTTCACCAAACTTAAAGGAGAATTTATTTGAAATAATTTTTAAAGATTATCCAAAGATTATCTTACATTCAAGAAACCAGTGGTTATTAAATCACTTAAAGGATGAGCTTGTATTTAAAGAGGGTACACGTAAATCATTAATAGAAAACTATATCAATGAAAAGTACTAAAATATGGAGGGACAAATGAGTAAAACACAAAGATTAGATAAAATTTTAGCCAACCTTGGATTTGGAAGTCGAAAAGATATACGATCCATTTGTAAACAAGGGTTGGTAACAATAGATAATAAAGTCGTAAAAAGTAGTAGTATCCATGTAGATCCTTATCAATCAGAAATAAAAGTAGGGGAAGACTTAATAGAATATAGGGAGTTTGTTTATTTGATGATGAATAAACCACCAGATGTTATATCCGCTACAGAAGACTCAAGACATGAAACCGTGATAGACCTAATTGACACTAGTTTTAGGGTGTTTGATGTATTTCCAGTGGGAAGATTAGATAAAGACACAGAGGGACTTTTATTATTGACCAATGATGGTCAATTGGCCCACAAACTATTGTCACCAAAAAAACATGTACCAAAAACCTATTATGCAAAGGTAGAAGGTAAAGTGACCGATAAAGATATAAAAGCATTTAAAGCTGGTGTAACCCTAGAGGACGGGTACAAAACCTTGCCTTCAGAGTTAGAAATAATTAAATCAGCAGATGTATCAGAAATAGCCTTAACGATTTACGAGGGTAAATTCCATCAAGTAAAGCGTATGTTTGAGGCAGTAGATAAAAAAGTTATTTATTTAAAGCGGTTAACAATGGGCACATTATCTTTAGATAAAGACTTGGAGCTAGGTGAGTATAGAGAATTAACCGAAGATGAGCTAGAAAGCTTGACTAATTAATAGGAGTGTATGCAATGATTAAGAAGAAGCAACTTGTGGATTTAACAATAGAAGAAAATGAGTTCGGAGGCAAAGCCTACGGTTACATAGATCAAACGAAAGTAGTCGTTAAACACGCAATCAAAGGACAAAAAGTGAAAGTTTACATTACAAAAGTAAGAAAAAATAAAGTAGAAGGAAAAGTAATGGAGATTGTAGAAAAATCACCATTAGAAAAAGAAGCTACCTGTAAACATTTCGGAATTTGTGGTGGTTGTTTTAAACAAGGGGTTTCCTACGAAGATCAAGTTAAAATGAAAGAAGATCAGGTAAAAAGACTTTTTGAAGAAGAAAATATAGCAGTAAAAGGATGGGAAGAAATTGGTACAAGCCCGTTAGCCTATAGCTATAGAAATAAAATGGAGTTTTCCTTTGGAGACGAAGAAAAAGGAGGCCCCTTAACATTAGGCATGCATAAGAGAGGGCGTCATTACGATATTGTTACTGTTGATGCATGCACCATAATGGATGAAGATTTTAGAAAAATTCTAAGTACTATTTTAGACTTTTTTAAAGAAAGGGAAATACCCTATTATAACAGTAGGTCGCATATAGGCTATTTAAGACATCTTGTTGTAAGAAAAGCATATTTTACAAAAGAAATATTAGTTAATCTTGTCACAACAACACAAATGGATATAGATATAAACCCATTACTTCAAGAAATAAAAAATTTACAGCTTGAAGGGAAACTAGTTGGTTTTTTACACACTTTTAACGATAACTTAGCCGACACAGTACAAAGTGACAAAACAGATATCCTGTTCGGACAAGACTATGTAACAGAAGAACTGCTAGGACTAAAATTCAAAATTTCAGCCTTTTCCTTCTTCCAAACAAATAGTCCAGGGGCAGAAAAGCTGTACACAATCGTTAGAGATTTCGTAGGTGATGCAAATAACCAAACTGTGTTTGATTTATACTGTGGAACCGGGACCATTGGGCAAATAGTCGCACAAAACGCAGAAAAAGTTATCGGTATAGAAATCATCGAAGATGCCGTAGAAGCAGCCAATAACAACGCAAAATTAAACGAACTAGATAACTGTACCTTTATAGCAGGAGACGTAAAAGAAAAAATAAAATCATTAAAAGAAAAACCAGACATAATCATACTAGACCCACCAAGAGCAGGCATACACCCACAAGCACTACAAGATATAATCGCCTTTGATGCACCAAAGATCGTATACGTATCCTGCAACCCAAAAACACTAGTAAGAGACCTAACTGAATTAGGGCAAAAAGGATATAAAGTACAAAAAGTAAAGTGTATGGATATGTTCCCCCATACGCCGCATACAGAAGTCGTTTCACTCCTTGTGAAGGAGTGAAACGACTGAAGAAAGTATATGGCAGTAGAAATGACAAATCAAAGATTTAAGATTTTCTTGCATAAGTTCGTCAACAACTCCTTTGACGTTGGACGAGCTAATAGAAACGGGCTTTTAATATATTGTATTAGAAATTCACTTAAGCCTTAAATTTTTGATAATACAACCGTTCTACTCACTCTGCTTCTAGTAATATATCTATACTTTTTATGTAGTGTTACTAGACTTCCGCCGTCGTTTTCTAGCCAATCGCATCTTTGCTCTTGGGAAAACTTGGCCTTTATAACACAAAATCACTATTTTAAAGAATTCACCGACATTTTTATTAAATAGACAAAAGAAAATATATGGATATACAATATTTAGATTAATGGATGAATAAAATTGTCACTGTCCCCTTTAGTTATACAGAGGGTCTATCTCAAGAGGGTCCTATCCCTAGTCCACTTCCTTAAATGTAATTTTTAGGAAAAAGTTACCTCTAGTACTAACCCTCGGTTGCAACTATCCATTCGCTTTACATAAACGAACATTTAGCGAATAGTTGGGGGATGTTGGCGCGGGATTTTGGGTGTTTTGTTAGGGTCTAGCTTTAGGATAAAAAAATATATCTCGAAGAAGTAAATGAAAAAAACTTACTTAGATTTTAATGATTTGGAGGGAATAAGTATGGAAGTAAAGAGAAATGTTGAAGGATTTGATACATCTGATTTAGCTTGGGATGCATATAAGATAATGTATAAGTCAGATTGCGACGAGACGATGTCTTTGTGTAAAATTTTTGATTTATCAAAACCAGACATAAAAGCTGGTAGGAAAGAAGCATTTATAAAATCAGAAATAAAAGGGATTACAAAAGAAAATAACAAAAATATTTCAGTTAGTGGAGATATTATTTTTAATTTTTCTGGTAAAGATAGCAAAAACGGACAGGGACGATATGATAATTTTAGAAAATATATTAAGAAAATTGAAGATGAAGAGGAGAAGGAAGAGTATCTAAATAAATTAGAAATATGCCATAGAATGCACTACAGTATAGAAAATTGTTCTCTTATGGTTAAACAAGGCAAATTACAAATAGCAAAACAATCTATTGGTAATGATAGAGGGGATACGTTTATTTGGGCTTTAGATGAATATTATAAGGGAAAAAATGAATTAGTATTAAATCATTCAACACAAGAGAATTGTTTAATATTAAAAGAAGCGTTGAAGTGTTTTGAATATAAAAAATCTCCTAGTGAAAGTATATACCAATATTGTGAAATGTTTTACAATATATACGATAAAGAACTTGTAGATGCTTTAATATATTCAGGTTCGAAAGCAATTAACTCAGCTAGAAGAGTTCAGGAATATATAGAATTAGCTTTAGCGTTTTGGGGTATGAGAAGTAAATTTTATTATCAGAAGAAACAAACAATATTATAACCTCAAATGATACTTCTGTATTGAAACAAAAAGGGACGGTGACTTTTTCACACTAAAATATGGTAATATATATTTGAAATTGTTATAATCAAAAGTAGGTTAGAGCTATTAGACCTTATAAAAGGATTAAAAGCGCTGGAATTGTTGGTTAGATATTATTGTAATAACAGTATAAGTAGTAAGAAAGTTATAGGAATATAATAAATAAAGCATTACTATACTTTTGCATTGTAAGAGTAAGAGATAAATGAAAGGTGGGCATCCTTTGGGATTTATCTTGGAATTTATTTTTGAAATTATCATTGAGGGAAGTTTTGAGTTTGCAAAATCCGATAGAGCACCAAATATCTTCAAAAATTTTGTCATTCTGGTGATCTTCTCTGGGATCGTATTATTTCTGTGGTTATCTTTTATGATGAGAGAAGAAAAGATTATGATGTACACTTTCATTGGTGTGGCTCTTATTATTACGATATTTCTATACAGTTTTTTAAAGGAACTGAAGAGGGGAAAGATATAGTTATATGATGCAAGCTTAAGGAAGGATAAGGAAATGATAATAATGTATAATTAAAAGTAAGATATGGAGGTGTAAGAATGCCCCGAGCAGCTAGAAAAATAAGTTCAACAGGAATATATCATATTATGATTAGAGGAATTAATCGTTCAAATATTTACTCCGATGAAGTAGACAAGAACAAATTTATAGAAATTCTGATGAAAACAAAAGAAGAAACAAAGTTTGAGTTATACGCATACTGCTTAATGGATAACCATGCCCATTTTTTATTAAAAGAGAATGAAGTTACAATTAGTACAATTATGAAAAAAGTGTGTGGCACTTATGGCGCTTGGTTTAATCAAAGGCACAATAGGGTTGGACACGTATTTCAAGACCGATTTAAAAGTGAAACCGTAGAAACAGAGGCGTATTTAATTGAAGTGGCCAAGTACATATTGAACAATCCAGTAAAAGCAAAAATAGTTGAGAATCCAACGAATTTCAAATGGAGCAGTTACAAGGAATATACAAATAAAAGCACATTAACCGATACCGAATTTCTACTTAGCATATACCATACAAATAAAAGAAAGGCAAAAGAACTATTCAGAAAAGAATTTATGAAAAAAGATTTAGTTCCTATAAATTTAACAATAGACAACATAAGAAGAACAGATACTGAAGCAGAAAGTATTGTAGATAGTGAGAAGAAAACCTTAGGGATTAACAACATAGAAAACATCTCAGTAGAGCAAAGAATATTGTTTATAAAAAAATTAAAGGCCATGGGATTGACAAATAGACAGATTATAGCCATATCAGGGCTAAGTAGAAATAAAGTTATTGGAATATAATGGAGTAAACAGTCACTGTACTAGACCCTATATAGTGTACATGTAAGGGACGGTTATGTATACTACTTATAAGGGGAGATGATACGGATGAAAAAGTACACGGATGAGTTTAAGTTACAGGTCATCAAAGACTATTATCAAAGCGATATAGGCGTTAGAGCTATTGCAAGAAGGTATGAATTACCTTCAAAGAACTATATAAACAACTGGGAAAAGCAATTAAAGAAAAAAGGGCTGCTACCTGAAGATGCCTCAAAACTTCATAAGACTGCTGGACCAAGCAAAAACTCTCATATACCTCATGCAAGTAAAACAACTAGAGAGAAACAATTAGAAGCTGAAAATATTAGATTAAAGGCACAAATTGAGTACTTAGAATCTATAAAATACATGAAGCCCTTCTTATCTAAAAAAAAACTAAAATAAGAGATTATAAGTATCAAGCTATATTAGAATTACAGTATAAATATCCTATTGGCCTACTCTGTGAAATTGCAGGAATTAGTCGTACATCTTTATACAAATACAAAAATAAGCCTGCTAAAAGATCAGATGATATAGAAAAAAAGATCCTCCAAATATACAATAAATCTGGAAGAAGGTTAGGTTACAGATCTATAAAACATAAATTAGCAGAAGACTATAGTCTAATGGTGAACCATAAAAAAGTCTTACGAATTATGAGAGAACTAAATATACGTTCTATAACAAGAAGAAAAAAGAAAATATCTAAAGAATCTATAGCAGATATAAAGGCAAACCTTTTGAAGAGAAGCTTTATAGCTCAATCTAAGGGTGAAAAATATGTTACAGATATAACTTTTATTCCTACAAAAACTGGTATGACTTACTTATGTGTCTTAATGGACTTGTACGATAGTAAGGTTGTGTCAGCAACTGTGTCAGATAAGCAAGATAAAGAATTGGTTATCAAAACGATACAACAGGTTGTTGGTAAAATTAATTTGAAAGATGCAATCATTCATAGTGATCAAGGTGTGCAATACAGAAGTATCAAGTACATGGATCTTCTATCAGAACTAGGTGTTCGTCAGAGCATGTCGAGGAAAGGAAACTGTTGGGATAACGCTAAAGCAGAAAGCTTCTTTAGTTTATTTAAATGCGAAGAATTATATCTACACACTAGAGAATTATCTGATGTTAATGAAGTAAAAGATTTAGTTAATAACTACTTAAATTACTATAATAATTATAGACCGCAAACACGATTAGGTGGATTGTCTCCACAAAAATATACAGATATGAATGCTGCATCTTAGTGGAAGTTAGCAATACTTAAAGTCATTAAATATTCTAGTAGGGACAGTTAGGATTAAGAACGTTAAATCTGGTCTTTTTAAAGACCTTCAGAAATTATAGTGCCAGAAAAAAATAGATTAATTAACCGTACCCAAGGTGTAACCTAAAATGGGTCTTGACCACACCGTCCCGTTTTGTTAATACTTTGTGGTAAATGGTTATGAATAAATATTATAGTGTTGTTTTTATTATAACAGTTATCTCAATGTTAATAACTGGTGGTGCTTTAACCTTTATTAATAGTAACCATTATACTTTAGACAGCCCATTTTTAAAGTGGATGATCATGCTTTTGTTTATTTTGCACCTCAATTGGCAAAATAATAGAAATACGGTTTGACATGTTAGATACTGTTAGATTAAAAATCAAAAAGTTAAATTAACCTAATGTAACAAAATTAACTTGCAATGCAACAAACTAAATGTTATATTTTAAGTATAAAATGTTATATTAGGAGGTGGTTTAATTGTTAATGGCAGCTGAAGCCTATTTGAAAGAGAATATCGATGAGCATATTACACTGAATACTTGGAATAAAAAGAATAACTTGCCGATTTTTTTGAGAAACAATTACAGTTTTTATGAGATGACAATTCTTGAAACACGATGTGTTCTAGTGGAAGTTATACATGAGATGCCTAATATCGATCAGCTACAAAAGCATATAAAGCAAATTAAAAACCTGACAGATCTTCATATTGTGCTATTCTACAAAGCGATTACCAGGTATAGAAGAAAGAGTTTAATTGAAAACAGAATTGCATTTGTGATTGAAGATGGGCAAATGTACTTGCCGTTTTTAGGTCTCGATTTAAAAAAAGCGCCAGAGCATGTTGATAAGGAAACAAAGCTTTTTACAACACCTGCACAGATTGCGTACTTGTATTTCTTGTACCATAAAGATGAAGTTGTAAATATAACTGAATTCGCAGATAAGATGGGATTTAACAAAATGACAGCTTCTAGGGCGTTAAATAACCTGTACCATGCGAATTTAATCACCTATGAAATTGCTGGGAAGACAGGACGGAGTAAGGAATATAGAAGGATTCCAGATCCGGATTACTTTAAAAATGGTCAAGCTTATCTTAAAACACCAGTGAGAAAAATCATCTACACCAAGACAAAACCTGTAGGGGCCTTGACTGCAGGACTGGATGCGCTGGCAGGCTTATCCATGTTGAATTCACCTGGTCATCCTGTCCTGGCATTAGATAGAAATCAGCTAAATAAAGAGCAAATAGAAGTTGTTAATAATAATGATTTGATAAAAGATGCGAAACTGGTGGAGCTAGAACTTTGGGATTATGATCCGAAACTGTTTTCTAACAAACACCATGTAGACCTGGTCTCTTTATACGCAACTTTGAAAGAAGAAACTGATGAAAGGATTGAGCAAGCACTTGAAGAGGTATTGCGAGGTGAATCATGGTACAGGGATTAGAAAAATTCAAAGAGTATTTTGGAAATCATACAAGTCAATATGTCTTTATTGGAGGAACTGCTTGCGATATTCTTATGGATGAGTTGGGAGCACCGTTTAGAGCAACCAAAGACCTGGATATAGTGCTAATCATTGAAGCTCTGGATTCCTCTTTTGGAGAAACCTTCTGGCAGTTCATAGAAGATGGAGGCTATGAGCATCGTGAGAAGGGAACTGGTGAAAATCAATTTTACCGTTTCACTAAACCGAAGGATTCATCCTTTCCCAAAATGATTGAACTTTTCAGCAAGCTTCCTAATGAATTTGAACTTAGTTTCGATAGGGGACTAACGCCTATTCACATTAATGATAGCATTGTCAGTCTCTCAGCAATATTACTAAACGATGATTATTATGATCTATTAGTAAAAGGGAAACGCACAGTACACGGCTATTCACTCATTGAAATTGAAACGGTCATCTTGTTTAAGATTAAGGCATGGCTGGATATGAAAGAACGAAAAGAAGTCGGAGAAGAGATCGATACGAAAAATATAAAGAAACATAAGAATGATGTCTTTAGACTTCTGGCCAATGTATCTCCTACAAGCAGGATTGAGTTCACAGAAGAAATTCAAAATGATGTTATTCTGTTCATTGACAAAATCAAGGAAGACAAACCTGATTTGAAGAACTTAGGTATTAAAGGTACAAGCTTTGATGAAATGCTAGAAATTCTAGGTGATATATTCTTAGAAAAAGCAGAAGCTTAATCGAATATAAGATTTCCAAAGAGACATCATAATATGGTGTCTTTATTCATGCTTTAAAGGAGGGGAGGAACTCATGGCAGACAATTTTGGATTGAAGATTGGTGTTGAATGATATAGAAAGTCACTGTCTACTTTTGTTCTTAAGTATTTCACATGACATATTTGTATTTCTGCACAAAATATTGACGTATATATTGGACAATATCTAAAAAATAAAATAGCCTTTACAAACACATAGACCTTGCTATAATGTAAGGTTTTCTTTATTTTTTTGTGTAAGAATATGGTATACTGTAATTATATTTATTTTACATGGCTATGATAGAAATTAGCTTGGAATAAGCCAAAAACATACTTAAAAGATAAGCTGTATTACATACGCCGTAGTCTGTATTAAAAAAGGAAATATAGTTAATTTAGAAAGCTTATATGAAATCTATAAATGCCTATTGCAAAAAGAAACATCGTGGGGTTTAAAATCAATTAGGGGATATTAAAAAATAAAGGAGAAAGGAAGGAGATTATGGGAAAGAGAAACTTATCTGAAGAAGATATAAAAGCCAGATACATTACACCGGCAATTACAAATGCTGGGTGGGATATTAAAAAGCAAGTACGATTAGAATACCCTTTTACAGCAGGGCGTATTATTTTGCGTGGGAATGTTACGGCAAGAGGGAAAAGAAAACGGGCAGATTATGTTTTGTCCTATAAAAGCAACTTTCCTTTAGCCATTGTAGAAGCCAAAGACAATAATCATTCGGTTGGTGCAGGGCTTCAACAAGCTATTGACTATGCCAAAGCGCTAGATGTGCCTTATGTCTATGCCTCAAATGGAGAAGGATTTGTGGAACAGAATCTTATTACAGGGGGAGTAAAAGAACTGAAGCTAGAAGAATTTCCATCGCCAGAAGCTTTATACAAAAGATACAGAATCGATAAAGGCATTGATGAGGCCGAAGAGAAAGTTATACTTGAGCCTTATTACTACATACCAAATTATAAAAGTCCACGCTACTATCAGCGGGTAGCAATAAACAGAACTGTTGATGCTGTTGCTAAAGGGCAAAATCGTGTACTAGTAGTCAGTGCCACAGGTACGGGAAAAACTTTTATGACGTTCCAAATTATCTATCGACTTTGGAAGTCAGGACTTAAGAAAAAAATTCTATTTTTAGCAGATAGAAATGTACTTATTGACCAGACCATCTCAGGAGATTTTAAGCCTTTTGGTGGTAAGATGACAAAGGTTAAAAATAAGAACCTTGATAGTTCTTATGAGATATACTTAGCCCTGTATCAACAACTAGCAGGGGATGAGGGAGAAGAAGCATATCTACAGTTTAAACCAAACTTCTTTGATCTTATCGTTATAGATGAGTGTCATAGAGGAAGCGCCAAAGAAGAATCAGCGTGGCGAAAAATCCTTGATTATTTTTCTTCAGCTACTCATGTAGGGTGTACAGCTACACCTATCGAAACAAAAGAGGCATCGAGTTTCTCTTATTTTGGTGAGCCAATTTATGAATACTCGTTAAAACAAGGAATCGAAGACGGTTTCTTAGCTCCATATAAAGTGATTCGTATCGGTCTGGACAAAGACCTTGAAGGCTATCGCCCAGAAGCAGGTAAAGTAGATAAGCATGGCTATAAGATAGAAGATCGAGAATACAATGTTAAAGATTTTGACCGTAAATTAGTAATAGATGATCGTACGCGGATTGTGGCAGCTAAAATTACAGAGTTTTTAAAGAAGACAGATAGATTTAGTAAGACCATTGTATTCTGTGTGGATATAGAACACGCTGAAAGAATGCGACAAGCGCTTATTAATGAAAACAAGGATTTGTATGCAGAGAATGATCGCTATATTATGCGTATTACCGGTGACAATGATGAAGGTAAGGCACAACTTGAAAACTTTATAGATGAAGAAAGCACTTACCCAGTTATAGCAGTGACTAGCAAGCTAATGACTACAGGGGTAGATGCTAAGATGTGTAAATTAATTGTGTTGGATAATAATTTTGGTGAAAATGGGATGACTGAGTTTAAGCAAATCATTGGTAGAGGAACAAGGCTTCTTGAAGAATATGGTAAGACCTACTTTACTATTATGGATTTTAAAAATGCCAGTAGACTTTTTGCCGATCCTGCCTTTGATGGCAAACCGGAAGTAGTTATTGACCTTGGTGAGGGTGACCCAGTAGATGAACCGGAAAAGCCAACAGACGAAGAGGAAGTGGGCATTGAGGAAGATACAGCGAATGGTCGTGTGAATGAAAAGGAAGGTGAATATGGCACTGGTAATATACCACCTTTTGATGATGAAGGGGAAGATAAGCCAAGAAAGTATTATGTTGGGGATATAACCGTAAGCATTCTGTCAGAACGGGTGCAATATGTAGATAAAGATGGAAAGCTTATCACAGAAAGCCTTATTGATTATACCAAGAAAAACATCCTAGAGCAGTATTCGAGATTAGACGAGTTTTTAAGAACATGGACAGAAGCGGAGAAAAAACAAGCCATCATTGATGAATTACAAGACGGTGGTGTGCTTCTTGATGCTGTAAGAGAAGAATTAGGGCAGACGGAGCTAGATGACTTTGACCTTATCTGTCACATCGCTTATGATAAAGCACCACTTACGAAAAAAGAACGAGCAGAAAATGTGAAGAAAAGACATTATCTCTATAAATATTCAGATACTGCTAAAGAGGTTATAGAAGCACTACTTGATAAGTATGCTAATGATGGTATTAAAGAGATTGAAGATACAAAGGTACTACAACTAAAGGAATTTGCTCAAATCGGTAGTCCGATGAAAATTGTCAAAGCTTTTGGTGGTAAAGAAGCTTATCTAAAAGCTGTCAAAGAACTAGAAAACGAAATATATTATGCATAAATAGAAAAGGCAGGTAGATAAAATGGCAATAAATAACTTTGTTAAAAGAATTCAAGATGTCATGCGAAATGATTCAGGAGTAAATGGAGATGCCCAAAGAATAGAACAAATTGTATGGGTTTTATTCTTGAAAATATATGATGCAAAAGAAGAAATGTGGGAATTTCATGACGATAACTATGTTTCTATAATCCCAGAAGGACTTAAATGGAGAGATTGGGCAGTAGATAAAAAAGATGGTGAAGCCCTAACAGGTGATGCCCTACTTGACTTTGTAAACAATAAACTTTTCCCAACCTTAAAGAATTTAGAAATTGATGAAGAAACCCCTATGAGTCAAGTAATTGTTCGCTATGCCTTTGAAGATGCCAACAACTATCAAAAAGATGGTGTGCTTCTAAGACAAGTTGTTAATATAATCGATGAAATAGACTTTACAGAATACAAGGAAAGACATGAGTTTGGCTTTATTTATGAGTCATTTCTTAAAGATTTACAAAGTGCTGGGAATGCAGGGGAGTTTTATACACCAAGGGCAGTGACAGACTTTATGGTAAAAGTAGTAAAGCCTCAACTAGGGGAAAAAATAGCTGATTTTGCCTGTGGAACTGGTGGTTTTTTAACCTCAGCCTTAAGCGAGCTTGATAAGCAGGTGGGAAATTCCCTTGAAAATAGGGAAATCTATAACAAGTCTATTTATGGGATAGAGAAAAAAGCCTTACCCCATATGCTTTGTGTCACTAATATGCTGATTCATGATATAGATGATCCAAACATCCTACATGGTAATGCTCTAGAGATGGATTACAAAGACCTTCGTAAAATGGAGCCCTTTGATATCATTCTAATGAATCCACCATATGGAGGAAGTGAAAAGGATAGTGTAAAAGTAAACTTCCCAACAGAACTGAGAAGCTCAGAAACAGCGGATTTATTTATGAATGTGATCATGTATAGACTAAAAAAACAGGGTAGATGCGCAGTAATCATTCCAGACGGATTTTTATTTGGAACAGATAATGCCAAATTTAATATTAAGAAAAAGCTCTTCAGTGAGTTTAATGTCCATACAGTGGTGAGAATGCCCCACAGTGTATTCGCACCCTACACATCCATTAGAACCAATATCTTATTCTTTGATAACACTGCGCCTACGAAAGAAACTTGGTTCTATCGAGTGGACATGCCAGAAGGCTATAAAAACTTTTCAAAGACAAGACCGATGAAACTAGAGCATTTAATGATGCCCTTAACTGGTGGGAAAATAGAGAAGAAATCGAAGTAGAGGCTTTCCCAAAAGCGAAAAAATATACAGTGGAAGAAATCATAGAAAGAAGTTACAATATTGACCTTTGTGGTTTTCCTCACGAAGAAGAAGTTATTCTTGAGCCAATGGACTTGATTCAAGAATATCAAGAAAAAAGAGCTTCTCTTAATGCAGAAATCGATCACGTACTAGAACAAATTACTTCTATGCTTGGAGGTAATTAAAATGAAGGCACAAGACTTAAAAAACAGTATCCTTCAACTTGCCATACAGGGAAAACTGGTAGAACAAAGGGAAGAGGAAGGTACTGCAAAGGAATTAATAGAAAAGATACAAGTGGAAAAAGAAAGGCTAATTAAAGAGGGTAAGATTAAAAAGACCAAACTACTGCCAGAAATTACAGAGGATGAAAAACCGTTCGATATTCCTGAGAGTTGGGAGTGGGTTAAATTAGAACAACTCGCTACTATAACAGGAGGGTATGCATTTAAAAGCACTAATTACACAGAACAGGGTGTAAGGGTGATAAGAATATCAGATTTTAATGAAAGAGGATTTGTTGACAATAAAATTGTAAGACATCCTTATGATGACTCTCTTCAAATGTTTTTGCTTGAAAAGAATAATATCTTGTTGTGCATGACAGGTGGGACTGTTGGTAAGAGCTTATTTGTTAAAGAAATAGATGAGCCTATGATGACAAATCAAAGAGTAGCAACAATTAAAATCAGCCATAGTTTGTTACCAGAGTATATCAACTATATTATTCTATCGTCTATAATACAAAACATTATAAGAATAAGTAAAAACTCAACTAATGACAATATTTCGATGGATACCATTAAAAGGTTTCCTATCCCCCTCCCCCCACTAGAAGAACAAAAGCGTATCGTAGCAAAGATAGAAGAACTAATGCCTTATGTTGACCAATACGATAAAGCCTATACTGAGGTGGAGGAGCTGAATAAAAAGTTCCCAGAGGATATGCAAAAGTCGATTTTGCAATATGCCATCCAAGGCAAGCTAGTAGAGCAACGAGAAGAAGATGGAACGGCAGAAGACCTTTATAAGCAGATTCAAGCAGAAAAAGAAAAGCTGATAAAAGAGAAAAAGATTAAAAAGACAAAGGCACTTCCAGACATTACAGAAGATGAGATTACATTTGATATTCCTGAGAATTGGAAGTGGGTTAGGTTAGAACAAGTATGTGAATACATACAAAGAGGGAAGTCACCAAAATACTCAGATATCCAAATGTACCCAGTTGTTGCACAAAAATGTAATCAGTGGTCAGGGTTTAGTCTAGAGAAAGCAAAGTTTATTGATCCTAATACCATAGAATCTTATAAGCAAGAAAGAATCTTACAAGATGGAGATTTGATGTGGAATTCAACAGGGTTAGGAACCTTAGGAAGAGTAGCAATATACGAAGAAAATAAAAATCCATATCAGTTTGCTGTTACTGATAGTCATGTAACTGTCATTAGATTATTAAAACAATATGTTGATTTTAAATATCTTTATTTTTATATTGCCAATCCTACTGTACAAAGCGTAATTGAAAAGCAATCGTCCGGAAGTACGAAACAAATAGAGTTAGGTACTAATACAGTGAAAAATTATATTCTACCCCTCCCCCCACTAGAAGAACAAAAACGTATCGTGGAGAAGATAGAGGAATTATTACCATACACAAAACAACTAGTAAAAAAGGTGGATTAACTACCACTAGGGCAGGTGTAACCCCTACAGATTTCTACTTACACGACCACGTGCGCCTCGTGTGAAAAACCGTATAATTCAATAGGGGGTATACTGAAAACAAAAACAAGTGCCATATAGCTCGGTACGCCTTGATATTAATTGCGTCAGGCTTGGATGACTTAGAATTGCTAAAGAAGGAAGACTTTATTATTTGCCTGAAAAATAGATAAATTAGATAGCAATATGCTCCCCAAGACGTTAAGTTTAGGGGATTTTGCTTTTTGAGAGAAAAGGTCTCATGAATAGTTAAAATCCAGAAAAAGTATAAAATATACAGGAGAAATTTTGTATTAATGGGTGTCAAGGAAATGACAATATTTTATTATTTTATAGCACTGTAATCATTGACAAAACTATAACAATGCTTTACAATTATAGTTAATGAAAATCATTATCGTCGATTTTTAAAAATTACAAATAGATTCAAAATGAGGAAGGACGTGACTTTGTGTGGCTGTAGAAATTAGTAGATTACATAAAGGCAATAAAGTGATAAATAAGGTCTATCAAACTTCAAATAGATCTCTAAAACAATTAACATGTGGGGAACAGGGTAAAATTGTGAATGTGCCACCGAATTCCTATTTAGCCTCTCTAGGATTTAGAATGAATAAGATCGTGACTATCATGGCAAAGGGAGCACTTAATGGTCCTATACTATGCTCTATTGACGGGAGAAACATTGCTTTAGGTCAAGAGGTTGCTCAAGACATTATAGTAGATTAAATTAATGGATAGCGTATTTTAAATTATAGAAGTGAGGAAATTGTATAATTACATTATTTAAGGTTCTCATAGAATAAATATACAAAATGTTACCTGAGGTCGCGCCTCATTTGTTGACTTGTATCATTGAATTTATAATAAAAAACAAGTCGACAAATTCGAAGCAGGGAAGGTATATTTTTTATATTTATTCGTCTAAATTTAATTATGTAATTTCCTCAAGTATGTGAATTAATTAAAAGTAAACATCAATATAAGTTGGAGCTTCAACTTATATTGATGTTTTGTGTTGAAAGAGGAAATTTCAGAGACAACCGGAGGTTTTAAAGTATGAAAAAGTTGTTTACATCCTTAGAAAAAGTAGTCTGTAGATTTCGACCAACCTTTCAACTATATCACAACCTATATAGGGATGTAGTAAAAAAAGAAGTGGAGTTGGCCAAGATTACGGAAGATGATATTGTACTAAATATAGGCTGTGGAGCAATACCCTTTACAGCCCTTCATATAGTGGAAATGACTGGAGCAAAAGTAATTGCTTTAGATAAGGATCAGGAAGCTGTTGAAATGGCTCAAGCGTGCTTGAAAAAATATGGATTAGAGAAAAATATTGAAGTCAAACTAGGAGATGGAACACCAGAAGCACTTCCTACTTTTACAGCAGCACTTGTTGCCCTACATATAAAAGATAAGGAAGAAATGCTTGATAATTTGATGGCTGTTGGCCCACCAGGGGGCAGGATTATTTTTAGACAACCGGTAGATCAATTTAAAGAAGAATATGGCTACTTATCAGAGAAATATCAGCCCAATGGGAAATGCCTACATAGGATGAAGGCATTTAAAGAATCTTATCTATTTTTAATTCCGTAGGTGGGAGTAGAAAAGACTGGAGGCAAATAAACTTGAAGAAAACCTTTTTATTAATGGTGGGGGTCGTATTATGTTTAGTAGTTGTCTTTATACTTGGCTGGGAAGAAGTATATAGTATTATCAGTCGTATAAGTATAACTCAATTGCTATTGCTAACTATGTTACAGCTTGGTACACTGTTTTCTACCACCTATATATTGCATTACTTATTAAAACAAAAATCTCCTAAGGTTTCCTTGGGAAGCGTCTTTGGTATTAATTTAGCAGGCTCCTTTGTGGAAAGTGTAACTCCTTCTGTAAAGGTGGGGGGAGAAGCGCTAAAAGTATATTTAATGCAGAAAGAAACTGGACTGGAATATTCACAGCTTACTGCTATCACTTTAATGAGTAAGTTTTTTTCTATGCTACCTTTTTTAGGGATCAGTTTTGTAACCTTAGCAGTGGCTTTCTTTAGCTACGAAGTCCCTATATTTGTTTATGTAGCCTTTATAGGTTTGTTATTATTTTTTATACTTTTTTTACTCTTATTTAATTTACAAGGATTACATTTGCATGTATTGGCAAACAAGATTTTTAATAAAGGGAAAATTCGCCACCCCCTACTTACTAAAATACTTCATAAAAGCACTAAAATATATGCTTTTATGATCGAAACTTCTATACAGTCAAAAACACTTATCAGCGCTGGCCATAAAAGGATTTTTCTTTTTAGTATTGCCTTTATGGTATGGGCCTTGTATCCTGTGAAGGTATACTTAGTAGCTAGGATGCTTGGTTATGAATTAAGTGTAATTGTAGTGATCATCGCAACTTATACAGCATATTTAGTAAGTATGGTACCTCTATTACCTGGTGGGTTAGCTACCTTTGAGGGAAGTATGGCTTTAGTTTTAGCTTATGAGCATTTAGCTTCTCATGAAGCATTTTCCATAGCTTTAATGACCCGTGTAATTACCTTTTGGATTCCTTTATTGATTTCGGGAGTCGTAATGATTTACTATTTAAATAAAGCAAAAACATTAAAACAACCAAACAGTAAAAATGTTGAAAGCAGGTGATTTAAGTTGGCAAGTAATTATCAGGATAGACCTAATATTCTCATGATAGGACAACCCAATATCGGAAAGAGTGTAATGTTCAATCATCTTACCGGTTTAAATATCAGTGTTGCAAATTATGTTGGAACTACAGTAGAATTTACTGCAGGAGAAATTAAACTAGGGGATCATAGAGCTAATCTAATAGATGTTCCAGGAACATATACGCTTGAAATAAACAACGAGGCAGAACGAGTAGCTGTTGAAATGCTTCAAGGAAGAATCAGTTCTAAAAAAATAAATAGTTGTCATGAGGATGCAGGAATTGAAGATTTTACAATAAATCATAGACCTGAAGCGGTCATAAGCGTAATAGATGCCCATAATCTTGAAAGTAGTTTATATCTTTTCTTTCAGGTGCTAGAGTACGGAATCCCTACTATTGCAGTACTTAATCGTATGGATTTGATTGAAGATCGTGGAGAGAAAATTGATGTAGAACTACTTTCTCAAAGACTTGGTGTGCCAGTAATTCCAACGGTAGCTGTGGATAAAAAAGGGGTTAACACCGTAAAGGAAACCCTAGAGCAGATGTTGTTTACAGGAGCTTCTAGTGATGGGGAGCAAGTTCATATAGAGGAAAAGTCAGAAGTCCAAGAAGACCTTTGGAAAAAGGCAGAAAAGATTACTCAGGAAGTGAAGACGAAACCTAAAACAGAGAAAAAAACCAAAAGACAAATATGGGGTGAACGCTTAGTTAAACCATGGCCAGGCCTTCCCTTAGCAGGAATTATATTAATGGCAGTTTTTGGAATTGTTGTGGGTGTTGGTATGGGTCTACGCCGATTTATTTTACTTCCATTATTTAGAGGTCTAATTATCCCTGCTATTAGTAGCGTAATAGAACTCGTTGTTCCTCAAGGATTTATACTCGAGGTATTAATCGGAGAATATGGGATTTTTGTCAAGGGGTTAGAATGGCCCTTCACTTTAGTATTACCCTATGTAATTTCCTTTTATATTGCTTTAAGTATATTGGAGGACTGTGGGTATCTACCAAGACTAGGAGCATTATTGGATGGCTTATTAAATAAATTAGGTTTACCCGGATCTAGCATGGTACCTTTACTTTTAGGCTACGGATGTGGAATTCCAGCTATTATGGCCACCAGACAATTAAGTACCCGTAAAGAACGTATCACAGTATCTACTATGGTTTGTTTAGGAATACCCTGTGTTGCTCAAACAGGAGCCTTTATTTCCTTATTAGCTGAAAGATCTATCTTAGCACTATTGATGATTTTTATATTTTCATTTTTCGTTATTTTTCTTGCAGGCCTAATCTTAGATAAGCTTCTACCGGGAAGCCGGCCCCATACCATAATAGAAATTCCGGAGCTACTGCTGCCTAAGGGTGAGGTGATTTTTAAGAAGGTATGGTCAAAGGTGAAAAATTATCTTGATGAAGGCGCCTTACCAATGATGGCAATTGTTGGAGTTGCTGCAGTGCTTTACGAGTCGGGAATTATGGAATTCATTGGAGAACTCTTTAGTCCCTTAGTGGTTAACTGGTTAGGATTGCCAGCAGAAGCATCGGTGCCATTAATATTAGGAGTTCTTAGGCGAGAACTGACAGTAGTTCCACTAGTGGAAATGGACCTAACCATGCTACAATTATTTACAGCATCTGTGGTAGGATTATTATATGTTCCTTGTGTGGCGATACTTGCCACCCTTGCCAGAGAATTTAATCTGAAGATGACTGCAGTTATATTAGTACTAACCAGCACATTAGCATTTTTAGTAGGTGGAATCATTATACGAATTGGTGGTTTATTTGTATAAGAAAAAGCGCTTCAGGTTCTTTTATAGAAATTAAAGTAACAGCCCAACGGATTGATATGCAATTATATTAATCCGCGGCTGTTTTTTATTTTTTCACTTCTATAATAATGTGGTTCTATCTACATGGAAGATCTAATCAAGAAACAGAAAGAATTCTTTAATTCGTACTTAAATTTTATATATTAAGCATGAAGAAATTAGGGTATGTAAATTATAAATCATTTAAATTATGTGAGGTGATTAAATTTGCGGACTGCTAAAAGATTAACAGAAGCTTATAATAATGCTAAAGTAGCGTATATTGATGAAAATTCGAAATATGTTTTTCTTAGTGACTGTCATAGAGGTGCGGGCAGTCTTGCTGACGAGTTTACAAGGAATGAAAACGCCTACAATTATGCGCTTAAGCATTATTTCAATAATGGATACACGTATGTAGAAGCAGGAGATGGAGATGAACTCTGGGAGCATTCTAAATTCGCAAACATAAAAAATGCCCATCATGAGACGTTTGAAAATATTAAAAGATTCTATGATGATGATCGACTAATTTTAATTTATGGAAATCATAATATATATTTGAAGAACCAAGATTATGTTAGAGATAATTACTACACTTATTATGATAGCTACTACGAAACTGAACATGAGTTTCTATATGGAATTAAACCACTTGAAGCATTAGTATTGAAAGTTAAAAAAACCAATCAAGAAATTCTAATTGTTCATGGTCATCAGGGTGATTTCTTAAATGATCAGTTTTGGTTCTTTACGATGCTATCCCTAAAATATTTCTGGAGATTCCTTCACGCTTTTGGTATCCAAAACCCAGCTAGTCCTGTAAAAAATGCTGAAAAACGTCATAAAATCGAAAAAAACTATAAGAAATGGATTAAAAAAAATAAAATGATGCTCCTTTGTGGACACACCCATAGGATCAAATATCCTAAGCATAATGAGCTACCCTACTTTAATATGGGGTGTTGCGTTTATCCTACAAGAATTACAGCTATTGAAATATCCGATGGCAACATTCAATTGGTACAGTGGCAGACAGTACCTAATCATAAAGGAACCCTACAAGTAAAAAGAGAAAAAATCCAAGGGCCTGAACCTATCGAGAAATTCGATATAAGGTAATTTATAGTACAATTAAAAGTTAATATATCATTGCTTAATTGGTAAAAATATTTAGAAGAATATGAAAGTACAAACTAAAAATCTTGGAAGGACAAAAAGTTATATTTAATAAACTACTGTATTAGTAAGATAAAAGAAATAATTGTTGGTTGTATGGAAAACGGTTATAATAGTGTACAACTTACAAATAAGGAATGAGGGCAATAAAATGGACGGAACGATACGAAATAATATAAAACAAGGAACAAAGGTTAGAGTAGTTCAGAAACAAGATCAAAGGACAGGTAAATTAACAGAGGGTGTAGTTTTAAAAATACTTACAAATGCGCATAAGCATCCCCATGGCATAAAGGTAATGCTTGAGAGTGGTATAGTAGGTAGGGTTAAGGAAATATTGAGTTAAATATTTAGCTCATGTATATAACATAATTAGGGGTATTAAGTAGACATTTTAAAAGAAACTGACTTTTCGATACATATGAGAGGAGAGAACTGTTTAAATACAGGAAAAATGTGAATGAAAATCAAAAAATAGACGAAACACAAAAACCAACTACAGTTTTTTATGCAGCCGGTATCATTGTTTTATTATTTGTAATATGGGGAGCGATTTCACCTACTTCTCTAAATGAAGCAGCCCAGAGTGGTCTTTCCTGGACAATTGAGAACTTCGGTTGGTTCTATATGTTAATTACTGCTTTCTTTGTCTTTTTCGTAATTTTTTTAGCAATTAGTCCCTTTGGAAAGTTACGCTTAGGTAAACCTGAGGATCAGCCAGAATATACCTGGTTTTCATGGATTGGGATGTTATTTGCAGCTGGAATTGGTGTCGGTTTTGTTTTCTGGGGTGTTGCTGAACCCATTCTTTACTATTTAGAACCGCCTGTTGGTATAACACCAAAAACAGCTGATGCTGCTGTTGCTGGAGTACGTTATGGCGCTTATCACTGGGCATTACACCCATGGGCGATTTTCTCATTAGTTGGGCTAACGTTAGCCTATGTACAGTATCGAAAAGATCAACCGGCACTTATTTCATCGGCTTTTTATCCTTTAATTGGTGAAAAAATTAATGGACCTGGAGGGCAAGTGATTGATACATTAGCTGTAATCGCGACATCAACTGGTGTTGCAACAACTTTTGGCTTGAGTGCAATGCAAATTAGTGGAGGACTATCCTACTTAACAGGCATACCAAACACTGCTTTAACTCAAATGAGTATAATTGTAGTTGTAACGATTCTATTCATGTTCTCAGCTGCTGGTGGTGTTGATAAAGGGATTAAGATTTTAAGTAATATAAACTTAGTGATAGCTGGAATTTTATTAGCATTTGTTATTTTGGTCGGACCAACGATTTTTATATTTGAGAACATGGTATCAACATTAGGCGGTTATATTACAAACCTTGTTCCAATGAGTTTAACTTTAACACCTTTTTCTGATTCCCAATGGCTGGGAACGAACACGATATTCTTTTGGGCGTGGCATATATCTTGGGCGCCATTTATGGGTATATTTATTGCACGTATTTCAAAAGGCCGTACGATTCGTGAGTTTATAGCTGGCGTATTAATTGTACCCTCTATCCTTGCGATTATTTGGTTTAGTGCGTTTGGTGGAACAGCACTACATGTTGAATTGTTTGGTGCCGGTGGTATCAGTGAACTTGTTTTATCAGAAGTCGAGATTGCACTATTTGTAACACTAGCAGAATTGCCGCTTAGTGCAATAACAACGGTACTTGCTGTTGTTCTTATTCTTGTTTTTTTTATCACATCAGCGGACTCTGCTTCCTACGTACTTGGTGCAATGACTTCAAAAGGTACATTAACGCCAAAAATGTGGGTAAAGTTAGCTTGGGGCTTTTTAATTGCAGGTACTGCTAGTGTCCTTCTTTTATCAGGCGGTGGGGGCTTAGATGCACTACAAACTGCTTCTATTATTACTGCACTGCCATTTGCACTTGTAATGCTAATGATGGTTGTTTCAATTTTAATCATGTTTTCTAAAGATTTACGGGCTGTACGTAAGCAACGTGTACATAGAGAACGTAAAACAATAGAGAATCAGATCCAGTCTTCCATTTTAGACGATGTTAAAGAACATGTTTCAGAAGAATTTATAAAATCCGATTCTGATCAAATGAAGACAGAATTAAAAGAAGAAATTTATGATGAAGTAAAAGATGAGTTATACGAAGAAATTAAAAATGAAGCGAAAGAAGAACTGTACGAGGAAATCAAAGAAGATATATATAAAGATATCAAAGAAGATCTTTACGAGGAAGTGAAAGAAGGGTTCAAAGAAATGTTTGATGAGGATAAAGATTCGTAAGAACTAAAAATTTTAATTGTATTATAAAATTTACCAACTAAAGTGACAAACATCTTAATAGAACAGATCAATACTCAAATAGAAATATACTGAATTTTTTCCGCTTCAGCATTAAAGATATGTGCTAAACCTAATTCTTCAAAAGCGATAGATGCTAATAGTAGATTGATAACATCCTCTCTGTCAATATCGATTTCTGGCGTTACATCTGGAATATTTGGAAATGACATAATTAAACCACCTTTCACTATAATATAAAAGAGAAAGACATTTAAAAAGAATAAAGCCGTAACAATACTTATTTTATAGTAGTGTTATGGCTTTATTCTTTTATAAAGGAAGTGGATTAATTACAGTTATATAAAGAAAAAAACTAATATATACCATAGACTTTATTTATATCTTGCACAAAAACGATTCCATTACCTGGCTTATCAATTTCCAAATCTTCTTTAACGGAGCTTGCAATTGCATCTGTTAAATCACACTCAGAAATGATTAAAACTATTTCTTTCTCAGGTTCTATTTCCATGTTCAGTTTCTTTAAATACACACCATAATATTATGACTTTTCTTAAAAGTAATATGTAAATAGTATTCATGAAAAAATATGAAAAATCACTAATGAAGTCAAATTAAAAAGTGGAATAGCTTATAGAAAACTAAGTTTTTAAAAGATAATGCAAAAAGAGGCAAATTCATCATCCTAGAATATAATACAGTGAAGAAATAAACATACTCTTTACGTCATGTAAATTGAAATTTAAAGTGGATAAAACCTAAAGAGATATGTGATTTTATGATCAAAGGAAGGAGAAAAAGTATGAAGCCTTATGTGAGTACATCCTATCATGCAAGCCAGCTTCAACCAATTTTAACTGATAATCCAGCTATTTCAACTTTAGTTCTATATAAAGAATTATCAGGGTTTCCTAACTATGGAAACCCTAGTGGTAATGCTGATATTCTTTACAGAGGAAATCAAGGGGTATGGACCTTCGAAGTACCTCCTTTTTTCTTCATACCAGGGCTCTTGAGGGCACAACTTTTTATTAGAGCTGTATTAGATGACCGAGCTGCTACTCCAGTAGGGCAATATTCTGCTACTATTAGCATCAATGATAGAATTGTGCATCGTGGCCCTTTGCCACTACAACATGGTAGACCTTTTGGGCAACGTTTTGTAAATTGGGGTACATTGATCTTTGATCTATCAAATATTAGACGAATTAACAGAATAGTCATTACAAATACCTCTACTGGGTTACCGGATGATTGGATTGGGTTAGACTGGATGGAGATGAGATTCATCCGTAGATAATTTAAAAGAAAAATTTATATTTTGCCTTAGTTAATATTAATAAGATTGTTAAAAGCATTTTTTCTAAAAATAGCACACTGTTTTTTGAAATGCATACTTTATATTAAGACTAGAGATAGTTAAATATTTAAAGGAGAGGTGACTAGCATGTCAGATATCGTTAAAAAAGATACAGGAATCTTAGGAGGTATATTTAGAGGCAATAGTAGCTTGTTATTTTTCTTCTTGCTACTAGTTATTATCCTGTGTAACTGTCCTGCACTGAGAGGTATAACAGGGGATGAATTACTATTCTTCTTCCTAATATTAGTAGTATTATTTATGGGTAGAGGAGTATGCGGAGGTTTCTAAATAGGATAAATAAAGAAGCTAAGATTTTAAAAACCCATTAACTTCACTCAATAAATCAAACCTTCAAAAGTCTTAGGGCCTAGCTCTAGGACTTTTTCCTGTTTTATTTAGATTATTAGTCCTAAAAATAATATGTTAGATAATGAGAAAAATCGGGTAGGTTTTTACTAAGGGTAATAATTTAGAAAAATATTAAAAGGAGGCGTAAAAATGAAACTAAAAGGTAAAACAGTTGTAATTACAGGCGCAGCATCGGGCATGGGTAGAGCGCAAGCGCGTTTGTTTTCAAAAGAAGGCGCCAACGTGATTGCAGCAGATATTGACAAAGATAGTCTAGATAAGGTTGTGAAAGAGATAACTTCTAATGGCGGACAAGCACTTGCTGTTCAAGCGGATATATCGAATAGAGATAGTGTTAAAGACCTTGTTAAAAAAGGAGTAGAAGAATATAGTTCAATTGATATTCTATGTAATACAGCAGGTATTCTTGATGACTATAGCCCTAGTTTAGATACCTCTGAAGACCTTTGGGATCGTATTTTTAATGTAAACTTAAAAGGGATGTTTCTTTTAACAAATGAGGTTTTACCACATATGATTAAAAAAGAAAAAGGTGTTATTATCAATATAAGTTCTATTGCAGGGTTTGTTGCAGGGGGCGGCGGCGCAGCATATACGTCTGCAAAACATGCTGTTGTTGGCTACACAAAACAACTTTCCTTTGACTATGGAAAACAAGGTATTCGAGTCAATGCCATTGCCCCAGGGGCTATCAAAACAGGGATGACAGAAGAAATCCTAAAAGACGAGGATGCACCAGTTATGGAGACTATAAAAAGCGTACCAGCTGGGAGATATGGACAACCTGAAGAAATTGCTAACTTAGCATTATTTTTAGCTAGTGAAGAATCGGATTTTATTCACGGAGCCATAGTTCCAATTGACGGAGGTTGGCTTGTAAAATAATAGGCCTCTACAAGTACAAGGAATATCGTAGAAGTACACTACTTAAAATTTATTACACGAATAAATCATAGAGGAGGTTTATAATGGGAATTATTGCTTGGGTTATTTTTGGTGCCTTAGCTGGTTGGCTTGCTAGTAAGTTTACAGGCAATGATGCACAAATGGGTGCTATGGAAAACATTATAGTAGGTATTGTTGGAGCCGCCATTGGTGGTCTGGTTTTTGAACTTATTGGAGGCTCAGGTGTAACAGGATTCAACTTATGAAGTTTATTTGTCGCAATTATTGGGGCAATTATTTTACTCAGTCTAATTAACAGTATAAAGAGGTAGTAAGAAAAGATTGTCACAATATACTTTTATCAAATAGGATACAAAGTTATAAGAAGAAATTTACCATTACAAAAGCCGCCTAAAAGGCGGCTTTTATAATGATTACTTAATGATTAATTCTTGACCAGGATAAATTTGACTCGGATTGGAAATATTATTCTTTTCTAAAACATCCAAAAAAACTATTTCTGTGCAATAAGATCATGATATAAAATACAATTAAATGAAAATATTGTCACTGTCTATAATGATGCAAACTCTCTATAATTGGATGTAACAGCAATTAGAGAGAGTGTAAAAGGGATTAAGGAAAAAATAGGATTATATCAAAGATGATTAAATTGTTTTGGAAGAATCAATGGCTGTAAATCTGACTAAGATTATGTTCAGAAAAGACAGCAGCTACTAGTATTAGAGTGGGAGACCCAAGATGAGAAAATGGTTTAAGTATTTTTCAATAATGTTTATATTTGTAGCAATGCGCCACCTTATCTCAAGCATAAACCAAGGGATCGGTTTTATTTTCGGCGTGGTAGGACTAGGTATTATTTTATACCTTTGGGATGGTAAGAAATTATAAGGTTGAAAAAGATAAAATTTTAAAAAGGTCTTGTACAGTGTACAAGACCTTTTTTATTCGTTTAATAAAAATAAAGATAATAATAAAGTACGCTGTAAAAGTTCTCCACGATGTACAGCCTCATTTGGTGTAAATAACCCTTGGCTAACTGGTCCAAACCCACAGATAACTGGCACACTCCAAGGCACACTACCTGCTGCAGAGGATAATAAACCAGATTCATAACCAAAAGGCAATTTCCAGTCTTCTGATAACTTAAATAACTTTTCAATGATTATACTTTGCTGCTTCTTATTTCGTATTAAAGGTGGTCGCTCAGCAAGTTTTTCTATAAAGACCCTTGCATCAGATCGATTTACTTTAAAAGTATCTTTAATTTTATCTTCAATTTCGTCTGCTAAAATTTGATCTATAAAAGTAACACATACAGTAGCCCTTACTCGATGGGGTAATAAAATGCTATAACGCTCTGTGTGAACATCTTGAACAGATACTGTAGTTTTTTTATTATGACTACTTAGTTCTTTTAATTGTTGTGCATTATTAATAAAGTAGCTTAAGACATCTAGTTGATTATTGTGATTTCCAATTCTTTGCGGGTTTCCTTCAACCAGTATGCTGTATTTTTTTAAACCTCTTCTCTGATCAACTACTTTCCCATTCTTATATCCCGGTTGCAAAACGATTACTTGATTTGCCTCTTCTGAAGCCTGCTTAAAGGCTTGATTGCTATATCTCATTTCACGACCTTCATCGGAGTATAAAAATACACCTATTTTTTTATTGTGTAATTGTTTAATAGACCTAAGTGCATCAAAAGCCTGAAGCATTAAAATCATTCCTGCTCTTGTAGAAGCAATACCCTCACCAAAGAGCCATTCCTGCTCCCGTCTAAAGGGTACAGGGTATCCACCTTTATCTCCTGGGATATCGATAGGAAGTACTAATAATGTTCCATCCTTAAAACCTGCCTTAGTCTCCCAGGTCCAAGAGGAACTACCGTTTGTATATTGTTCCGAAGGCTTAAGTCCAAGTCTTGATAGTCTACCATCTAACTTTCTTAGTATAGTACTTAAACCTACAGGATCATCGGTACGGCTAGAGATATTTGTGTAGTGCTTGAGCTCTTCTTCCATTCTGTCACGATTTTTAGTTAAGTAATGGAATAATTCACTCGAATCATCCTTTGATTCTTTTGTACTTTGACTATGAACAGTTGTTCCAAAGTACCTTTCAGTTGCAACATCTATCAGTCTATTGATTAATTTGTTATAATTAAGCCCGACATTTTCAGCCGCATAAACATAGGAGCCACTTTTTCCTAAACTTGCCATTGAGTTTACTTCAAGAATGTAGGGGTTTCCTTGAGCATCGATACGCAAATCAACTCTAGCACTATCATAGCATCCTAAGGCTTTAAACGTTTCTATAGCTAAGTGTTGTATTTGTTTTGTTTGTTCTTCTGATAATCGTGCAGGGCATATTTTTTCTACTGTTCTGCCACTAATACTTTTTTTATCTTCAAAGGTATAAATAGGCAATCCTTCTCCAAAATCCAACTCTACTGGTGGCAATGCTTCTATAGGGTCATTGCCTATTAGACCTACGTTGACTTCCTTACCTTCGATATACTCTTCCACAAGCGTTGGGGATTTGAAGGTATCATATATTAATTGTACACCTTCTCTTAGTTCCTCTTCATTGTAAGCTATTCTAAGACCAAAGGATACAGCTTCATTTTTAGGTTTTACGATTAATGGATATTTTAAATCTTCAGCAATAATTGAATTAGGTTCTTCTAAAACAGCAAACTTAGGCGTAGGTAAACCTTTTTGAATTAATATCATTTTAGTAATAACTTTATCTAATGCAATCCCATGAGTTTCAGGACTAGACCCAATATAAGGAATGCCAAGCATCTCTAGTATGCTAGGTACATGCATATATCTTCCTTTTCCTTGTATACCATAGCTTAAATTAAAAACTAAACCAGGTCTTTCACCAGAGATTACGGAAGGCATAAATTCTTCTAAGTTCCTTATAATATTTTTATCACCTTCAAAGGTTTTAACTTGATGTCCACCGGATTTTATAGCATCCTTAATAATTTTTATCGTACTAAGACCATATTTCTCGCGATTAGGTATTCCAAACAAATTAATAACTGCCTGACTTTCTCTATTGTAAATAATCGCAACTTTCATATTCTTGTTTCTCCTCCTGGTTCGTTTCAATTTTATAATAACAATTTATTTTAACGCTTAAAATCCAAAAGAACAATATAAATTTTAACAAGTAAAGAAGGTTTATTTTATCTATTTGTTCTACGCAATTTAATTATACAAGTCTTTATTAAAATATAGAGATAAGTTAAAAATCATAATTAAGAAAAGGGAAAGTTCTCACATATGTACAATGTTATAATTAAGTATAAAGATTTTTAAAAATACGTATTCGGATATAAAAAAATAAAAAAGGGTAAATGATAGTTATATTAATAATGAAGATGAATTCGCAAAGTTAAGGGGGCACTAAGATGAAAACATATATTATGGCATTAGATCAAGGCACAACCAGTTCTAGAGCAATACTTTTTGATCATAATGGAAAAACAATAGGAACTTCTCAAAAAGAATTTACACAATTTTATCCTAAGGCAGGCTGGGTAGAGCATGATCCAATGGAAATATGGGGGTCACAAAGTGGCGTTGCAAGGGAAGTGCTAGAAACAACAGGCGTAAGACCTCATGAAATAGCAGCAATTGGCATTACAAATCAAAGAGAAACAACAATTGTATGGGACAAAAATACAGGAAAACCCGTATATAATGCCATTGTGTGGCAGTGTAGAAGAACAGCATCAATATGTGATGAATTAAAGGCTCAAGGGATGGAAGCATATATAAAAAATAATACAGGGTTAGTAGTAGATGCATATTTTTCTGGTACAAAGATTAAGTGGATATTAGACCATGTAGAGGGTGCAAGGAAAAAAGCAGAGAATGGTGAATTGTTGTTCGGAACCGTAGATACTTGGCTAATGTGGAACTTAACAAGGGGAAAGGTGCATGTAACCGATTACTCTAATGCCTCTAGAACCATGTTGTATAATATTAAAGAATTAAAGTGGGATGAAAAAATATTGAAAATTTTAGATATCCCCAAAGCAATGTTACCACAAGTAAAGCCCTCAAGCAGTGTTTATGGGCATACTGATGATCAAACCTTTGGAGGTGCTGAGATTCCAATCGCTGGTGCTGCAGGAGATCAGCAGGCAGCATTATTTGGCCAAGCATGCTTTAAAAAAGGAATGGCAAAAAATACTTATGGAACAGGCTGTTTTATGCTAATGAATACAGGAGATAAGTTTGTACCCTCTCAAAATGGTTTGCTTACGACTTTAGCATGGGGAGTAGACGGAAAGGTTGAATATGCCCTAGAAGGAAGCATTTTTGTCGCAGGGGCCTCAGTACAATGGTTAAGAGATGAACTAAAAATTATTAGAGATGCAGAGGACACTGAATATTTAGCAACGAAAGTATCAGATGCAAACGGTGTATATGTCGTGCCGGCATTTACTGGTTTGGGAGCTCCCTACTGGGATATGTATGCCAGAGGTACAATAGTGGGACTAACTAGAGGTGCTAAGGCAGAACATATTATAAGAGCAACTTTAGAAGCAATTGCGTACCAAACTAGGGATGTGTTAGAAGCAATGCAAGAAGATGCAGGATTAGATTTACAATCTTTAAAGGTTGACGGTGGAGCGGTTATTAATAACTTTTTAATGCAGTTTCAATCTGACATTCTTGGGGTAAAAGTAGTTAGACCAGAGATAACAGAGACAACCGCATTAGGGGCTGCGTATCTTGCTGGATTAGCTGTAGGTTTTTGGAGCAATAAAGAAGAAATATCAAACAAATGGAAAATCAATCAAACATTTACACCGATTATGGAAAAGACAACAAAAGAAAAATTGTATAAAGGTTGGAAGCGAGCAGTAAACCGGGCACTAAAATGGGAACAAGAAGATGCAAAAGATGACTAAAAATTAAGGAGGGAAATAATGAAATTCTATGATTTTTCAGCTAAAGATATGTATGGAGAAGAAATAAAAATGAAAGTCTATGAAGGAAAAGTAGTATTAATCGTTAATACTGCAAGCCAATGTGGATTAACACCTCAATTTAAAGAATTAGAGACATTATATCAAACGTATAAAGATAAAGGTTTTGAGATATTAGGGTTTCCCTGCAATCAATTTGCTAATCAAGACAGAGGAAGTAATGAAGAAATTCATTCCTTTTGTCAAATAAATTACGGTGTTACCTTTAAAATGTTTGAGAAAATTGATGTTAATGGGGAGAGTGCACACCCACTTTTTAGATTCTTAAAAAGTGAGAGCAAATCATTACTAGGCAGTAATATAAAATGGAATTTTACTAAGTTTTTAGTAGATAGAAAAGGCAATGTAGTAGAACGATATGCACCAGTAACTAAGCCGCTTAAAATAAAAAAAGAGATAGAAAATCTTTTAGGTTGAATTGTTTAATATATTAATCAGATTCAAGCAAAATTCATAATTTGATTGAAATTGGATGTATTATTGAAAAAGGAATACTATTATTAAAATAGGAAAATCGATGCATATAAAATACTAAAAACCAGAACGAAAAAATAATTATTTTTAAATAATAAAAATAATTATTGACATTACAAATTTATTACCATATACTATGGGAAGTATAAAAAATTAAATAGTTTTCTTATCCAGAGAGGTGGAGGGACTGGCCCTATGAAACCCAGCAACCTAGAACGTTTTGTTCTGAGGTGCTAATTCCACAGGTATTGTACCTGGCAGATAAGAGTAAAAAAAAAAATTTACTTCTTGCTGTGGCAAGAAGTTTTTTTTGTATAAAAAAGGAGCATTCCTGTAATTAACTAAATTTGAACTTTGCAAAGAAAGAAACCTCGCAGTAAAATGAAATTATCACTGGCCAGTGAAATAAAATCATTTTATTGGAGGTCCTACTAATGAATTTTAACCAAAATAACAAAATTAATCAAGTAAAAGAAGAAACAATGGTCATAGGTGTTGATATAGGAAGTGAAATACACTACGCTAGAGCCTTTGACTGGAGGGGCATAGAACTAGATAAGGTATTTAAATTTCATAACAGTGAAGAAGGATTTGACAGGTTCTATACTTGGTTAGAAAAGATTAAAAACAGAGCATCTTACTATATATTGTTTCCCGCCTGTTTCAATTATTGCATACATGTCTTACACCTCCTCAAACCAGTCTCGCCAAATATAGGTA
>NZ_JAVKGO010000030.1:0-795 GCF_031432315.1 Serpentinicella sp. ANB-PHB4
TAAAGTTAATAAAACAAGTTTAAAAAACTAAGAAAACAAGAGTAAATGTAAGAAAAAACAAGATTATATAGGGAGGACATAAAATGATAAAAAAAATTAGTGCCATTGTACTTGTATTAGGAATGCTTGTTGTTTTAGTAGGTTGTGGCACTTCCGAAGACCCACAGAAAAATATTAATGATGAAAAAGATAACGATAACGTAATTGTGAACCCAGAGCCAGAGGGAGACCAGGTTACAGTAACTTTATATTTTGTAAATCAAGAATATGTGTATACTGGAGATGCTGACCTAGACCCAATTGTACCAGTAGAAAGAGAAGTTGCATTAGGTTCAAAAACAGTAGAAGAAGTGGTTATCACAGAACTGCAAAAAGAGCCAGGGGATGAAGATCTGACGACTGCTTTAGAAGTGATTACATTGTTAAGTGTTGAGACAGAAGACAACATCGCTTATGTAAATATTTCAGGAGATCAACTAGGTGGTGGATCCATGCAAGAAGGAATGATTTTATCACAAATTGTATGGACATTAACAGAGATAGAGGACATAGACGCAGTACAAATTTTAGTAGACGGAAGTAAAAGGGAGAGTTTAATGGGACACATAACAATTGATGAACCCCTAAGCCGAGAAGAAATCTAAAGGTAATATATCAACAGTCCCCCTAAGGAAGCATAACCTTAGGGGGTTTTATTATTCTAAATACCGCACCTTAGGAGACTGTAAATAAATTTGTGCTTATTGAGTAAATAATAAAACTCAATCTGGCAAGAAATATTCAGTTGGATATAAA
>NZ_JAVKGO010000031.1:0-740 GCF_031432315.1 Serpentinicella sp. ANB-PHB4
AACAATATTTATTAAAGTTGACTTACCACAACCTGAGGGACCGATAATGGATACAAACTCCCCCTCTTTTATATGTAAGTTAACGGATTTAAAAACTTCAAGATTGCCGTATTGCTTATTAAGGTTTTTAATTTCAATCATTTTTTTGACCTCGTTTCTATTTCCTAGTAAACCTATAAGTTTTATATGCTTTGTTTGTTAGTATAATATACTAAGTACTTGTACGTTGTCAACAAAAAATCAAAATAATTTATAACTAGGTATATATTAGTTTTGTAAATGTTTAAATCAAGGCAAAAAAAGAAGACAAGATTCCCTGTCTTCTTTGAAATAAGTTTTGTATTATTTTATAATAAAGTCAGTCGAGATCCTTCGCGAGCTCAGGATGACAGAAGAAGCAGTTGGTTAGTTGGTTACGGAATTAGGTGATAGGAAAAGCAAAATTAATAATAAAGTCAAAATCGAGATCCTTCGCGAGCTCAGGATGACAGAAGAAGCAGTTGGTTAGTTGGTTAGTAGATAAGGGATAGGAAAAGCAAAATAACAAAGTCAAAACCGAGATGCTTTATATGATATCAATGGATTGTCATTCCCCTCTGTGTAAGCGACTGACTCGAAACTTCTTTTCGGTCATCTGCTTGCACTCTGCGTAAGCGACTGACTCGAAACTTCTTTTCGGTCATCTGCTTGCACTCTGCGTAAGCGACTGACTCGAAACTTCTTTTCGGTCATCTGCTTAT
>NZ_JAVKGO010000032.1:0-574 GCF_031432315.1 Serpentinicella sp. ANB-PHB4
CAGCATAATTATAGAAAACATACTTAGCATCATTCCGATCAAAAAACCTAAAAGAGATATAACACCTTTCTTTTGCGTTTTGTATAGAACTAATGTTACCGCAGTACCATATACAGGCGCAACAATGACCCCTCTACTTTCTGGTAGTGCCATCATTTGCATAAAAGGCAGCAGTATGTAACCCAAAATAAAGACAGTAGCACCGATAATGCCTATAAAAACAAACTCATTTAATCTTAAATTTTTCATCAATAAACACCTCATCAGGTTTAAACCTTCGTTACTTTATATTATATAAGTTATCCTATCTTTTAAAAAGCCTCTTTATCATTTTCTATAATATTCCTCATAGTTAACAACCTCTTTTTATACAGTAAAAAAAGTAGCATTATTCTACTACATAAAAAAAGAAGAGCCTTAGCTCTTCTTTTTTATGGTTCTATAATAAATGTTGGGGTGGTTAACACTCCAGCATTTTTTAATTCAAAAAATAATGCACTTATTGAAAATACCTGCTAAAATATAGTTGCTCAAACCAATATCAAAGGAGGTATATCAACAAGTGCACTCTAAT
>NZ_JAVKGO010000033.1:0-519 GCF_031432315.1 Serpentinicella sp. ANB-PHB4
GGAAATAACCCAAGGTGATGAAGAGGTTATTGTAGCAGTAATAGATAGTGGTGTAGATATAAATCATCCAGATTTAAGAGATAGAATATGGACAAACCCAAATGAAATTGAAAATGGCGTTGATACTTCAGGAAATGGATATGTAGATGATATTCATGGATGGGATTTTTATAACAACAACAATTCTGTTTTTAATGCTGAAGATGGAGATGAACATGGAACCCATGTTGCAGGAACAATAGCTGCAACAAAAAATGATATAGGCATTGTTGGTGTTGCACCAAATGTAAAAATTATGCCCCTTAAATTTCTTGGACCAAACGGTGGAAGTTTAAGTGATGCAATAGCAGCAATTGAATATGCATCAGATATGGGAGCAACAATAGCTAACAACAGTTGGGGTGGCGGAGGCTATTCCCAAGCATTAAAAGATGCTATTGAAAACTCAGGAATGCTTTTTATAGCTGCAGCAGGTAATGAATCAGTTAACAATGATGGTGGTGGTTGGTTTGCACCACA
>NZ_JAVKGO010000003.1:0-200946 GCF_031432315.1 Serpentinicella sp. ANB-PHB4
GTATTTTCAATAAGTGCATTATTTTTTGAATAAAAAATGCTGGAGTGTTAACCACCCCAACATTTATTATAGAACCATATCCTATAAGGATTTTAAAAGCCTTTCTTTTTTATTATTTCAATCATGTAAACTTATTCTGCAGGAACTGGTGCATCTACTGGACAAACGTTAGCACAGGCACCACAATCGATACATCCTTCTTCTTCGATTACATAAATGTCATCCCCTGCTGAGATTACATCAACTGGACACTCAGGTTCACAGGCACCACAGTTAATACAAGTATCAAGTATTTTATAAGCCATAATATTTCCTCCTTTTATAAAATTATGTAAAAACTACATTAATAGTATTATAACAATAAAGAAAGATTATAAGCAATAATATAGACAATTTTTTTACTAAAAAAATAAATAAGTAAATTATGATAAAATAAAGATAATATTTAAAGAATTAAGAGAAGAATAATGAAGAAAAGGGGTGAGGGTTTGTGAAAGTTATTGTACTTGTGGGCCCAAGTGGCACGGGAAAAAGTTATCAAGCTATGCATGTCGCAAGTAAAGAGGGAATAGCATACATTATAGATGATGGGTTGCTAATTAGAGGTAATAAAGTGCTTGGTGGAATTTCAGCAAAAAAAGAAAAAACCAAATTAGCTGCTGTTAGAAGGGCGCTATTTTCTTCAGAAAAACATTGTAGGGAAATTAGAAGTATTATCAGACGTGAAAACCCAGTGGGGATTTTAATTATCGGGACGTCGGATAAAATGGTTAATATAATTGTAAATAATTTAAAACTTGGAGAAATAAGTAAAAAAGTTTATATACATGATATTGTAACAAAGGAGGACATGCAGTTAGCGAACAGGGTAAGAAAAAAAGAAGGAAAGCATGTTATCCCAGTACCGACATTTGAAATTAAAAAACATTTTTCTGGGTATTTTTTAAACCCGTTAGAAATCTTTAGAAGAAATAAGGATCAGGTACAAGAGGTTGCACAGCGATCAGTAGTTCGACCAACATTCAGTTATCTTGGCCGTTATACCATATCTGATCGGGTGATTAGAGAATTAATTTATTATACATCAAATAAAATAATTGGCATTTACAAAATTGATAATATTCAATTAAAAAGCTCTGAAATAGGAATTATTGTAGAAATGGATTTACAAATTGTATATGGCAACCCAATAAGACCGATAGTAGAGCTGGTACAAGAGCGACTTCGAATTGAAATAGAGGAAATGACATCCTTAAATGTAATAGCTGTAAATGTTTTTGTAAAAAGTTTAATATGCCTCTAAAGTTACAATAGTATGCTTTTTCTATTAATTCTGTATAATAGTTAAGGTGTTTACAGATATATAAATATTGTTATATAGTTAAAGTGTCAGTAAGAAGGTTACGAAAGAATAAAGAGGATGACTTTGCAAACAATAATCGTATACATAATTTAAAGGAGGCTTATGTTTATGTCAGAGAAAACGCTAAATCCTTTTAAGATTGCGCAACAACAGGTTAAATCAGCTTGTGATAAGTTAGGAACAGATCCAAACGTATATGAAATTTTAAAAAATCCAGTTAGAGTAGTGGAGGTATCTATACCTGTAAAGATGGACGATGGAAGCATTAAAACTTTTATAGGGTATAGGTCTCAACATAATGATGCCATAGGGCCTTTTAAGGGTGGCGTTCGTTTTCACCCGGATGTTAATATGGATGAAGTAAAGGCATTATCAACATGGATGACTTTTAAATGTGGTGTTGTTGGCGTACCATATGGTGGGGGTAAAGGTGGCGTTATTGTCGATGTTAAAACCCTTTCTGAAGCTGAGTTAGAAAGATTAGCCAGAGGTTATGCCAGAGCAATTTCACCAATTATAGGAGAAAAGAAAGACATTCCTGCACCGGATGTAAATACAAATGGACAGGTCATGGCTTGGATGGTAGATGAGTACGAAAAAGCTACTGGGCGTTTTGAACCTGGCGTATTTACAGGAAAGCCTGTTAATTTCTATGGTTCTTTAGGTAGAACCGAAGCCACTGGTTACGGTGTTGCAATTATGGCAAGAGATGCGGCAAAGAAAATGAATCTACCTGTGGAAGGTGCTACAATAGCAGTCCAAGGTTTTGGGAATGTTGGAAGCTATGCCGCACTTTACATGAGTAAAATGGGATCAAAAGTGGTTGCTGTTTCCGATTCTTCAACTTGTATCGTTAATAAAAATGGTTTCCATGTACAAAGTTTAATTGACTATGTTCAGAATAATAACGGAGAATTAAAAGGGTATGATGGTGCTGACGAAGAACATGATAGAAGTGCATTAATGACGATGGAAGTTGATATACTAATGCCTTGTGCTTTAGAAAATCAGATTACGTCTAAAAATGCAAATGATATAAAAGCAAAGATTATAAGTGAAGGAGCTAATGGACCAACGACTCCTGAAGCCGATGAAATATTAAAGCAAAAAGGTGTTGTGGTTGTTCCTGATATTCTTGCCAATGCCGGTGGTGTAACTGTATCATACTTTGAATGGGTACAAAATCTAATGCGATACAGCTGGTCTTTTGATGAAGTTCAGGAAAAACAAGAAAAGCTTATGGTGAGTGCTTTTGAAGAAATATGGCAACTTATGAATCAACATAACGTAGATATGAGAACCGCTGCATATATGATGTCAATCAAGAGAATAGCAGACGGCATGAAGCTAAGAGGGTGGTATTAAACTAAATGAACCCGAGTCTAAAGACTCGGGTTTTGTACGTTTACTTCCTGTATATTTTTAATATTGTTTAAACAAGAGGGGGTAAGTAAGAAAACAAATAAAAATCTAAAAAAACAATAACATTTGCAACAAAAAAATCAACAAATTCGTAGGATAAAGGTTTAGTTTTAAACTTTGTTTGTCATATGTAATTCTCTAAAGAAAATAAAAGATTGAATAAGTTAAATTTATGGTATAATTTAAATATTACATACTTTAATTTAAGTAAGCGGAATATTTAAAATAAGGGGGAGTTGTTATGACAAATAACCAAGGAATTCTATTAGAAAGTGGAACAAATGAATTGGAAATTGTGGAATTTAAGATTGGTGATAATTATTTTGGTATAAATGTTGCAAAAGTAAGAGAAATTATTCCTTACACTCCAGTTACTCAAATCCCTAATGCACATCCATGTGTAAAAGGAATTTTTAAAATAAGAGACTCAGTCATTACTGCAGTAAACCTACCTAGCTATTTAAACATTAATACAAATCATGAGAAAGATAGCTTCTTTATTATTGCTCATTTTAACAAAATGTCTGTAGGATTTGAAGTGCATCAAGTTGTTGGTATACATAGAATATCCTGGGAGCATATTGAAAAACCAGATGCAACTATTTACGGTGGACATGAAGGTATTGCAACAGGAATTGTTAAGTATGATGATCGCTTAATTTTAATATTAGATTTTGAAAAAATCTTGACGGATATTAGTCCAAGAACAGGAATACAGAAGGATGCAATTAAAAATTTAGGACCAAGGGATAGAAGCGATAGACCTATCCTAATTGCTGAAGATTCAGAGCTATTGATGAAAATGGTAAAGGAGTCTTTAGTGGAAGCTGGATACGAAAATATTGTTGTGACAGCTAATGGAAGAGAAGCTTGGGACCTATTACAAAAATATAAGAATAATAAATCTGTACCTTTAAAGGATCAAGTTGCATGTGTAATTACGGATATCGAAATGCCTCAAATGGATGGACACCATCTTACAAAGAAAATAAAAGAAGATGAAGAACTTTCAAAACTGCCAGTGATTATCTTTTCATCCTTAATAAACGAAGCAATGAAGTTAAAGGGAGAAAGCTTAGGGGCAAATGCACAAATAACAAAACCTGAAATTGCAGATTTAGTTGGTGTTGTAGACCGACTGATTCTTAAATAATTTAATTAAAAAGTCATAGGCATCACTTAATAGGTTATCTATGGCTTTTATAATACACATATTTACCATTTGATATTAATATGAAATCTCTGATATAATGTGTACTAAAATCTATTGTGAATTAACCTAGTGATAAGGGGGCTTCGGAAGTGAATAAAATTAACGAATACAGAGAATCATTTAAGTTATTAGTACCATTTTTTTCCGAAATGATGAGTGGAGCTATGATAGGAATTAACGATTTAGAGCAGGCTTTAGAATTTTATGACGGGAAAAAATTTCATGATATGTCAGACTTCCCCCTAGATAAGAAGTCTGCCGCTTACGAGTGTATACATAACAAAGAGACAGTAAAAAAGATAGTAAATCTAGAAGAACACAATTTAACATACAAGGCAATTGGTATTCCCATATTGGAAGACGACAATGTAATTGGGTCCTTTGGCGTACGTGTGGATGTTAAAAATAGTAGCGATATAGAAGAGTTAACCAACAATCTTTCTAGTAGCCTGCAGGAAGCCTCGCAAGTAGTTACAAGTATCGCTTCAGGTACAAGAGAAGCAGTAAAAGTAAATGATGACATTGTAGGTGCATTAAAAGAAACGGTTAATTTAGCAGCGAACACGGATGATATTTTACAGTTTATAAATAGTATTGCTGGAAATACGAATCTATTGGGTTTAAATGCATCTATAGAAGCTGCAAAAGCAGGGGAAGCAGGACGTGGTTTTAGTGTGGTTGCAACAGAAATAAGAAAACTTTCTTTATCAAGTAAGGAGTCTACTGATAAAATCAGAGATATATTAGAAGACATTAAAAAATCCATAGAGAGTATAGAATCTAAGGTGGAAGATAATAATATGGCTTTTGCTGATCAAGCATCTAGTCTTGAGCAGCTTTCTAGTGCGGTAGAAGATATTACCATCAATTCCAAAGCATTAGAAGAATTAGCTTCAGATTGGAAAAATAATTAATATAAAAGAATAAGGGATAAATCATTAATAAACCTCTAACTTTACAGATGAATTACGATGTGCCTGTTAAGTAGAGGTTTTAAAATTTTTTTATCAGCAGTGGAGTCCGAATTACTTATAAGTAGATTCTATAATACCAAGACTTAATGTATCCAAATTTAAAAGCATAATATATATATAAAAGTTAAAGCATATATTTATGTGGGGTGATCAATGTGGGTGCAGAAAAAAAGGTAAATCAAAAAAAATTATTAGCATTATCTCGTAAGGTTCTAAAGAAAAAGAATAAACGGACTTTTGAATCTTTTTTTGCTCATTTTGAAAATGGGTATTGCAAGATAGATATATATAATAAAACGATCGATAAAAAGATATATATAACAGAGGCATTAGTCATTTTTTATTTTGAATTTAGTTTAGAATTGCATCTGAAAGGAACAAATGAATTTGATATCCTTCCACTAAAGTATAAAAATATAGATAATATAATGATAAAAGATGAAGATAATACCATTGAAATTCATTTGAATACCGATGAAATTTGGCATATGACTTACTAGGGTTGATTTGGTTTAGGCGTAAAATTAAGACATGATTTTCCGGAAGCTTGTAAAACAACAACGGAGGGCATTTTTTTTGTTTTAAAATTAAAAAAAGTACATCCTCTAGGGGCATTTTGATCCCAAGTAATAAAGAAGTGTTTGCATTTTAAACAATTAACTTGTGGTTTAGGCATAAAAGTCTCCTAAATTAAAATTTTTTAATCTTATTAATTATAGCATACTAAAATAAAATATATTGTTCAAGTTTGCCATAAAAAGAGTCTATTGGACTCTTTTTATTTTTATGTTAATATAGAGAAGGGGTATCCTAAATTAGGAGGCGCATATGAAAAAATATATTATATCTATATTAATAGGTGTGTTATTAATAAGCATTGGTTTTAATTTTGCATTGAACTCTAGATTGCAATTTGTCGATAATAAAGTCTTGGAAATAAATAGGACAATCGGATTGAATGTAGAAAGAAACCTGCGTCAAAGTATAAGGTCAACAAACGAACTAATTGAAAATGAGTCAGAGGAAAATTTACTCCTTTTACAAAGAACAATAGATGATTTAGCCCTTTCCTTTGAGCAGTGGCTATCTATTAATCAAACGGAGACAAGACCAAACGTACAAATGCAAAAAGGTTTAAGTGGTATTGAAGGAACCAGGAATATGATACTCCATCAATTAGATAGACAGTTTAAATTAAACAATAACAAATTAACAGAATTTGAAGTAGAAATGCTAGAAAAGGTTAAAGAAAATATGGAGCGTTTGCTATCAGTTTACCACAATATAGAAGAACGAGTGGGGGATATGAGTAATCCTTTTTCTGATGATAGTGGGTTAGTAGAAACTGCAAACAATTTAGAAGAAATAAGTCGCCTTTACAGGCATAGTAGGATTCCAAACGAACATCCAACTTATATAGGTTACAACACTGCTGTAAGGAAGGCGAAAGAACAATTTTCTGATCTTGAGAATTTCAGGTTAAGTGGAGAAGAAGTTGTTAAAATAAGGGAAGGGACGCATTACTACGAATTAGAGTTTCTTGATTCCGAAAGCATTGCATATGTCATATGGGTAGATGCTGAAAATGGTCAAATAAGAAATTATGAGAACAGGCAAGCACTTAGTGGGGAAGGTATGCTTGAAAAGAGTGATGCCATAGGTATTGCAAAAACATTTTTACGTAGATTTTTTGATGAAGAAATAATAGATGAAGTTTTTCTTATCAACGATGAAGCTCAATCGATTTATGCATTTCGTTTTACACCCGTAGATGGTGACGTTGAAATGGTTAGTGATGCCCATTTAATAAATGTTTGTGCCATATCGGGACGTGTGTTGAGATATAGCAATAATTTTAGTAATACCAGAGTGAACGTGCCAGAAGATTTCTCATCCTTAGCATCTCTTAATAAAATAAGTAGAAACTTAAACAGTCCAGAGTATAGAGGACTAGCAGCAATAAGAACTTTTGAAACAAGGTATAAACCGACTTTAACTTATAGTTTCCGAGTAACTGAAAATGAACAAAATCTAAATCTATATTTTGATGTAAAAACAGGTCGTCTTGTTCATGAATTGTTTTATATTTACGAAGAACTAGAGTTGTAATTCTGAAAAAGTATTGCCCCAGAATGGATTGAATCCACTGGGGTTTTCTGTATGTTATGAAAGGAGAAAAAAGTGAAATATAACATAATATATAAACCAGAGAAGATTACTGTTAAAGGGTTAAAACAATTTAATCCTGTACACATTTTTGAATGTGGACAATGTTTTCGTTGGAATAAAGAGGACAATGGTATATATACTGGTATCGCCCATAAAAAAGTGATAAGTGTTATAAAAAGTGAAGAGAATACTATATTTGAGAATGTAGATAAAAATGATTTTGATACAATATGGTTTAATTATTTTGACCTACGCAGAGATTATCAAGAAATACAGGATGATTTAAGGAAAAATGATAAAGTTATGTGCCAGGCAATTGATTTTGGAGAAGGAATAAGAATACTAAATCAAGAACTATGGGAGACAATAGTATCTTTTATTATATCTGCAAATAACAATATACCAAGAATTAAAAAAAGTATCGAAATGATCTGTGAACGATATGGTGATTATATTGGCACATACAATGGGAAAAAACGGTATGGGTTTCCGGATCCACATATTATAAAACAGTTAAGTGAAGCAGACTTAAAAGCATGCAATGTGGGATACAGAGCTTCTTATATAATTGGTGCAGCAAGTTATTTTGATAATGGAAGATTAACCCAAAAATTAAATCATGTAAGTGCAGAAGAAAGTCAAAAAAAACTTATAGCATTGCCAGGAGTTGGACCAAAAGTTGCTCATTGTATTAATGTATTTAGTTTAGAAAAGAGAGAAGCTTTTCCAGTAGACGTTTGGATTAAGCGTATTATGGAGCATTTATACTTTAATACGCCAACATCTACTAAAAAGATACAGGAATTTGCAGATAATAAATTTGGATTATGGGCAGGTTACGCACAACAATACCTATTTTATTATGGTAGAGAAATGAATATAGGGAAATAAACAAGGGGGAGCATGCATGCAAGGAACATTGGTAAATACAGTAGCGATCATTATAGGGGGGTTACTAGGGGTTTTACTTAGGAAGGGCATTCCAAATAATTATAAGGAAACGATTATGCAGGGGTTGGGATTGTGTGTGGTTATGATCGGACTAATGGGGGCTTTGAAAGCGGATAATATATTAATTGTGATCTTTAGTATTGTTATAGGTAGTATAATTGGAGAAGCCTTGAAAATTGAAAAAAGGTTAAATCAGTTTGGTAATAGTATAGAAAAACTATTTGGTAAAAGCGAAGGTGGAGTAGCAAAAGGTTTTGTAACTGCTAGTTTAATTTATTGTGTGGGAGCAATGGCGATTGTTGGAGCATTAGATAGTGGTTTAAAGGGAGATCACAGCACACTCTACGCTAAATCAGTACTAGACGGGATCTCGTCCATTATATTTTCATCCACCTTAGGGATCGGCGTTGTTTTATCTGCTGGAGCGGTATTTATTTATCAAGGGTTTATAGTTATATCCGCTTCGGTTGTAGAACCCTTGTTAACAGAGTATGTTATAGAACTAATGTCTGCTATAGGAGGACTTTTAATATTAGGAATTGGTCTTAGTATACTTGGTATAAAAAAAGTTAATGTGGCAAATATGTTACCAGCTGTATTTATGCCTATTCTATTTTTTATACTAGAACCGTACTTTTCTAATTTAGTTAATCGAATTTTCTAGGATATAGTCTGTATTTTAAATGTAGCTCATTAACTAAAATACATGTAAATTTTACCTAATATGCGTAAAATAGTGAAAATCTAAAAAAAAGTTCAAAAACAAAAGAAAAACGTTTAATAACCTATAAAAACGGTCAATAATAGCACTAAATGAAATTTGCTACGCAAAAAAAAATTATATAACATGATAAATGTAATTAGCACTCACTTCTAGTGAGTGCTAATAAAAAAATAAAAAATAATATTTAAAATATAAGGAGGTTACTTTATGAGTATTAAACCATTAGGTGACAGAGTTGTAATTAAAAAACTAGAAGCTGAAGAAAAAACCCAAAGTGGTATCTTTATCCCAACAACGGCTAAAGAACAACCACAAATGGCTGAAGTTATTGCTGTAGGCCCAGGTGGGGTTGTAGAAGGTAAAGAAGTAACGATGGAACTTAAAGTTGGAGATAAAGTAATATTTTCTAAATACGCAGGAACAGAAGTAAAGTTCGAAGGAACTGAGTACACAATATTAAAGCAAAACGATGTTTTAGCAATTGTAGAATAACATAAGTATAAATACATAGTATAGATTAAAAATTAGGAGGTTTATAGATATGGCAAAGGAACTAAAATTTAGTGAAGAAGCACGTAAAGCCCTAGAAGCTGGTGTAAATAAATTAGCTGATACTGTAAAGGTTACTTTAGGACCTAAAGGAAGAAATGTAGTAATTGATAAAAAATTTGGATCACCTCTAATAACTAATGATGGTGTAACGATTGCAAAAGAAATTGAATTAAGTGATGCATATGAAAATATGGGTGCACAACTTGTTAAAGAAGTTGCGACAAAAACAAACGATGTAGCTGGTGATGGAACAACTACTGCAACTTTATTAGCTCAAGCAATTATAAGAGAAGGAATTAAAAATGTTGCTGCTGGTGCAAATCCAATGATTATGAAAAAAGGAATTCAAAAAGCAGTAGATGCAGCTGTTAAAGAATTACAAAGCATATCAAAATCAATAGACAGCAAAGAAGCAATTGCACAAGTTGGGGCTATTTCAGCTGCTGACGAAGAAATAGGAAAACTAATTGCAGATGCCATGGAAAAAGTAGGTAAAGATGGTGTTATTACTGTAGAAGAGTCTAAATCAATGGGAACAACATTAGACGTTGTTGAAGGTATGCAATTTGATAGAGGATACTTATCACCATATATGGTTACAGATTCTGAAAAAATGGAAGCTGTATACAATGATGCATATATTTTAATTACGGATAAAAAAGTTACTAACATACAAGATATATTACCATTACTTGAGCAAATTGTTCAGCAAGGTAAAAAGCTATTAATCGTAGCGGAAGATGTTGAAGGAGAAGCTTTAGCAACATTAGTTGTAAATAAACTAAGAGGAACATTTGAATGTGTTGCAGTTAAAGCACCAGGATTTGGAGATAGAAGAAAAGCAATGTTAGAAGATATTGCAATTTTAACTGGTGGAACTGTTATTTCTGAAGAATTAGGTTATGATTTAAAATCAACAACAGTTGATATGCTTGGAACAGCGAGAAGCATTAAAGTGGATAAAGAAAATACAACAATCATTGAAGGAAATGGAGATCAAAAAGCGATTACTGATCGTGTAAATCAGTTAAAAGCACAAATTGTTGAGACAACTTCTGAATTTGATAAAGAAAAGTTACAAGAAAGATTAGCGAAGCTTTCAGGAGGCGTAGCTGTTATACAAGTAGGAGCTGCTACTGAAACAGAGCTTAAAGAAAGAAAACTAAGAATCGAAGATGCACTTAACGCTACAAGAGCAGCTGTTGAGGAAGGAATTGTATCCGGTGGTGGTACAGCACTGATCAACACAGTTTCAGCAGTAGAATCAATTATTGATACTGTTGAAGGTGACGAAAAAACAGGGGTTAAAATTATTAGAAGAGCTCTTGAAGAACCACTAAGACAAATTGTTGAGAACGCAGGATTAGAAGGTTCAGTTGTCGTAGAAAAAGTACTTAATTCTGAAACTGGCATTGGATTTGATGCATACAACGAAAATTATGTAAATATGATAGATTCAGGTATTGTTGATCCTACAAAAGTTACAAGATCAGCATTACAAAACGCAGCTTCTATATCAGCTATGCTATTAACAACAGAGTCAGCAGTTGTTGATGTTAAAGAAGAAGAACCTGCTGCACCAATGGGTGGCGGAATGGCAGGAATGGGTGGCATGGGCGGCATGCCAATGATGTAAGCAAAAAAGCTTATATAAACGGGTATTCAAAATGAATACCCGTTTTTTTTTATGGCTCTTTGTGAATAGTTGGGGGGAGATTATATTTAATCCCACTCGATTATAACAGTAGAGTGCTTATTTTAATTCGTTCTTCATTTGTTGATATTTTGTTTTTGCACTTTGTACATCCTGGGATTGGGCTTGCTTAGTTGCATACCAACCTCTTTGTTGCATGGCATTGAATAATTGGTATTGAATCTCCTGTGTCTCGTTTAAACACTGGGTTAATTGTTGTCTTAAGTTAGTGCAAGAGGACTCAGTAATACCTGTGTTGTATGCAGAGGTTACTTGCTTTTCAGAAGCAAGTAAATCATTCATCAACTCTTTTTCTGAAAAATTAGGATGATTGTTATTCATAAAAAAACCTCCTGTAAATTATTTTTAAAAGCTACTATTGATGTGAATTTAAATAGTTTAATAAGTTGTCGTAATGTTGCTTGTGTTTTTGTGCTGACTGTTGACATAAATTTTTAAGTTCTGCATCTGTGCAATAATCTGCATAATTAGAAAACTTTTTATTCATCAGCGCTTCATAGTTTAGTTGATCTTCTACAACCTTTAGGTTATTAGCATCAATTTTTTGTGCAGATTGGACATTCATATTCTGATTGTTTTTATTGTCGTTTACACTAAACATAACATATTACCTCCTTTAAATTAATTTAGACTTAACCCATTGGAAAATTATCATCTTCGTCAATTATCGCTTCATCTTCAATATTTTGGTTCTCCTCAGCTGGATTGGCCATATTATTGTTTTCAAAACCATTGGAAGCATGATCGTAGACCATATGCTCATTGATTAAATTGCTCAGTGGATACTCAGATCTAGTAGCAGAATTTAAAGCATTTACTAAGGAAACAGACTGTAAGTTGTTATTATCAGCTTGTTTCTTTCGACGACCATTCTCATCAGCCATAATTACCCTCCTTGTTTTTTAAAATTACAAGTCGCACTATTATTATGAAACAGAAAGGGTAAAATAATTATACAAATTCAAAATAGAAATAATGCATTTTATGTTGTATAATGAAGAAAAAGTATAAAAAGGAGGGATTTTGTGATTTATAGACAATATGGACAAACTGGAAAAAATGTGTCCGTAATTGGTCTTGGTGGAATGCGATTTGGCGAAGATGAGGACTATGCTGTAGAGATTATAAAAAAAGCTCATGAATTGGGAATCAATTACTTTGATACTGCGCCTTATTATTGTGGAGATAGAAGTGAATATATATACGGAAAAGCATTTGAACAAATAAAAGACAATTTTTATACAGCAACCAAAAGCGGTATTTTCAATGAACCGACAGCTGACGATGTTAGAAGGCGTATTGATAAATCATTAAAAAGATTAGGCATAGATAAAATTGACTTTTATCATATGTGGTGTATTATGGATTTAGCCCAATATGATAATGTAATGGCACCTAATGGACCTTATGAAGGCGCATTGAAAGCAAAGAATGAAGGATTAATTGATCATTTAGTTTTCTCAACCCATTGTAAAGGGGAAGATATACGCAAGATTATAGAAGATAAAGTTTTCGAAGGTGTGTTATTAGGCTATAATGTTATTAATCATCCCTTTAGGCAAGAGGGAATAAATGCAGCTATCGAGCAGGATATGGCTGTTGTAACAATGAATCCCTTAGGTGGTGGGTTAATACCAAATAGTCATGAATATTTTGATTTTCTTAAAGAAAGGGATGACGAAACAGTTAGTCAAGCGGCTTTGAGATTTAATATTGCTCAGCCTGGTGTAACTGTAACTTTAGCTGGAATTTCAACATTAGAAGAGTTGTATGAGAATGTTAAAACCCTTGATTATCCTGTAACCGTTAGTGATGAGAAAAAAATAGAAATTCAAAGTAAGATTACAAAGAAAATGGACACACTATGTACAACATGTGGCTATTGTTTAAAGTGCCCTAAAAAAATAAAAATAAATCGCTACCTTGAAGCTTATAATATGACCCTCCTTAAAGATGCAGATGAAATGAAAAAACATTTAACATTTCTTAAAACAGAGGGGGCTTTAAAAAGTGAAAGTGTTGGAGCGAAAGATTGTATCTCCTGTGGTAAATGTGAAATTTTATGTACGCAAAAAATCCCTATAGTGAAACGGCTACAAGAAATAAGTGAAATGAATTTTTAATTTTTTTTCACATAACGATAAAGTAATAACTATTAATATAGTAATACAGCATTTTGTTTAAATGAGAAAATTGCATAATTAATTTACACGAATAAATATAAAAGAGGTCGCTCCTCATTTGTTGCGATGTATCATTGTATTCTAAAAACAAACAAGTCGACAAATTCGAAACAGGTTGAATTTTATATTTATTCTATAAAAGCTAGTTATGATTTAATTATGCACTTTCCTCAAATACTTAAGAGAGGTGATGGTTATGGCCTTTGATTTGAAAATGGGAATGAAAGCAAGAGTGGAAATTACAGTTGGAGCAGAAGATACAGCAGTTGCTTTTGGAAGTGGTGGTGTTAAGGTTTTAGCAACTCCAAGAATGGTTGGTATAATGGAAAATGCTGCATTACAAGCCGTTGAGGATTATTTACCGGAGGGGTATACAACGGTTGGGACGGATGTAGACATTAAACACTTTACTGCGACACCAATGGGAATGAATGCTTATGCTGAAGCTGAACTTGTAAAAATAGAAGGTAAAAAACTACTATTTAAAGTTATTGCCTATGATGAAAAAGACAAGATCGGTGAAGGGTTACACGGAAGATTTATAATAAATTTAGAGAAGTTCATGGAAAAAACAGAAAATAAAGCTAAAAGTTAAAAAGCCATAAACAACTTTTTACGACAAAAAAACAAAAAAATGTTGACGAATATTTAACAATCTGATAAATTATATTTAATGTTAATTTACTACAAATGATGGACAATCGAATCCATCATTTGTAGTGTGCAATTATAATGATATATTTTTGGCCTGGCGGAGTGGTGCAGTGAATGGTCCTGTGCTGTTTTGCTACTGTATAGCCCAATAATGTATCCCGTCAGAACGTATAATTATATTACTTTTATCAAAGTAGTATGATTATACGTTTTATTTATACTCAAAATAATCAGAATATTCTTGATTAATTTTGATTTAAATTTTAGCTTGCAAAACAAAAAATTGAGCAGTATAATAAGTGATAATTTAAAACTAAGGAGGTTTATTATGGAAGATAAGATTGTAAAAGAAGGATTAACTTTTGATGATGTATTATTGATTCCGGCAAAGTCGGAAATACTTCCTAGCCAAGTTCAACTTTCTACTAACTTGACTAAGAAAATCAAATTAAATATTCCTCTTATGAGTGCTGGAATGGATACCGTTACTGAAGGAAAAATGGCAATTTCTATGGCAAGAGAAGGTGGAATCGGAATAATACACAAAAATATGTCTATAGAAGAACAGGCCTTAGAAGTTGACAAGGTAAAAAGAAGTGAGCATGGTGTGATCGTTGATCCATTTTTTCTTTCTCCTGAAAATGCGGTGGCTGATGCATTAGAGCTAATGGAGAGATATAGAATATCTGGCGTACCAATTACAAAGGGAGATAAATTAGTAGGTATTATTACGAATCGAGATATCCGGTTTGAAAAAAACTATGATAGACCTATATCTGAAGTAATGACAAGAGAAAAGTTAATAACTGCCCAAGAAGGTTTAGATATGGACGAAGCACTACAGATTTTAATGGAAAACAAGATTGAAAAGTTGCCGATTGTAGATAAAAATGGAATTTTGAAAGGCCTAATTACAATAAAAGATATTGAGAAAGCAATAAAATACCCGAATTCTGCAAAAGATAGTAAAGGCCGTTTGCTAGCAGGAGCTGCGGTTGGAATAACAAAGGATATGATGGAGAGAATAGAAGCTCTTTATAAAGCTAGGGTAGATGTAATCGTATTAGATACAGCTCATGGACATTCAAAAGGAGTTATTGATGCTGTAAGAAAAGTAAAAGGAACATATCCGGATCTAGAAATCGTTGCAGGTAATGTTGCTACAGGAGAAGCTACAGTGGAACTTATTGAAGCTGGAGCAGATGCAGTGAAAGTTGGTATAGGACCGGGATCTATTTGTACAACTAGAGTAATTGCGGGTATAGGGGTACCACAAATTACTGCTGTATATGATTGTGCAAAGGCTGCGAAAGCGTATAATGTACCAGTTATTGCTGATGGTGGTATTAAATACTCTGGTGATATCGTAAAAGCTTTGGCTGCTGGCGCTAATGTGGCGATGGTTGGATCCCTATTTGCTGGAACTGATGAAAGTCCAGGAGAAACAATTATATACAAAGGAAGAAGCTTTAAAACATATAGAGGAATGGGATCTATAGCAGCAATGCAGCAAGGGAGTAAGGACCGCTATTTCCAAGAAGATGATAAAAAACTTGTACCTGAAGGGGTAGAAGGCAAGGTGCCATACAAAGGATACTTAAAAGATACTGTATTCCAGTTACTAGGTGGCATAAAGTCTGGAATGGGGTACTGTGGAACAGAAACAATAGTAGATTTACAAGAAAAAGGTAAATTTATCAAAATAACAAATGCAAGTTTAAAAGAAAGTCACCCTCATGATATTGCTATTACAAAGGAATCTCCAAATTATAGCGTAAATGAGTAATCAAAATTTATAAATTTGTAGTGAATACAAGATAAAAGCCAAGTATTAACTTGGCTTTTATCTAACAAAAAATCAATGGAAGGAAGATCAATTTGGAAAGTGAAATGATATTAATAGTTGATTTTGGTGGACAATATAGCCAGTTGATTGCTAGAAGAGTAAGAGAAAAAAATGTTTACTGTGAGGTTGTTTCCTTTAGAACGCCACTTCAAGAAATTGTGAATAAAAAACCAAAGGGAATTATTTTAAGTGGAGGACCTGCTAGTGTATATGGAGAAAAGTCTCCAAAGTGCGAGTTAGGACTTTTTGAATTAGAAATACCTATATTAGGTATATGTTACGGCGGACAGCTTATGGCAGAAGTTTTAGGTGGTAAAGTCAATGCTGCTCATAAGAAAGAGTATGGTAAAACAGCACTGAAAATGAAGCAAAATTCACCAATATTTAAAGATTTACCAGAGGAACTAATTTGTTGGATGAGTCATACGGATTTTATTGAAAAATCACCTGAAGGGTTTGAGATAACAGCTTTTACAGATGATTGTCCTGTTGCAGCAATGGAAGATGAAGAACGTAAGCTTTACGCTGTACAATTCCATCCAGAAGTGGAACATACACAATATGGCCGTGAAATTATTAGGAACTTCGTTTATGAAGTATGTGGATGTGAAGGTACTTGGACAACAGAAAATTACATAAATGAAGAAATAGATACGATACGAAAAAAAGTTGGTAACAAAAAAGTATTATGTGCACTCTCCGGTGGTGTAGATTCTTCTGTGGCTGCGGTGTTAGTGCATAAAGCAATTGGTGATAACTTAACCTGTGTTTTTGTAGATCATGGTATGCTACGTAAAGATGAAGGGGACCAAGTTGAAGACTTATTTAAAAACAAATTTAAGATGAATTTTATTCGAGTGAATGCCGAGGAACGTTTTTTAGGGAAACTCTCAAAGGTTGAAGAGCCAGAGTTAAAACGTAAAATAATTGGCGAAGAATTTATTAGACTATTTGAAGAAGAAGCAAATAAACTAGGGCAACATGATTTTCTAGTGCAAGGAACCCTTTACTCAGATGTAATTGAAAGTGGTACGGACACAGCTTCGGTTATAAAAAGTCATCACAATGTTGGTGGATTGCCTGAAGATATGCAATTTGAACTAATTGAGCCATTTAGATGTTTGTTTAAAGATGAAGTAAGAGCAGTGGGAACAGAGTTAGGTATTCCTGACGAGGTTGTATGGAGACAACCGTTCCCAGGTCCAGGACTAGCTGTAAGAGTGCTTGGTGAAATTACAGAAGAAAAGTTAGAAATTGTACGAGAAGCCGATGCAGTAGTTCGTGACGAAATAAAAAAAGCAGGGCTAGATCGTGATATATGGCAATACTTTGCAGTATTACCTGGTATAAAAAGTGTTGGAGTGATGGGTGATGAAAGGACCTATGCCCATACAATTGCAATTCGTGCAATCACAAGTACCGATGCTATGACCGCAGATTGGGCGCGAATTCCCCATGAAGTCTTAGAAAGAATATCAACCAGGATCGTTAACGAAGTAAAAGATGTTAACCGTATTGTATACGACATTACATCAAAACCACCTGCAACAGTAGAGTGGGAGTAATAAAGAAGGACTGGTTGAGCCAGTCCTTCTTTAATTCTAAAAACTTTGGGGAGTTAGCGATCTAAGGATTTATAGACAGTATTATAAAATACTATATCTATAGCATAGTGAAAGAAATACATGATTTCGAGAAGTTATAATAATTTACTTAATTCTTTTGAAAAATAAAATAATAAAACAATTGACCTTTTCAAATTCCTTTGTTATTATAAATGTGTAATTAAAAATTGTATATTCAACTCATATATTGTCGATAATATGGATCGACAGTCTCTACAGAATGACCGTAAATCATTCTTCTATGAGTGAAAGTGTATCTAGGGTTCCGTTCTTTATAAGAAGCTGGTCCAAGCGATACAGGCATCAGTAGATGTCACACCGATGGGATAAAAGCCCGGACGGATAGGTTTCACTTATAAATAACCTATCCATCCGGGCTTTATTTTTATTTACTGGAAAATATATGCTTCTATAACTTCCTTTGGGTTATATTTTCTAGAAATGATGGAATTATACTTACTATTAATTTAAAAGGAAGAAAAATGACAGGATTAGGAGGCTACAAAATGGAGAAGTTTTTTAAACTAAAAGAAAAGAACACCACGGTAAAAACAGAGATTATTGCAGGGATCACAACTTTTGTAACAATGGCGTATATCTTATTCGTAAATCCAGATATTCTAGAGGCAGCAGGCATGGATTACAATGCGGTTTTCATGGCAACGTGTATATCAGCTGCTATTGGTACGCTAATTATGGGGCTATATGCTAATTTACCCTTTGCCCAAGCACCGGGTATGGGATTGAATGCCTTTTTCGCATTCTATGTTGTAGGCTTTCTAGGATATTCATGGGAAGCAGCGTTAATGGCCGTATTTATTTCAGGTATATTCTTCATTATTTTAACAATTACTGGTGTTAGAGAAATGATTGTTGAAGCAATACCTAATTCTTTAAAGCATGCAATTGGTGCAGGTATCGGTTTATTTATTGCATTACTAGGTTTTAAAAATGCAGGAATTGTAGTTCCATATGAGGCAACTTTAGTTTCTTTTGGTGACTTTACTAACCCAGCAGTGTTTTTAGCGGTTATTGGGCTTGTGCTTACAACTGTATTAATGGCTAGAAAAGTAAGAGGCGGATTACTAATCGGTATTGTTGGTACAACTTTAATTGGTATTCCATTAGGAATAACCGATACTACAATGGCTGAGTTTTCATTTAATATAATGCCTACTTTAGGAAGGGCTTTTAACCCAGGGATAAGCGACTTGCTAAGTGTAGGTGGTGGTTTTGTTGCAGTAGCTTCAAGTATATTTACAGTAGTTATATCTTTTACATTAGTAGACTTATTCGATACGATTGGAACACTAATCGGAACTGGAGCTAAGGCTAACATGCTTGATGAAAAAGGTAAATTACCTAATATGAATAAAGCATTAATGGCGGATGCTGTAGCAACATCAGCAGGTGCCTTACTTGGAACTTCAACGGTAACAACTTATGTTGAGTCAACTGCAGGAGTTGCTGAAGGTGGAAAGACTGGTTTAACAGCAGTGACAACAGGGGTTATGTTTATCCTAGCTATTTTATTAGCACCTTTTGCTTTAATGGTGCCTCAGCAGGCAACAGCTCCAGCACTAATTATTGTAGGGGTTCTGATGATGACTACAATTAAAAATATTAACTTCGAAGATTTCGAAGAGGCAGTTCCTGCATTCTTTACATTAGCAGTGATGCCATTCTCATTTAGTATTGCAAACGGTATTGGAGCTGGATTGATTTTCTACCCAATTACAAAAGTAGCAGCTGGCAAAGCAAAGGATGTTCATCCATTAGTTTATTTGTTAGCAGTAATTTTCATTGCAAAACTAGCATTCTTACCTAGTTAATTATAGAGCAGCTAAGTTTTCTTAGCTGCTTTTTTTCTAAATAATTAGTTTTAGGAGGTGTAGAATGGAGAAAAAAGTAGGCATAATTGGTGGGGGACAATTAGGAAAAATGATGATCCTTGAAGGAAAAAAGATGGGGATACAATTTGTAATATTAGACCCATCAAAAGATTGTCCGGCATCATCTATTGCGGATGAACACATAGTAGAGGACTTTTATAATGAAGAAAAAATTAAACAATTAGCAGAAAAAGTAGATGTATTGACCTATGAGTTCGAACATATAAATGCAGACTACTTAATTCGACTTGAACAGGCTGGCAAAAAAATTTATCCTTCTCCTAGTGTATTGAAGGTAATTCAGGATAAATATGAGCAGAAGTCTTTTCTGAAAAGACGAAATATTCAATCAGCACCATTTAGAAAAGTAGATAGTTTAGGGGATATAAACCTAGCTGTCGAGGAGTATGGACTACCGGTTTTACTTAAAAGTAGAAAAGGCGGATACGACGGTAAAGGCAATGCCTGTATAAAAACCCTTCAAGATATTGAACAAGCTTATGATATACTTGGCGGTTCATCAGCAGAGCTGATGGTAGAGGCTTTTGTACCTTTTGATAAAGAAATATCAGCTATTGTAGCAAGGGGGAGTAATGGTCAAGTTGCTATATACCCTCTATCAGAGAATATTCATAATGATAATATATTAATTACAACGATTGTTCCGGCTAGAGTCGACAAAGAAACGGAAAAAAAAGCAGAGCTGTTAGCTAAAAAAACAATTGAAAACTTTGAAGGCATAGGAATATTTTGTGTAGAAATGTTTGTAACAAAGGCTGGCGAAGTACTCGTTAATGAAATTGCCCCACGAACCCATAACTCGGGACATTACACAATAGAAGCATGTAGAACTTCACAATTTATGCAACATTTACGTGCTATATTAGAACAACCGCTTGGAAATACAGATCTAATTAATCCGGCAGTAATGCTAAATATTTTAGGAGAAGATGGTTGTACTGGAAAAGCAAAAGTAAAAGGGCTACATACTGTACTTGAGATGGATAACACATATGTACATTTATACGGGAAACAAGAGGTGCAGCCAAAACGTAAAATGGGTCATGTAACAGTTGTTGATATAGATATAAACAAAGCAATAAAACAAAGTGAAGTCATAAGCAAGGTATTAAAAGTAATAAATGAATGAGGTGAGTAAATGACAAAAAAACTTGTTAGTATTATTATGGGTAGCGATTCCGACTTGCCTGTTATGAAAGATGCAGCAAGTATTCTAGAGGAACTGGGGGTTCCTTTTGAGTGTACTGTGGTGTCAGCCCATAGAACACCAGATAAAATGTACAGTCATGCTAAAGAAGCCGAAGGCAGAGGGATTAAAGTGATTATTGCGGGAGCAGGAGGTGCGGCACACTTACCAGGCATGGTAGCATCCTTAACGGATCTTCCAGTAATCGGTGTACCGGTAAAAAGCAAAACATTAAATGGGGTAGATTCCTTATACTCAATTGTTCAGATGCCACCTGGGATTCCTGTAGCAACAGTTGCGATTAATGGAGCTAAGAATGCGGGGATTTTAGCAGCACAAATTGTTGGACTAGAAAATGAAAAAGTGAAGCTAGCATTAAAAAAATACAAAAAAGATTTAAAATCAATGGTTGAAGAAAAGGCAACTAACCTAGAATCACTTGGCTATGAAGCATACTTGAAAAAGTAAGATTTACGATCATGAATTTATTAAAAACATCAAATAAAAACAAACTAGGAGGATGAAAAAATGAAAGCGAATGTATATGTTACTTTAAAAAACAGTATTGCAGACCCACAAGGATTTGCGATTAAAGGGGCCCTAAATAAAATGGGGTACGAGAGTGTGGAAGATGTAAGAATCGGAAAATTAATAGAGGTTGAGTTAGGTAATGTTACAAAAGAAGAAGCAGAAAAGCAACTTAATGTAATGTGTGAAAAATTATTAGCAAATACGGTAATCGAAAAATACCGCTTTGAACTTGTAGAGTAGTAAATACAGGGAATAAAATTACTGATCTTTTAAAGGGAGTGTATAGGATGAAATTCGGAATTGTTGTTTTTCCTGGTTCAAACTGTGATATAGATTGTTACCATGTTTTAAAAGATGTACTTAATCAGGAAGTAAATTATATATGGCACGATAGTGAAGATATAGAGGATTATGATTGCATTGTCCTTCCTGGTGGTTTTTCTTATGGTGATTATTTAAGATGTGGCGCTGTAGCCCAATTTTCAAAAGCGATGGATAAAGTGAAAAAACATGCTGAAGAAGGAAAATTACTAATAGGTATTTGTAATGGTTTTCAAATACTAACTGAATCAGGATTATTACCTGGAGCTTTAGTGAGAAACAAAAATCTAAAGTTTATTTGTGACACTGTAGAGGTAAAAGCTGAAAATAACGCGACACCTTTTACAAATCAATTAAAAGATGGAGAGGTTATAAACATACCAATTGCCCATGGTGAAGGCAATTATGTTGTTGATGAAGAAACCTTAGAAAAAATGAAAGAAAATGGACAAATTTTATTTACCTATCAAGAAAATCCTAACGGATCTATATATAATATTGCAGGTGTATGTAATGAAAGTAAAAATGTTTTAGGTATGATGCCTCATCCTGAAAGAGCCAGCGAGGCTATTTTAGGTAATGGTGATGGAATTGGAATATTTAAATCCATCATAGCTTTTTTCGAAGGAGGACAAAAAAATGACTAAACCATATGAATTAGTTGGCCTGAAAGAAGTAGAGTATAAAAAAATATTAGACGTTCTAGGTAGAGAACCGAATGAATTAGAATTAAATATGTACGGCGTTATGTGGTCAGAGCACTGTAGTTATAAACATTCTAGGTCCTTATTTAAACATTTCCCAACATCAAATGAAAAAGTATTGCAAGGACCAGGAGAAAATGCAGGAATTGTTGACATAGGAGACAACCTTGCTGTAGCAATGAAAATTGAAAGTCACAACCATCCTTCAGCAGTTGAACCATATCAAGGAGCAGCTACTGGTGTTGGTGGGATTATCAGAGATATTTTTGCAATGGGGGCAAGACCAGTTGCATTACTAAATTCTTTAAGATTTGGTGAAATAGATGAAGACCAAAGAGTAAAGCAGTTATTTGAAGGAGTTGTAGAAGGGATAGCGGGTTACGGAAACTGCATGGGGATCCCAACAGTTGGTGGAGAAATACACTTTAACCAATCATACCAAGGAAATCCACTAGTAAATGCCATGTGTGTCGGGATTATAGAACATGATAAGATCCATAGAGGAACTGCAAAAGGCCTTGGCAACTCAATTATGTATGTAGGTGCTGCTACAGGACGAGATGGTATAGGGGGAGCAAGTTTTGCTTCTGTAGAGTTAACGGAAGAATCAGAAGAAAAACGCTCAGCGGTTCAAGTTGGAGATCCATTTATGGAAAAATTGCTATTAGAAGCATGTTTAGAACTACTTGAAACCGGATGTGTTGTAGGAATACAGGATTTAGGTGCTGCGGGATTAACCTCTGCATGTTGTGAGACTGCAACAAGAGGTGAAGGTGGTATGGAAATTGATGTATTAAAAGTACCACGACGGGAAGAAGGGATGATACCTGTTGAGGTGATGATCTCAGAATCTCAAGAGAGAATGCTTCTAATTGTTGAAAAAGGAAGAGAAGAAGAAGTAAACAAGATTGTTAAAAAATGGGGACTTTATTCAGTAATCATTGGAAAAGTTACTAATGATAATATGCTCAGGGTTATGGAAGGAGATCAGGTTGTTGGTGAAATGCCGGCAGAAAGTCTAGATTCTTCTGGAGCGCCAAAGTACTATAAAGATTATGAAGTACCAGCTTACTATAACGAAGCAAAGCAATTTAAATCACAGGATGTACAAGAACCAGATAATTATCAGGAAACATTATTAGAAATGCTTAAAGCCCCAAATATATGTAGTCGAGAATGGGTTTATAAGCAGTATGATCACATGGTAAGAACAAATACGGTTGTAAAACCTGGGTCAGATGCTGCGGTATTAAGGGTAAAAGGAACACAAAAAGGAATTGCATTAACTACGGATTGTAACAGTAGACTGTGTTACTTAGATCCTAGAGAAGGAAGTAAGATTGCTGTTGTAGAAGCAGCAAGAAACTTAGTATGTAGTGGTGCAAAACCTTTAGCTATAACGGATGGACTAAACTTTGGAAGTCCAGAAAAGCCAGATCGTTTTTGGCAATTTAGAGAGAGTGTAATTGGTATTAGTGAAGCTTGTAGAGAGTTAGACACCCCTGTTATTAGTGGTAATGTTAGTTTTTACAACGAAACAGAAACGAAAGCAATCTATCCAACACCGATTATAGGAATGGTTGGGGTACTAGATGATGTAGAAAAAGCTTGTACTTCCGATTTTAAAGATGAGGGTGACGTAATTCTTCTTGTTGGTGAGACAAAGGATGAATTAGGTGGTAGTGAGTATTTATCGAGAATACATGGGTTAGAAACAGGACAAGTACCTTTTCTTAATATGGCATTAGAAAAACGTCTACAAAAATTAGTTTTAGAGACGATAGAAGAAGGTTTAGTTCAGTCGGCCCACGACTTGAGTGAGGGTGGACTGGCAATTGCATTAGCTGAAAGTGCAATAAGCGGCAATGTTGGAGCAAAAGTAAGTTTAGAAACAGAACTTAGAGCGGATATTGCATTATACGCAGAAAGTCAATCTAGATTCTTGATTACAGTAAAAAAAGAAAACTTAACGAAAATAAAAGAAAAAATAAGCCAATCAGAAAGTCCTTATACTATTTTAGGTGAAGTAGGTGGAGATACTTTAGAGATAAATGTAAACGGAGACAAAAATACTTGTCTACCAATAGTCGAGATGGAGGACGCTTGGAGAGGAGCAATCCAATGCATAATGGCATAAATTCGGATAAATTAAGAGAAGAATGCGGTGTGCTAGGGATATTTCAATCTAATACGAAAAAGGTTTCAAGACAATTATATTACGGTTTATATAGCCTACAACATAGAGGACAACAAAGTGCTGGAATATCAACAAGTGATGGATCAAAGAATTTTTATCATAAAGGGATGGGTTTAGTTCCTGAAGTTTTTAATGATGATAATATAGAAAAACTTGATGGAAATATAGGTATTGGTCATGTGCGTTATGGGTCATCAGAAGAAAATTATATAGAGAATGCTCAGCCATTGGTAGTACGCTACCGTGGTGGAAGCATTTCACTTGCCCATAACGGTAGTTTGGTAAATGCACCAGGTTTAAAAGAGAGACTTGTAGATGATGGGGTTGTTTTTCAAACATCAAATGATATAGAGGTCGTAGCAAACTTAGTTGCTCGCTACAGTACAGACGGCATAGATGAGGCAATAGTAAGAACCCTGGATATGGTTAAAGGTGCCTATGCAATGGTGATGATGACAGAAAAATGTTTATACGGTATAAGGGATCCATATGGGGTAAGGCCGCTTTGTTTAGGAAAATTAGATGATGGGTATGTACTTGCATCAGAGAGCTGTGCCCTTGAAATAATTGGCGCAACTTTAGTACGAGACATTGAACCTGGAGAAATAATCAAGATCGATAAAGATGGTGTTCAGTCTAGCTTCTTTAGTAAAAATAAACAGAAAAGCGTTTGCATATTTGAATATATTTATTTTGCTAGACCGGATAGTATAATGGAGAACATGAGTATTTACAATGCTAGAAAAAATGCAGGAAAGGTATTAGCAGGGGAACATCCGACGGAAGCAGATATGGTTATAGCAGCACCAGATTCTTCAATACCAGCTGCAATCGGATATGCAGAAGCTTCAGGAATCCCTTTTGGTGAAGGTTTGATAAAAAATCGTTATATAGGCAGAACTTTTATTCAACCTACCCAAGAATTAAGGGAGTTGGCTGTTAGACTTAAGTTATCGCCCCTTAAAGAAAATATACAGGGGAAGCGTCTAATTTTAATAGACGATTCTATTGTCAGAGGAACAACAAGTAAAAGAACTGTGAAAAGCTTAAAAGAAGCCGGAGCAAAAGAAGTTCACGTAAGGATCAGTTCACCTCCTGTTGCTTACAGCTGTCATTTTGGAATAGATACCCCTGACCGTAAACAGCTATTAGGTGCAACTAAAACAGTTGAGCAAATAAGGCGTTTTATTGATGCGGATAGTTTGGCTTATATAAGTACAAAAGGGTTAGTGGAGTCTACAGGCTTACCTAATGATGCATTTTGTTTAGGCTGCTTTGATGGTAACTATCCGATGGAGGTACCAGGAAAAGATTCAAAATAAGTTGTGACATAGGAGGGGATATTCAGTGGGAGAAAATATCACATATAAAAGTGCAGGTGTAGACGTAGAAGAAGGGCAAAAAGCCGTTCAATTAATGAAACATCATGTAAAAAGTACATTTAACAAAAACGTTTTAGATGACATTGGTGGGTTTGGTGGGTTATTTTCTTTAGATTTAGAAGGAATAAAAGAACCTGTCCTAGTTTCCGGAACTGACGGAGTGGGGACAAAACTTAAACTTGCATTTATGATGGATAAACACGATACAATTGGTCAGGATTGTGTCGCAATGTGTGTAAATGATATATTGTGCCAAGGTGCAAAGCCTTTATTCTTCTTAGACTATGTAGCTACAGGTCAACTGAAAGCAGAAAAGGTTGCGGATATTGTAAAGGGTGTAGCCTTAGGCTGTAGAAAGTCTGGCTGTGCCTTAATCGGAGGGGAAACTGCAGAAATGCCAAGTTTCTATGCTGATGGAGAATATGATATGGCAGGATTTACTGTTGGTATAGTAGATAAATCGAAAGTAATTACTGGACAAAATATTAAGCCTGGAAATAAAATAATTGGACTAAGTTCAAGTGGGATCCATAGTAATGGATATTCTTTAGTAAGAAAGTTATTTTTTGACGTAGCAAATATGGGCTTAGAAGACTGGGTTGATGAATTGGGAAAAACCCTTGGTGAAGCATTAATAGAACCAACAAAAATATACGTAAAACCAGTGTTAGAAGCACTAAAATCAATTAATATAGATGGTATTGTTCATATTACTGGTGGTGGTTTTTTTGAAAATATACCTAGGGTGTTACCAGATAATGTAGACGCAAAAATTGATTTAGGCACATGGGATATGCCTCCTATATTTAATTTGATACAAAACAAGGGGAATGTTGAATTAGAAGAAATGTACAAAACCTTTAATATGGGTATTGGCATGATGTTAATTGTTGATGCTGATGATGTTGATGGTACCTTAGAGATTTTAAAATCAGAAGGTGAACAAGGGTATATTATAGGAGAAATTATTGAAGGAAAAAGACAGGTGAAATTATGTCAGGCGTAAATATTGCTGTATTAATTTCCGGAAGTGGATCAAATCTTCAGTCCCTTATGGATTATTTACGAATAGAAAAGGTTAATGGTGAGGTTAAACTTGTTGTTTCGAATAAAGAAGATGCTTATGGTTTAGTGCGGGCAAAAGGCCATGAGATAAAAACAGCTATTATTAATAAAGCGCTTTTTCCTGATGCAAAGGATCGAACACAACAGTTAATTAACGTATTAGAGAATGAAAAAATTGATTTAATCGTTCTAGCTGGTTATTTGGCCATGGTACCTGATCAGGTTATTGAAAAGTATAGAAATAAAATTATAAACATTCATCCTTCTCTGATCCCTAGTTTTAGTGGCATGGGCTACTATGGATTAAATGTACATAAAGGGGCGATTGAGCGAGGGGTTAAAATTACTGGTGCTACAGTACATTTTGTAAATGAAGAAACCGATGGAGGCCCAATCATCTTGCAAGAGACCGTTGCTGTAGATTTTGATGATACACCAGAGACATTACAAAAAAAAGTATTAGAAATAGAACACAGGCTACTGCCATATGTAGTAAAGCTATTTATACAAGATAAGATACGGGTAATAGGCAATAAGGTTAAGGTAGAAACAAATGAAGATATTCGATAAATTTTAAAATGAGGTGAAAAAATGATTAAAAGAGCACTAATTAGTGTTTCAGATAAAACAGGTATTGTAGATTTTGCAAAAAAATTATCGGATTTAGGTGTGGAGATTTTATCGACCGGTGGAACTGCAAAATTATTAAGAGATTCGGGGATAGATGCTATAGATGTTTCTGATGTAACAGGGTTTCCTGAGTGCTTAGACGGTAGAGTCAAGACATTACACCCGGTAGTACATGGTGGAATATTGGCAATTAGGGATAATGAAGCCCATATGAAAACATTAAAGGACTTAAATATAGATACAATTGACTTAGTGGTTATTAATTTATATCCTTTTAAAGAAACGGTTTTAAAACCAAATGTTATGCTAGAAGAAGCCATAGAAAACATTGATATAGGTGGACCAACGATGCTAAGGTCCTCAGCTAAAAATTATAAATTTGTCACTGTAGTCACTGATCCTAAAGATTACACGACGGTTATAGATGAAATAAAAGATAATGGGGATACCTTGTATAGTACTCGATACGACCTAGCATTAAAAGTATTTCAACATACAAGTCAGTACGATACATTGATTGCAAATTATTTAGGTAAAGATAAAGAAGTATTTCCTGATATGCTTTCATTAACTTATGAAAAAGCACAAGATTTAAGATACGGTGAAAATCCACATCAAGATGCGGTATTTTATAAAGAAGTTGGAAATCAAAAAGGTACTTTAGTAGACGGTGTGCAGTTACAAGGAAAAGAATTATCCTTTAATAATATTAATGATACAAATGGGGCTTTAGAATTACTTAAGGAATTCGACGAACCTACAGTAGTAGCTGTTAAGCACACAAATCCTTGTGGAGTTGCTTCAGGATTAAATATCTATGATGCATATCAAAAAGCTTATGTTGCAGATCCACTTTCAATTTTTGGTGGCATCGTTGCAGCTAATGATGTTGTGGATGGAAGAGCAGCTGAGGCAATGAAACAAATTTTCTTAGAAGTAATTATAGCGCCAGATTTTACAAAAGAAGCGCTAGAAGTGTTAAGTTCAAAGCCTAATTTAAGGTTAATTAAATTAGAGGATATAAAAGCTAAAAGTGCGCAAACAATGGATCTGAAAAAAGTTGCTGGGGGACTATTAATCCAAAAGTCTAATGATCAACTAATGAATGAAACAAATGTAGCTACAGAAAAAGCACCGAGTGAAAAAGAAATGGAAGATTTACTATTTGCATACAAAATTGTTAAGCATGTTAAATCAAATGCTATTGTAATAGTTAGAAATAAACAAACTTTAGCTGTAGGGCCAGGACAAACAAGTAGAGTTTGGGCACTACAAAATGCAATTAAAAACTCGGAGCATGATCTAGAGGGAAGTGTCCTTGCTTCCGATGCATTTTTTCCATTTAGAGATGCAGTTGATGAAGCAATCAAAGCTGGGGTAAAGGCAATTATTCAACCTGGTGGATCTGTAAGGGATGAAGAATCAATTAATGCTTGTAATGAGGCGGGAGTGTCAATGGTCTTTACAGGTATGAGACACTTCAAACACTAAAATAATACCTTCACGTTATAAAATACATTTTTGGGGGTGTAAGTATTGAAAGTATTAATTGTCGGTAGTGGGGGAAGAGAACACGCCATTGCATGGAAGGTTAGTAAAAGTCCTCTAGTAACAGAAATTTTTTGTGCGCCAGGAAATCCTGGAATTGAAGAGATAGCAAAATGTGTAGAAATAGATGTGGGAAATATAGAAAAGCTTGTAGAATTTTCCCGGGAAATAAACATAGATTTGACGATTGTTGGACCAGAAGTACCTTTAGTGGCTGGAATTGTCGATGCATTCAAAAAAGAAGGATTATCTATTATAGGACCTTCAAAAAAGGCTGCGCAGTTAGAAGGAAGTAAAGCTTTTTCGAAAAACTTTATGGAAAAATATAATATCCCTTCTGCGCGTTACGATGAAGTAGTAACTTATGAAGAGGCATGCCTCGCATTGGATCAATATAGCTATCCAGTTGTAATTAAAGCAGATGGACTAGCAGCAGGAAAAGGTGTGCTTATTTGTGAAAACAGAAAAGAAGCGGAAGCCGGTTTAAAAGATATCTTACTGGATAAAGTTTTTGGAGATGCTGGAAACAAAGTGGTAATCGAAGAATTTTTAGAAGGAATTGAAACATCAATACTTTGTTTTGTGGACAAAGGTAAAATCGTACCAATGGTAAGTAGTCAAGATCACAAAAGAATTTTTGATGGAGATAAGGGGCCAAACACCGGAGGGATGGGCACCTACTCGCCAAACTATGTCTATACTGATGCTATTGCAAGAAAAGTAGATGAAACGATCTTACAACCTACACTAAAAGGAATACAAGATGAAGCTATGGATTATGTTGGAATCTTATTCATTGGTCTTATGATTACGAAGGAAGGACCAAAGGTATTAGAGTACAATGTTAGATTTGGTGATCCTGAGACACAAGTAGTACTTCCAAGACTAGAAACGGATCTTGTAGAGATTTTTCAAGCAATGATAAAAAATGAGCTTTCAAATATCGATATTAAATGGAACGACAAGGCTGCAGTTTGTGTTGTACTAGCTTCTGGAGGGTATCCTGGAAGTTATGAAAAGGGTAAAAAAATTGCAGGTATGGAACAAATGGATCAAGACATTATTGCATTCCATTCAGGGACAAAAACAATAGATGGTGATTTGACGACAAATGGTGGTCGTGTAATGGGTGTCACTGCTATTGCAGATTCCATAAATTCAGCTAAAGAAAAAGCCTATTATAATGTAGAAAAAATTTCTTTTGATGGAAAACAATATAGAAAAGACATTGCAACCGTATAAAATTGAAATGAAAAGGGTGATCTATAGATCACCCTTTTCTACTATATAAAGCAAAAGTGGCATTAGTCACTTTTAAAAATGTTTTTTGAAGAAAGATTACTAAATAGCGACTTAAGTTCTTCACTGTTAAAATGACTTGAATCTAAAGCGTCTTTATCTCTAATCATATCTAAAGGCATAAGATATGCATTCATCATATTTTTTTCAACGATGTTATAGTCCCTTGCATTATAACTTTCATCAATAATATCTTGACCATTTCTAGATGTTTTACTCAAAATAAAACCTCCTTAAACATATTTAATATATAGTATAGTATTAGCAATAAATAAGAAAAATAAATTAGGAAATAATACAAACAATTTAACTAATTAAAGTATGAAAGAGGAAAAGTAAAAGCGATGACGAATAAGTAATTATTAGGTAGTTTTTGATTAAAATGAACAAGAAATTTAGAGGTGAAATGCATGGCTTACGAATCAAAAATTAAAGATAAATTTACTGAATCTTTATTTGAAGCAATTTTACAACTTAGCACAATAGAAGAATGTTATCGTTTTTTTGATGATGTATGTACGATTAAAGAAATACAATCTATTTCTCAACGGCTTGAGGTTGCAAAGCTGCTAAAGCTAGGAAAAACCTACACAGAGATTGAAGAAGATACAGGGGCGAGTGCGGCTACAATTAGCCGGGTCAGTCGTTGCTTACACTATGGTGCAGATGGATACAATTTAATCTTAGAACGTTTAGAAGAAAAAAAAGAAGGTACTAAGGACAAATAAGGGCTGTCTTTAGCACCTTCTTTTTATATCTATCTACAATCACTTTACTTACATAGATCAAATGCATCATGAAGGATATTAACAGCTTTTTGAGCGTGTTCTGTTTTAACCAGACAAGAGATTGTTAAATGAGAATCGGAAGTCTGGTATATTTTAATATTATTTTTACCTAGTGCAGATACTACTTTTGCCATAACGCCAGGTATACCCATCATTCGATTACCAATAATGGTGACTTTACTAAACGCTTTAGAAATTTTATAGTTTAATTGAAGGTTATCTAAAATTTCAATTAAAGAAAATTCTTGTTTACAATCTATCGTAAATATTTTTTTATCTTGTAATAAATTAATCATATCGATACTAATATGATTATTGCTAATAGCCGAGAATAAAGCGACATCTTCAGAAAGTGTATCATTACATAAAACAGTTATTTGTGATATATCATCCTTTTGAGTAATAGCAGTAAGCAACCTATCCTGTTTTAGATAAATTTCCTTTTCTTTTGAATGGATCAAAGTGCCAGGATGGTTTGTCTGGGCATTTTTTATTTTGAGTGGAATATTGCCTTTTTGTGCAAACTCTACAGCCCGGGGATGAATTACTTTTGCACCTTTGTCAGCCATTTGAAAAATCTCGTCATAATTAATAGTACTAATTGTTTTTGCCTTGGAGACAACATTAGGATCAGCTGTCATAATACCATCTACATCCGTATAAATTTCAACTACATTAGCTTTTAGTGCCATGCCTAGGGCTGTAGCAGTAGTATCACTACCTCCTCTTCCTAAGGTGGTGATTTTTTTATCCGTACATATTCCTTGAAAGCCTGTAACCACAACTATATAGTTTTTTTCAAGATACTCATTAATGTATTCTGTATCAATTGAAAGAATATCTGCATTGCTATAATTATTGTCAGTCTTAATTCCTGCTTGAAATCCCATAAGCGGTACAGCGTTATAACCCTTAGACTCTAATTCCGCTGCAAAAGTGACGGCGGAGATCATTTCCCCACAAGACATTAAAAAATCTAATAGTTCCAGACTACAGTTTGGATAATGATCAAGAATCAAACTTCTAAGTGTATCCGTTGCATAAGGCGCACCTTTCCTTCCCATTGCAGATACAACAACTACAACTTGGTTGCCCTTGTTATAACACGCTAATACTTTATCTATAGCCAGCTGTCTTTTTTCAGTAGTAGAAACTGATGTACCTCCAAACTTTTGCACAATAATACTCATAATACCACCACCATTTAAATAATAGTCTGTGTATATTAGCATATGATTTAAAATTAAAATAGTGATAGCTTAACTAAATTCACCATTTAATTGCAATTATCATAGTATATAGTGAGAAAAGATAGAAATTAATTTAAGGAGGGTAAATTTTATGAGTGATTTAGTGAAAAAAGATACTTTGGGTGGATTGTTTGGTGGAAAAAGCAGTTTATTATTCTTTTTCTTGTTGTTAGTTATAATTTTCTGTAACTGTGGCATATTCAGAGGCTCTGGTGACAGCTTGTTATTCTTCTTGTTGTTATTAGTGGTACTATTTAGTGGAAGAGGGTTATGGATTTAATTAAATAAGTTGAAAAAGCTAACAAAGATCAAGAAAGGAGAGAAATTATGACTGACGCATTAAAAAGTATTTTTCATGGATACGATAGTAGTTTACTATTCTTTTTCTTAATTTTAGTTATAATTTTCTGCAACTGTGGTCTATTTGCTGATTCAGGAGATAGTTTATTATTCTTCTTCTTGTTACTAATACTTTTATTTGGTGGAAAGCGACTTTGGACCATATAAATTCAAGTTGAATGGGGCAATTTATATGCCCCATTTTTATTTTTTGAATTGTGTTATTTGTGGACAATATATGATATACTAATACTATTAGAAAATTTATAACTTTATAAATTTAGAAGAGAGGTGTGGTCTGATGAAAAATGATAAAAAAATAAACAATGACAGCAAACAGGAATTAGTTATGGATCAACAAGTTATAACAGTACTTGAAAAAATATTTGACCCTATTCCTGTACCGATTATCATGTTAGATAAAGATACAAAAATCTTATTAATAAATAAAGCTTTTTTGGCGTATTTAAAAGTTGAAAAAGAAGATGCCATTGGAAAAGATGTTATTGAAGTAGATAAAGCATCGAGATTCCCTTATGTGTTACAAAACAAAAAAGAAGAGATTGCCTGGAAACATACCTTTCAAGGTGGCCAAACTGCAATTGTACATAGAATACCTGTATTAAATAATGATGGAAACGTACTGTATGCATTTGGAATGATACTATTCCAAGATATGGAAGAAGTAAGAAGTATGGTAGAAAAAAATAAGATATTAGAGTCGGAATTACATCACTATAAAAAACAGTTGATCAAAATACAAGGAGCCAACTATAAATGGGAAAATATAGTTGGAGAGAGCAAAAACTTAAACCAAGTAAAATATATTGGAAGAAAAGCATCTCAAACGGAATCAACCGTACTTTTAATGGGAGAAAGTGGTACAGGGAAAGAACTGTTTGCTCATTCAATTCATAATGATAGTAAAAGAAGCCCCTATCCTTTTGTTAAATTAAACTGTGCTGCAATCCCCACGGATTTATTAGAGTCAGAACTTTTTGGATACGATGAAGGCGCTTTTACAGGTGCTAAAAAAGGTGGTAAAGTTGGTAAATTTGAATTGGCTAATAAAGGGACCATTTTCTTAGATGAAATTGGGGACATGCCATTAAATATGCAAGCAAAGCTACTAAGGGTACTACAAGATAAAGAAATTGAAAGAGTTGGTGGGAATAAACAAATTAATGTGGACGTTAGAGTAATCGCTGCCACTAACAAAAACCTGGAGGAATTAGTTAAAAAAGGAGAATTTAGAGAAGATCTATACTATAGAATTAATGTAATGGTTATTGAAGTACCTGCATTAAGGGATCGTCTTGATGATATAGAAGCGTTATCGAAAAATCTATTAGAAAAGATATCACAAAGACTTGGAAAGTATGTGATTAAAATTTCCCACGAAGCTATGTCAATACTTAAGCGATATAATTGGCCTGGAAATGTACGTGAATTAGAAAATACCCTAGAGAGGGCAATTAACTTAACTGACGGAGATACAATTACTGTAGATCATCTGCCATATAACATTACAAAAAAAGCACCTAAGACCATTGAAGAGCCAATTCGTGAATTAAATGACATTGTAGCAGATGCTGAAAAAGATGCAATTCTAAGGTGTCTAGAGTATACAAAAGGAAATAAACTAAAAACATCTAAACTATTAAATATATCCCGTTCTAGCTTGTATGATAAAATTGAAAAGTATGGAATAGAAGTTTAAAAAGGAATTATTTCCATTAAAAATCAAAAAGTGTTAGATTTTTTTCGACAAAGCACTTTTGTTAAATAACGCCAAATTAGAAAATTCCAACAATTTGAATGTCGAATAAGTGACCAACTTTACAACAAAATAGAACATGTCTAAAAAATATAGTTGAAATTTTGTTTGATATAGATTACAATGATTACAAAAGAAATAAGATTAAGCAATATACTTATTTCTTTTGTAAGCGGGTTATAAAATTATTGATTATAATAAAAGATTTTTTACTGTGTCTCACATACGTAATAAAAACGTACGGAAAATTGACACAGTGTAAAATTTTGCACATAATCAATTATTGAGTAGACCGACTTACAATGTATTATAACCCAAAGGGTTATAAAATATAAAAAAACAAAAAAATGGGGAGGTTTTTATTTTGAAAAGAAAAGTATTTTCATTAGCACTAGTATTAGTACTAGTAGCTAGCTTATTCCTTGTTGGTTGTGGAGGAGATACAACTGATGCACCAGCACCAGACAATGGAGAGGTAAGTACAGAGCCAATTAAAATTGGTGGATTAACAGCTCTAAGTGGAGTGTTACAAGATTACGGTGAGCAAATGCAAAGAGGTTTTGAATTAGGATTAGAGTACATGACTGATGGAACTAACGAAGTAGCAGGAAGAGAAATTCAAGTAATCTGGGAAGATACACAAACAAACCCAGAGGTTGCTACAGATAGAGCAAGAAAACTTTTAGAAGATGACGATGTTGATATTTTAGTTGGACCAACTGCTTCAGGTAGTGGTTTAGCAATTATGCAATTAGCAGAAGAGTATGAAAGAGTATTAGTTGTTGAGCCAGCGGTTGCAGATGATATTACTGGACCAGACTCAAACAGATTCGTATTTAGAACTGGTAGAAACTCTACTCAAGATGCTTTAGCAATGGCAGCAGTGGTTCTTCACAATGCGCCAGACGGAAAAATTGCAACATTTGCACCAGATACTCAGTTTGGTAGACAAGGGGTTGAGCCTTTTATAGAAGCAATTGAAGCTTCAGAAACAGGAGCTGAAATGGTTGCTGAAGAATATGCACCAGCAGATGCAACAGACTTTACACCGTTTATTACAAGAATCAGAAACTCAGGTGCAGATTACACATTCGTTATCTGGGCTGGAGAAAATGATCCTTGGAGACAATTTACACAACAAGGGTTAAATGAGCATACACAACTTGTTACAGGAGCGCCACAACTTGACGCTTTAAGAAACATGTTAGATTTAGATGGAATGCAAGGATTTACAGTATACTACAACGAAGTTGCAGAAAATCCAGTAAATGAATGGTTAGTTGAAAGACATAAAGAAGAACATGGATCAGTGCCAGATATCTTTACTTCAGGTGGTATGGCAGCAGCAATGGCTATCGTAACTGCTATTGAAAACACGAATGGTTCTGTGGATGCTGAAGACTTAATCCAAGAAATGAGAGGAATGGAATTTGATTCTCCAACAGGAATGAGATACTTCAGAGCAGAAGATCATCAAGCAATGCAACCATTATTTGAGGTTGATTTAGAGCAACGTGAAGGATACGATCATATCGTTCCAACACTAAGAAGAGTTATTCCAGCTGAAGAATTAGAGCCACCAGTAAGAGTAACTCATGACTAAGGGTTAACACAAACTCTAGGGGAGAGGATGTAAGAAATGTCAGAGATAATTTTAAGGACTGAAAACCTAGGCATCGCTTTTGGTGCCCATAAAGCAGTAAACGATGTTACTATTGGAATCGAAAAAGGCAAGTTTACAACGATACTTGGGCCTAACGGTGCTGGGAAAACAACATTCTTTAATTTAGTAAGTGGACTCCTTACCCCAACTACAGGAAAGATCTTTTTCAAGGGGACAGACGTAACAAGTCTGTCCCCTATTGAAAGAGTATCCTTAGGTATGGGTAGATCCTTCCAACTTACAAATGTATTTCCAACACTAACAGCTTATGAAAATGTTAGACTAGCAGCGCAGTCATACGAAAAAGTTGGTTTTAAAATATTTACAAACCACAATAAATTCTCTAAAGTAAACGAGAAAACGGAAGAAATTCTAGAACGTGTGCTTTTACACAATAAAAAAGATGAGTTAGCATCAAACCTTACTCATGGTGAGCAAAGAAAACTTGAGTTAGGTATGGTATTAGCACTAGATCCTGAAGTACTACTATTAGATGAGCCTACTGCAGGTATGGCTATCGAGGAAGTACCAGCAATGATAGACATTTTAAAGAAAACCCATACAGCTGGGACAACTATTGTTCTAATTGAGCATAAGATGGACATGGTTAAAATGCTATCAGATAGGTTATCAATATTAGTTAATGGCGCGCTAATTGCTGATGGAGACCCAGACACAGTTTCTAAAAATCCAGAGGTTCTAGCAGCTTACTTGGGAGGAGGCGTAATCGATGCAGAAGCCACATTCGCTTCTAAAGGTTGAGGACGTAGTATCATATATCGGACCATACACCATTCTACACGGTGCATCAGTTGATATTAAGCAAGGTGAAGCAGTTGTTATATTAGGGAGAAACGGTGCTGGTAAAACAACACTATTAAAAACGATTGTAGGACTAGTAAATACCCGTAGCGGATCAATTACTTTTGATGGCAAGTCAATCGTAGGTATGCCAACCTATGATATTATAAAAGAAGGTATTGCCTTAGTACCAGAGGATTATGGTACATTTAACATGCTAACAGTAGAAGAGAACTTACGATTAGCCATGCTTAAAGAAGACGGTGAAAGTAAAGATAGACTAGATTATGTATTAGACCTATTTCCTGACTTAAAGATAGCATACAAAAGATTGTCTAAGACCCTAAGTGGTGGACAACGTCAGATGTTATCAATTGGAAGATCTTTAGTTAACGAAAACAAAGCTATTCTTATAGATGAGCCGAGTAAGGGACTTGCACCTGTAGTTATCGAAAGAGTTGCACTAGCTTTACAAGAAATCAAAAAGCATACAACGGTTGTATTAGTAGAGCAGAACTTTGCATTAGCAAGTGCGGTGGGGGAGCGATACTATATTGTAAGTGAAGGACAAACCGTTGCAAATGGACAAGTAGAAGATTTAGTAAAAGACAAAGAATTACAAGCAGCACATCTTGGAATTTAATTTATTAAATTCGTTTAGTTTTTAAATATAGAATCTCTAGATAGATATAAAGGAGGATTTTATGGGTGCTATATTAACATTATTAATTAATGGACTTGCACAAGGGGCGCTTATTTTCCTAATGGCCTCTGGACTATCCATTATCCTTGGTATGATGGGAGTTATTAACTTTGCCCATGGAACACTGTTCCTTTGGGGTGGATACTCCTATGTATGGGCCTACTATGTAATATGGAACAGGGTTGCACAAGCCAGATTTCCAGATGCATATGCAATAGGACAATGGGGCGGATCTGTTGTAAGGGTTGATAGAATAGCTCTTCCGAGCGGTCAAGCTCTACCATTTCACTTAGATTTATTAATATTTTTAGCAGCGCTTATCATTGCTGTAGCAATTGTATTTTTTATAGGTATGATTTTTGAGAAATTATTTATAAACAAAGTTTATAATAATGCTCCTGCACAAATTCTTGTTACATTAGGGCTACAAGTTATTTTCACAGATGTTGCAAGATTTTTCTTTGGTACAGAGGGGATTCAAATTGTACCTCCTAACTTCTTAAACGGAACAACAAGACTATGGGGTGGAACCATTGTGCATTACAACATTTTTGTAATACTTGTTGGATTAGCTGTCGCTTTAATAATTCATAGAATTATTACAAAATCAAGAATTGGTATGGTTATCCGTGCTGGTCTTCAAAGTCCAGAACATGTTAAGGCTATCGGTATTAACATAAGAAGATACTTTACGTATATCTTTGCTGTTGGAGCAGGACTTGCTGCACTAGGTGGAGCATTATACATGCCATTCGTTGGTGCTGTTACTTCAACTGCTGGAATGAACAATCAGATTCTTGCCTTTATCGTTATCGTTGTAGGCGGACTGGGAAGCTTCTTAGGTTCAGCTTTTGGTAGTGTGTTTATTGGACTAATGACAGTAGTTATTTCATTATTTGTGCCTGCACTATCGGTTGTTGCAAACGTTTTAGTTATGGCATTAGTATTAGTATTTAAACCTAATGGTTTATTCGGAATGGCGGTGAATAACTAATGGGGAAAGCAAAAGTTAAAGTAAACGCAGCAGATATGATCGGAAGTAAAAAAATGTCGCCTGTTCAAATAGGAGCATTATTAGCTTTAATTGCAACTTTTGTTGCACTTCCATTCTTTATAGGAAACACAACGATAGTATTAGTTTGTCGTATATTTATTCTTGGTGTATACGGTATGAGTTATGATATCCTAAGGGGTTATACAGGGATTATTAACTTAGGCCAGGCTTCTTTCTTCGGGTCAGGAGTATACATTGGTGTACTTGCTTTAAGAAGAGAAGCGGATATGCTACACTTTATTGTAGCACTACTTGGCGCAACTGTATTTTGTCTTTTAGTCGGATTCTTATACAGTAAGATTGTATTGCTTACCGGTGGCGTTGTACCAGGTGCCATGATTACCCTTGCTTTAGCTGAGATTGTAAGAAACTTAGCTGAAAGATGGTATACTGTTACTGGTGGACAAGATGGACTTAGTTTAAGAGCATCAAGCTTAGCAATAAACTTTACCTCCGCGTCAATAAGACTTGGTGGAAGAGATAAATTAATAGGGCTATACCTATTTACCTTTGTATTCTTAATTGTGATGACACTAGTGTTAAGACAATTCGTTATGTCACCAACTGGAAGAGTTTTAATGGCAATTCGTGAAAATGATCAAAGAGCAAAGTTCTTAGGTTATAACACAGACCATTATAAAACAATTGCATTCTTAGTATCAGCAGTAGCATCAGGACTTGCAGGTGTATTCTTCTCAATTGTAGTACGTTTTGCAGGAACTGACTATCTAAGTATTCAAACTACCTTAGATGCCCTACTAATGACATTAGTTGGAGGAACAGGAACATTATACGGTGCTATAATTGGTAGTGGGCTTGTAACATATTTACAAAACCTATTACTAAACTTAGCAAGAGAGTACTCAGATTTCAGACTTTTAAGATTCCCAATGATTTTTATTGGATCAATTTACGTAGCAATCGTAATGTTTATGCCATCCGGTATTATGGGTGGAGTGTATAAATTACAAGCGATGCGTAAACTTAAAAAATCTCAAGCCAATAAATAATTAGCGTATTTTATAAAGGCACCTAATAACATTGTTATTAGGTGTTTTTTATATAGTAAGAAAGTTTTTTTACTGCATATAAAACGAAAGGACATTGCTGTAGAAGAAAAAGTAGCCTTTTATAAGGAATGTGCAGTAGGTGTTTTAAAATATATTAAAGTTTACTTGAATACAATACTATGATAATGTAATTCTATATTGTGAAAGGAGGTCTTCCAAATGGTTCTTGATAAAACACAACTCAATGAAGAAAATATATCTTCAATATTTGCGTCAATGACAAGACTTCTATTTGATCAGCTACCTGTTCCAATCAACTTTGTTGACGCAGACGGACGAGTTATCGCTATAAATAAAGCTTTTCTTGAGTTTCTTAATATAGATTTAGAAGATATACATCAAAAACGTATTGCTGATATTGACCCGACTGTTCGCCTTCCAGTTGTTATAAAAACAGGAAAAGCAGAACTGGGACAACGGCATAAGTTTAAAGATGGCAGAGAAGTGATTGTTCATAGAATACCAATATTTTATGAAGATAAAATAATTGGTGGCGTTGGGATTATATTAATTGATGATCTAAGTTATTTTTATAAACAAGCAATTGAAACAGACAAACTTAAAGAGTTAGAAACAATCAAAATTAGTAGAGCGAAAGATATTTATAAAGCTAAATATAATTTTGATCACATTTTAACTGCTTCAGAATTAAAAAAGCAGTGTAAACGTCGTGCAAAAAATTATAGTGCTACAGATATGACAGTACTAATCACTGGAGAAAGTGGTGTCGGAAAAGAATTATTTGCTCATTCTATTCATCAAGAAAGCAAACGAAACCAAGGACCTTTTATTACTGTTAACTGTGCTGCGATCCCAGAATCTTTATTGGAGTCAGAACTTTTTGGCTATTCCCAAGGGGCATTTACAGGGGCAAAAAAAACTGGGCAACAAGGTAAATTTGAACTTGCAAATGGAGGAACTATATTTCTAGATGAGATTGGTGAAATGCCTTTAAATACCCAAGCGAAAATATTAAGAGTTTTACAAGAAAAGGAAGTTAGAAGAATTGGTGATAGCAAAAACATACCTTTAGATATTAGAGTTATTGCTGCCACAAATGCCAAATTAGAAAATGCGATTACAGAAGGAAAATTCAGATCAGACTTATATTATCGTCTGAATGTCTTAAATTTAGAGATACCAGGATTAAGAGAAACACCTGAAGATATTCCCTTACTAATTAACCACTTTACTACCCTTATGTTTCAAGAGTTTGGATTGTACAAAAAATTCCCTAAAAAAGTTGTAGAATTGCTGCAAGCTTATGAATGGCCGGGTAATGTACGTGAACTAAAAAATATCGTCGAGAGAATGACTGTAAACGCGGAAAATAATGAAGTAAGTAGATCCGATGTCCCTAAGTATGTTATGGCGCATAAAAGCGTATCTAACTTAAATAATAAGAAAGATTACGCCCAAGACGAAGTTGGGAGTTTGAAGGAGACGTTGTATAATGTTGAAAAAAACATTATTTTAGATACACTTAAATCTTGTAAATATAATAAAGCAAAAACAGCCAACAAACTCGGGATACCGAGGATGACATTATATAGAAAATTAAAAAGTTATGGAATAGAAGATAAAAATGAATAATGCATTTTACTAGTAGGGCGAATATGATCGCCCTACTAATATTAGTTTACTACCTTTGAAATTTCATTTATTGCTTTCATCATGTGGTCAAAACGTTTAGGTTTTAAAGATTGAGATCCATCGGATAATGCTTGCTCAGGTTCATGATGAACTTCAATCATAAGACCGTGTGCCCCAACAGCTATAGCTGCCTTTGCAAGGGGTTCTACCAGTGCCCATTTACCACAAGCATGACTTGGGTCAACGATAATAGGCAAATGACTTAACTCTTTAATGGCAGGCACTGCACTTAAATCTAATGTATTACGAGTATGGGTTTCAAAGGTTCGAATACCCCTTTCGCATAAAATAACTTGACTATTCCCTTCAGACATAATATACTCCGCAGACATTAAAAACTCTTCGATTGTTGCACTTAATCCTCTTTTAAGTATAATTGGCTTTTTACTTCGTCCAGCCCGCTTTAACAATGGGAAATTTTGCATATTTCTAGCGCCTATTTGTAGCACATCAGCATAAGATTCTACTAGATCAAAAGTATCTGTATCCATCACCTCAGTGACAATTGGTAATCCAGTTTCCTCCTTTGCTTTTTGTAATAATTTTAAGCCTTCCTCACCTAGACCTTGGAAACTATATGGAGAAGTTCTAGGTTTAAATGCGCCTCCCCTTAACATGGTTGCACCACTAGATTTTACAGCCTTTGCAATCGTCAATAGTTGTTCTTCATTTTCAACGGAACAAGGTCCTGCTATAACACAAGGTGTGTTCTGGCCGACTTCTACATTTCCTATCTTTATTATTGTATCCTCTGGATGGAACATTCTTCCCGCTAATTTAAAGGGCTGTTGTACCCGAATAACACGATCAACAAATTCGTTTGCTAATATTTGACTTTCAGTAAAACGGCTAGTATCACCGACCAAGCCTAAAAGACAGTAATTAGCCCCCTCTGACCTATGTACTTGACACCCTAAATCAGTCATTTTTTTCTCTATCCTCTCGATTACTTCATTTGGTGCATTTGCTTTCATTACAATTACCATAATATTACCTCCTTAAAGTATTTTATATAATTTTTGAAAATTTATAAATAAGGAAAGTGATAATTTCCTTAAATAATTTAAAATAAAAAAAGAGGACTCTTTTTTCTAAGAGTCCTCTTTTATCCTAAAATATAAATTAAGTTAATAGGAATGAAGTATAGGCGTTAAGTTTCTTAGAAAGAAAGAACTATTATTTTTCAATGTAAAGTAACCAGCGCTAAAAAAGCCCCAGTAAAAGTTAAAATAATAGCTATTTATTTGAATGTTTTTTCCAAGATTCTTTAACATGTAGATCACCTTTTTGTAAGATAAGATTTTTATAAAGTATATATTAAAAGAGTGTGTATGTCAATGATATTTTCAGAAATTTTAGTAAATTCAAATAAAATAAAGTATATATGCTTGACATATAAAAATGCATCGGTTAAAGTATGTAAAAAAGCGGAAATACAATGGCAAGTAAGGAGAACTATTTATGAAAAATATAAAAGCGATCGGTATAGTAGGTATGGGTTTAATAGGTGGATCCATAGCTATGGCATTAAAAAATTCAGATTTTTGTGGCGACATAATAGGAATGGATGTAAATAATGATTATATAAAGACTGCAAAAGAGATGGAAATAATAGATGAGGCAGTAACCAGCATGCAAGATTTAGTTGATAAATCAGACTTATTATTTATTGCAACACCAATTAATCATTATAAGCCTTTATTTCTTGAACTAGGTCCACTTATTGAAAAGGATAAGCATATAATTATTACTGATGTAGGCAGCGTAAAAGGCTATGTACAGCAATTAGCCCAAACATTTTTACCTAAAAGTACACAATTTATAGGTGGCCATCCAATGGCAGGATCAGAAAGATCCGGGTTCAATGCAGGAAATCCATTTCTTTTTGAAAATGCTTATTACTTTTTAACGCCAGCAGATGATATATCAGAAAAAACACTTTCTACTATGAAAGAACTCATTTCAAAGCTGGGTGCGTATCCAGTAATTACTGATGCAGAAAAACACGATAAAATTGTTGCCCGCATTAGCCATACACCCCATTTACTTGCTGTTATTTTATCTAATCTTATAGATATGGATAAAGGGATGTCATGTTTACCCTTTGTTGGAGGAGGATTTAGAGATACGACAAGAATTGCTGCAGGGAATCCAGAAATGTGGAAAGCAATTTTTATGGGAAACAAGCAAGAATTAATGAAAGGGATAGATGACTGTATGAATCAATTAACTGAAGTGAAACAGTTGTTGTTAGATGGGGAAGAAGAAAAAATTAGTGATCTATTAGAACGGGCAAAGTTTATTCGGGATTGTATCCCTAAATATAGAAAAGATTACATACCTCCATTATATGAGATGCACATAGGCGTAGAAGACAAGCCCGGTGTTCTTGGAGAACTTACTAAATTACTTGGCCAACATAATATAAATATAAAGGATATTGAGATTGTTCATGCAAGAGCAGATACACAAGGAGCCATAAAAGTAAGCTTTGAAGGATTACATCAACTGCAAAAGGCCCATAGGGTGTTAAAGGAATCCAACTACAAATTAACTTATATGAGAGAGGATAATGAAAATGCTTAGAACAACAAAAGTAGATAAGGTCAATGGAAAGATATCTGTTCCCGGTGATAAATCAATATCTCATAGAGCAATTATGATTGGTAGTATAAGTAAAGGGAAAAGTAAAATTCAAAATTTCTTAATGGGTGATGACTGTTTAAGTACGATTAATTGTTTTAGAAAAATGGGTATAACCATTGATATAAAAGAAAACATTGTAGAAGTCAATGGTAGAGGACACTACGGTTTAAAAGAACCAGAGGATATATTAGATGCAGGAAATTCTGGAACGACAATGAGACTAATGAGTGGTATATTATCTGGTCAGTCTTTTACATCAGTTATAACCGGTGACGCATCACTGAGAAAAAGGCCCATGGACCGTATTGCAATCCCTTTAAGAAAAATGGGTGCACAAATAGAAGGGCGTCAAGGAGGTAGGTTAGCTCCCTTAATCATTAAAGGAGTGGACCTAAATGGTATTAAATATATATCTCCAGTATCGAGTGCACAGGTAAAATCAGCTGTACTACTGGCAGGACTTTACGCCCAAGGAGAAACGACTGTTTACGAAAGTATAAAATCAAGAGATCATACGGAGCGAATGCTAAAATACTTTGGCGGAAACCTGGAAGAAACATCGGAATTTGTAACGGTTAAACCTTCGGATTTAACTGGACAGAATGTACATATTCCAGGGGATATTTCTTCCGCAGCATTTTTTATAGCTGCTGCTGCAGCAATGCCAGGTTCTGAACTTATTATTGAAAACGTAGGTATAAATCCTACTAGAGATGGTATTATCGCAGTGCTGAAAGATATGGGAGCTAAAATTGATATTGAAGATATTAAGGATAATGGTGGGGAAACAGTTGGAAACATAAGAATAATCGGAAGTAAACTACATGGTACTACTATAACAGCAGATATTATTCCAAGATTAATTGATGAAATACCAATCTTAGCTGTAATTGCTGCAGTTGCAGATGGGATTACAACCATTACGGGAGCTGAGGAATTAAAAGTGAAGGAATCAAATCGTATTTCGACAATGGTAACGGAGATGAAGAAATTAGGAATAGAAGTTAAAGAATTAGAAGATGGAATGGAAATAAAAGGAAACAACAAAATTACCGGTGCCACTGTTGAAAGCTATGGAGATCATCGTATAGCTATGTCAATGGCAATTGCAGGTCTTTTTTCAGAGGATACTGTAACAATTAACGGGAGTGAGTGTATAAATGTATCTTTCCCTAATTTTGAAAAAATATTAAAGGAAATTGTAAAGTAGAGGGTGAAAATTTTGAAGAAAGTAGGATACTTAGGACCATCGGGATCATATAGCCATCTGGTAGCTAAGCATTTAGATCATAAAACAGAATTAATAGGTTTAGCTTCCTTTTACGAAATTTTTGAAGCCCTTGAGACAGAGAAAATAGATATAGGCGTGCTACCAATTGAAAACTCAACAGAAGGGGCCGTTACACCCGTAATGGATGCCTTAATTAATATGAAAGATTGTAAGATTATTAGTGAAATGACCATATCTATTAAACACACATTGTTAAGTACAGCGGAAAATATTAAGAATATAAAATATGTATTATCCCACCCTCAAGCTCTAGAGCAGTGTAGAGAGTTTCTAAAAACTAAGGTACCATATGCAAAGCTGATCCCATGTGAGAGTACATCAAAAGCTTGTTTGCTTGCAAAAGAAAATGGTGCTGATTATAGCGCTATTGCTAATCAATTTGCAGGAGAAATTTATCAATTAAATCAGATACAAATAAATTTACAGGACAATGCACTGAATCAGACTCGTTTTATTGTACTGGGAAAAGAAGAAAAATTACCAACAGGGCAGGATAAAACATCCATTATTTTTTCGCTATATGATGATCGTCCCGGGGGCCTATTTGAAATTCTGAAGTTATTTGCAGATAAAAATATAAATTTAACGAGAATAGAGTCTCGCCCTGCAAAAATGGAGATTGGAAAATATTTATTTTATATTGATTTATTAGGACATGCATCAGAAACGGAAATTGCTTCTATATTTAATAGCATTCAAGACAAAACAAAAACTTTTAAAATACTCGGTTCTTATCCAATTGGACCAAATTTATAAAATAAAATGATAAGCAGGTGATATATATGTTAAGGCTGTTAACTGCAGGTGAATCCCACGGGAAGTGTTTAACAGGGATTATAGAAGGGTGTCCATCAAATTTTGAAATTGACATTGAAAAAATTAATATGGACTTAGCCCGAAGACAAAAAGGTTATGGTAGAGGCGGACGAATGAAGATAGAAAAAGATAAAATAGAAATACTATCTGGTATTAGAGGTGGAAAAACCCTAGGAAGTCCTATTGCCTTTACAATTAAAAATAAGGACTATGAAAACTGGGAAAGTTTTATGAATCCAGTAGACGTGGATGAGATAACTAAAAAAGTAACCCAGGGTAGACCAGGTCATGCAGACATTAGCGGATCTGTAAAATACAATTTTACTGATGTAAGGAACGTTTTAGAACGTAGTAGTGCTAGAGAAACTGCAACAAGAGTGGCTGTAGGAAGTATTGCAAAACAGTTGATGGAAGTATTTAATATTAAAGTATATAGTCACGTTGTTGCTTTAGGTAGGGCTAATTTAGATGACCCTGTTTATGATGTCGACACAATAAAAAATGCAGACCGATCAGAAGTAAGATGCATAGATAAAGATATTGAAAAGGAAATGATTCATGAAATTAACCTCGCAAAAGAAAAGGGTAATTCCCTTGGTGGAATTTTTGAAATACATATTACAGGTGTACCTGTTGGTTTAGGAAGCTATGTCCATTGGGATAGAAAATTAGATGCTAAACTAAGCTATGCATTAATGAGCATACAGGGCATAAAAGGTGTTGAGATAGGATATGGGTTTGAAAATGCCTGTTTGTCAGGTTCAGATGTTCATGATGAGGTGTTCTACAATAGTGAAAGAGGCTATTATAGGGAGACGAATAGAGCAGGAGGGATAGAAGGGGGCATGTCAAATGGTGAAAACATTATTATCAGATGTGCTATGAAGCCAATACCAACCCTTTATCAGCCTTTGAACACAGTTGATATAGAGACGAAAGAATCCGTAACTGCATCAATAGAAAGAAGTGACACTTGTGCTGTACCAGCAGCATCTATAGTAGGAGAAATGGTTGCTATGACAGTTATTGCCCAAACGTTTCTTGAAAAATTTGGTGGAGATCACATAAAGGAGATTAAGAAAAGATGGATAGACTGTACATCAATTTAGGAAGAAAAAGTTATTGGATAAATATAACCGACAATTTAATAGATGGAATTGTTAAAAATATAGGCCACGGTGATAGATGGATCATTATAACAGATGAAAATGTGGATAAACTTTATGGCAGATCAGTGATGGATGCGCTAAAGGGAAAAACAGTACAAAAGTATGTGATCAAGCCCGGTGAAGCATCTAAAACCATTAGTACAGTTACTGAAATTATTTCTTATATGCTTGAGAATAAAATGACAAGAAAGTCAAAGTTAATTGCCTTAGGTGGCGGTGTAGTAGGAGATATCGCCGGCTTTTGTGCATCTATATATATGCGAGGTATGGAATGGGTACAAATTCCGACTACCCTATTAGCACAAATAGATAGTAGTGTGGGTGGAAAAACTGGCGTAAATATGCCCCAAGCAAAAAATATTGTCGGAACCTATAGCCAGCCTAAAAGTGTGATCATTGAATTAAACGTACTGAATACTTTAGATAGAAAAGAGTTAATTAGTGGGATTGGTGAGGTCATTAAATATGGCGTAATATATGATCACCCCTTCCTTAATTATATTGTAGAAAATTACGATAAGATAATGAAGCTAGATCATGATACCATGAGGTATGTTATTAAAAAATGTTGTGAAATCAAAGCCTATATTATATCAAAGGATGAAAGAGAAGAAGGTTTAAGAAAAATACTCAACTTTGGACATACCATAGGACATGCACTAGAAGCCATAACAAATTATAAAAAATATACCCATGGTGAAGCTGTATTAATAGGTATGTTTTATGAAGCGAAGATGGCACTAAACATGAATTTAATTGATAAAAGCTATTTTATTGATATAACCACTGCTATAAATAAAACCAATATTAACTTGGATATATCTGAGTATAGTAAGGAGAAGCTGATAGAAATTATGGCCCACGATAAAAAAAATCTAAAGGATAAAATATCCTTTATTTTACCTTGTGATAAAGGAAAAGTAAAAGAATTGTTACTCTCAAAAGAAGAGATAGAATGGGATGAGGTGTAATATTGAAGGCGTTAGATGAAATAAGAAAAGAAATTTCACAAATAGATTCCCAGCTAGTTAATTTAATAGAAAAAAGAATGCACTTAGCAATTGGCGTAGCGGAAATTAAAAAGGAAAATAAGTTGCCTATTTATCACCCAAATAGAGAAAAAGAAGTAATGAAATTGGCAACAGATCAGTTAGCAGATAAAAAATTATCTGGACTTATTCAGGCAATTTTCAATGAGATATTTACGAAAAGTAGAGCCCTGCAAGGAGAAAAATTATTTCCATATAACATCGTGCTAGTTGGATTTATGGGTACAGGTAAATCCTCTGTTGGACAACATATCGCTAAGTTATTATCTTTGGATTTTATAGATACAGATAGATTAATAGAAGAAAGAGAAAACATGTCTATAAAAGAAATTTTTAATACCCATGGAGAAGCTTATTTTAGAAGGTTAGAAAAAATGGTTATAAAAGATGTAAGCCAAGATAAAAACAAAGTAATATCCTGCGGTGGTGGCGTAGTGATCGACCAAGAGAACGTTGAAATATTAAAAGAAAAAGGAAGAATAATTTTACTAGAGGCAACAGCAGATACGATTAAAGCCCGAGTAGATAAAAATAATGATAGACCTTTATTAAGTGAATCCCCAAATTTAGAAGAAATACAAAAAAAGTTGGACGATAGAAAGGCATATTATAGACAATCAGCAGATATTACAATAAACACTGATTGTAAGAGCATTGATGAAATATGCCAAGAAATGCTAGAGGAACTTTTATAAAGAACAAGTTATCTGACAATTTTTATACCAAATTCTCAAAAACAATGATATAATTACATAAATACATTTATGTTAAATTCTGGGGGGATACGTATGAAGAAGTTTACAAATAGCATGAGACTAGGGATAACTGTGTTTTTTATCATTTCAAATGCTTTATTAATTGGATTAAGCTTAGTTTTAGAAGCTAATACGGACAATAACAAATTGTTAGTTTTCGGAATGAGTGTTATTTTTGCTATTATCGTATCGACATTTTTTGCAAATTACATTTTAAAACCTATTCATAAACTAAATGATTTAATTGATAAAACAGCTACCCTAGATTTCAGAGAAGACTATGTAGATGAACAATTACTAGGATATAAAAATGAAATAGGGCAAATGGCTGTAGGAATAAAAGGGTTAAGAAAATCTTTTAAAGGGATGGCAGAAAATATTGTAGATCAAAGTGGCGTTTTACAAGGAAATTCTGATATGCTTTCAAATAGCATGGAAGAAACTGCTGCATCTATTGAAGAAATTTCAAAAGCCATAGAAGATTTGGCAAGTGGTGCCTCAGATCAAGCAAAGGAAGCAAATGAAAGTACAAATAAACTTGGGGCGTTAAACAACAAAATTAATGAGTTAGTTGATAATGTAAACACAATGAATCAATTAGCAGAGGACTCAAAAAAGGTCAATGAAAAGTCTACATCAACAATGAGAGATTTACAAGAAAATTTCCAAACGAACAATGAAGTTTCAGCAAGAGTAGCCCAAAATATAAACAACTTATCAACAAAGTCACAGTCAATTGGACAAATCGTTGGTGTAATCCACTCTATCGCGGAGCAGACAAACCTGTTAGCACTAAACGCAGCAATTGAAGCCGCAAGAGCAGGAGATGCGGGTAAAGGATTTGCTGTTGTAGCAGAGGAAGTTAGACAGCTTGCAGAGCAGACTTCTTCATCAACACAGGAAATTGAGAAAATTACGTCAGAAATTCAAAATGAAATTCAGATAACGACAAACAGTATTGAAGACTCAAAAATAGCAATGGAACGAGCAGACAGAGCAACAGGGGATGTTTCCGCTGCTTTTACTGAGAATACAGAAGTAATATCAAAAATAGCAGATCAAATTGAAAACCTTATTAATCACATTGATAGCGTAAGCAAGTATAAAGATGCTGTTACAACTTCTATACAAAGTATTGCCATGGTAACTGAGCAATCTTCAGCATCAACGCAACAAGTGTCTGCATCTGTAGAAGAACAATCCGCAACGATAGAAGAAATAAGACAAAAATCATTAGAGTTGAAAGAAATTGCAAAAGAACTTAAAGAAAGTATTAGTGTATTTAAAATATAACTATTAATCAGATTGAAAAAGAGGTGTGACAAGCTAATGTCTAAAAGTACTTTAGATACAGCAGTCACATCTCTTTATTTATTTGTAACATCCTTCATTGATTCAGCCTATGAAATAGGGTAACATATAATATAGACAAAAATACTTTTAAGAATATAATCATATAATTCTCAATTTGCAAAAGGAAATAAAAACGGTTAGGAGCGAACGATATGAATTTAAATCATTTAAATGGTTGCCAAAAAGAAGCAGTTCTTCATACAGAGGGACCATTGTTAGTTTTAGCAGGGGCAGGGTCCGGAAAAACAAGAGTTTTAACCCATAGAATTGCTTATTTAATAAAAGAAAAAGGGATCTCTCCTTATAATATACTTGCTATTACTTTTACAAATAAAGCTGCTAGAGAAATGAAGGAAAGAATAGATGCATTGTTGGGATTTGAGGATAGATCACTGTGGGTGAGCACCTTCCACTCAACCTGTGTAAGAATACTTAGAATGGAGATCGAAAAATTAGGATACAATAAAAACTTTGTAATTTACGATGCTTCAGATCAACAAGTGGTAATAAAAGCGTGTTTAAAAAAGCTTAATATAAATGAAAAAACTTTCGATCCAAGAGGAGTATTATCTGCAATAGGTAAAGCAAAAGATCAATTAATAACTCCAGAGGAATATAAAAAATCCTATGTAGAAGATTTTTGGACGGAAAAAATTGCAGAAATATACGGTATGTATCAAAAAGAACTAAAAAGTAATAATGCTTTAGATTTTGATGATCTTATTATGAAAACAGTACAATTGTTTGAGCAATTTCCTTTAGTGTTAGAGTACTACCACAATAAATTTAAGTATATTTTAGTAGATGAGTTTCAAGATACCAATATGGCTCAGTACACATTAGTTAGCTTACTGTCTAAATCCCATCAAAATCTATGTGTTGTTGGAGATGACGATCAATCCATTTATGGGTGGAGAGGTGCAGATATATCTAATATCCTAGGATTTGAAAAGGATTTTCCAAAAGCAGAGGTTATTAAATTAGAAGAAAATTATCGTTCTACAAAAAAGATTCTAGATGCAGCGAATCATGTTGTAGCTAGAAATGAAGGAAGAAAAGACAAAAACCTATGGACTGGAAATGATGAAGGAGAAATTATAGGATATTATTGTGCAGATAACGAGTATGATGAGTCTAGATTTATTGCCTATACACTAGAAAAACTTATGAGGCAAGAAAATCGATCCTATAAAGATTTCGCTATACTATATAGGACCAATGCCCAATCCCGAGTACTAGAGGATGGATTAATGAAATCTGGTATTCCTTATAGAATGTATGGGGGAACACGATTCTTCGAAAGAAAAGAAATAAAAGATATTATTGCATACTTAATTGTAATAGAAAACTCTGTGGATGATTTAAGTGTTAGAAGGGTTATTAACGTTCCTAAAAGAGGAATAGGAGCGAAGGCAATAGAGCGATTAGAAGCTTATGCAGAATCGACAGGTGAAAGCTTTTTTCATGCACTAGTTAACGCTGATGAAGTACCAGGTTTAAGTGCATCACAACGAAAAAATATTAAAGGGTTTACCCAAATGATACTTGAATTACAAGATCAAAAGGACGAGTTAACGATTACAGAAATAACAGATTATATTTATGAAAAAAGCGGATATATAGAATCTTTATTGCAAGATGGCACAGTAGAATCCCAAAGTAGAGTAGAAAACTTAGAAGAGTTTAAATCTCTTACTCTAGAGTTTGATAAAAATTCAGAAGAAAAGACCTTAGATGCCTTTCTAGCTAAAAATGCACTAGAGTCTGCTACGGATTCAATGGATGATGAAGATAACGCAGTCGTTCTTATGACCCTACATAGTGCAAAGGGTCTAGAGTTCCCTGTAGTCTTTATACCAGGAATGGAGGAAAACATTTTCCCATCCCCAATGTCATTAAAAGAGAATAATGAAGAAGAAGAACGTAGATTATGTTATGTTGGGATAACTAGAGCAATGCAAAGACTATACATGACCCATACAAAAATGAGAACACTATATGGAAGAACACAGTATAATAGTTTATCTAGATTTGTTAATGAGATACCTAATGATCTTATAGATAGACCGGAGTTATATAATAGAAAAAAACAGGTACAAGCTATGAAATTATCTCCTGTGTTTAAAGGACAAATGGTGCATAATGATAAACCTGTACAAAAAGATAAAACCAAAGTTTTAAGTGGTTCAAAGGTAAAACATCCGAGTTTTGGAATAGGTACCGTTGTAGCAACCAATGGTAGCATCGTGACCATCGCTTTTGATGGAGCTGGGGTTAAAAAGATTGACACAGCCTTTATTCCATTAACTACAATAGAGTAGTTAATAATGCTTTTAAATCAGGAAATTGCATAATTAAATTTTGTCAAAGGGATATAAAGAATATGCCTTTCCTGCTTCGAATTTGTCGACTTGTTTTATGATGTAAATAAATACAAAGATATAAGTCAACAAATGAGCGTGACCTTAGGTATAATTCTTATATTTATTCTATGACGCATGAATTTTGGTTAATATTATTATGCAATTTCTTTAAATACATATTAAGGCTATTTTCCTTAAAAAGGAGGTTGGCATATTGGATAAGAAAAAAAGGATACTTGAGTTAGTAGAGGTACTTAATGATCATAACTATTATTATTATGTTTTGGATGCACCTAAAATTAGTGATCAAGAATATGACAACTTATATGATGAGCTTGTAGCTCTAGAAAAAGAAATAGGTATTGTACATAAAAATTCACCGACACTGCGGGTTGGTGGGGAGCCTTTAAAGAAATTTAAGCAACATAAGCATCTGGCACCTCTTTGGAGTTTGAACAAATCAAAGAGTGAACAAGAATTATATGCCTGGGATGTACGTAACAAAAAAGCTTTAAATAAAATGGAACCAATTGAATATGTAATGGAATATAAGTTTGATGGATTAACATTAAACTTAACCTACGATAATGGTTATTTGATACAAGCAGCTACAAGAGGGAATGGGACCATAGGAGAAGGAATATTAGAACAGGTTAAAACCATTAAATCTATACCATTAGAAATAAAATACAAAGGAAAAATTGAGGTGCAAGGTGAGGGGATTATGCCCTTATCTGAACTTGAAAAATATAATCGTAATAATGATGAACCACTAAAGAATGCCAGAAATGCAGCTGCTGGCGCATTAAGAAATTTAAATCCTAAAACTACTGCAAAAAGAAATCTTAGCGCTTTTTGCTACAATGTTGGTTATGACGAAAATGATTACTTTAATACCCACATGGAAATGATCGAGTTTCTAAAAGAAAATCGTTTTCCAGTGAATCCATATATAAAAGTGTTAAAAGGTATAGAAGAAGTAGTAGAGGAAGTTACAAAGCGAAAAGATACAGTTAAGGAACTAGATTATTTAACCGATGGGCTTGTCATTAAAGTTAATGATATGGAATTAAGAAGCGCTTTAGGATATACCCAAAAGTTTCCTAGATGGGCAATGGCCTATAAATTTGAAGCACAAGAAGTAACAACACAATTAGAAAATGTTATTTGGCAGGTTGGTAGAACAGGGAAATTAACACCATCAGCTGAATTAACGCCAGTGGATATAGGTGGGGTTACGGTTGGACGAGCAACACTAAACAATTGGGAAGATATTCAGAGAAAGAAAGTTAAAATTGGTTGTCAAGTTTGGTTAAGGCGTTCCAACGATGTTATACCGGAAATACTTGGGGCAGTAGAAACGGAATGTAAGGAAAGTGAAGAAATTAAAAAGCCGTCAGATTGTCCTGCCTGTGGAAGCGAAGTAATAGAAAAAGGTGCCCATCTCTTTTGTCCAAATGCTCTATCCTGTAAGCCTCAGCTTGTGTCGTCTATTGTACATTTTGCTAGTAGAGATGCAATGGATATAGAAGGTTTTAGTGAAAAGACTGCGGAACAACTTTTCGAAGCATTGGGATTAAAAGAAATTGCACAGCTTTATGACATTACTTATAATGACTTAATCCATCTTGAACGGTTTGGAGATAAAAAAGCAAAAAATTTACTAGAAGCAATTGAAAATAGCAAGAAATGTCCACTAGATGCTTTTATTTATGCTTTAGGCATTCCAAATGTAGGCCGAAAAACTGCCTTAGACCTAGCGAACCACTTTAAGTCTTTAGAAAATGTTATGGCATCTAATTACGATGAATTAATAGCTTTGCCTGATATAGGAGACATTGTAGCAAAAAGCATTTTAGATTTTTTTGGAGATGAGCGGATTGTTGCTAGCACCCAAAAACTTTTACAACAAGGGCTACAGCCATACTTTGAAAAAATTGAAGTTGAAAAAGAGAGCCAGTTTAAAGACAAGACCGTTGTGGTTACTGGCACGTTAGAACGTTTTTCAAGAAAAGAGATAAAAGAAAAGTTAGAAAGCTTAGGCGCAAAAGTCTCGGGTAGTGTTAGCAAGAAGACGGATTACGTTATTTTCGGTACCGATGCAGGGTCCAAATTGGAAAAGGCACAAGAAATTTTAGACTCCGGTGTAGAAACAAATCTAAAACTACTTAGTGAAGAGGCCTTTGAAAATATGCTTTAGCACATTGCTAGCAATAAAAACCTTTATAATGCACTTAAGCAATTTCTTTAACAAAGGTAAGGGGTGTGGGATGAAAAAAGTAGTATATATAATAATAGGGTGTGCATTATCTATCGCACTGTTACTGAGTGTAGTAGAGTATGTCACTTTTGATTATAATCATTACGAGGAACAATTTGAAAAAAACCAAAAATATATAGAGCAATACATCAATATAGAAGAAACTAATCTAGATGATATCGTCCATCGGTTATTAGGTTATTTGAATAATGAATATGAAGACTTAAATATTGAGACAAAGGTAAATAACGAAAGACGGGTTGTATTTAGTCAAAGAGAAATAAAACATATGGAAGATGTTTTATTCCTCTTTAATCTAGGTAGATTTGTGCGAAATACAAGCGTAGTATTGCTCGTGATACTATTGGTCTACGTTATCAAATATGATCAAAAGTGGAAAAAGCGTTTATCTAATACTTTAGGGTATACCTTATTGGCAAACATAATCCTATTTGGACTACTAGCCATTGCCATGCGAATTGATTTTACAAAGTACTTTAATTATTTTCATTATATCTTTTTTACAAACGACCTTTGGATCCTAAACCCAAACAAAGAGATATTGGTACAAATATTACCGGAAGCTTTTTTCTATGCTACGGCTGTTAAAATTGGGTTGATTTACTTTGCTTTATTAGTAGTGATGTGGTTAATATCTATGATAAGCAAAATTAAGTCATTTAAAATTTGAAAAGAATAAATGTATAAAAAAAGTGGCGTTAGCCACTTTTTTTATACATTTGCAAGATTTAATCTCAAAGTATTTACTTTTCAGTAAAAGACTGAAGTAGCGCCAAATATTTTTTCTCATGCTCTGCTTCAATTTTTCCTATTTCCTCAAAAAACTTAGCAATCTCTTCAAATCCTTCAGAGCGAGCTACTCTCTCATATTCTTTATACATCGTAAAGGCTTCATAATTTTCACCTTGTGCAGCTATTTTTAGATTCTCTTTTGTACTTTTTTGGTTATGTAAGAAATCAAAAATAAGTCGTGCATGTTCTTTTTCTTGATTAGCGTTTTGTTCAAAAACCTTGGCAATTTCATCGTAACCTTCTTTTCTAGCAAAATCAGCAAAAAAAGCATATTTGTTTCTAGCCTGACTTTCACCAGAAAAAGCAAGCCATAAATTTTTCTCTGTTTGCGTACCTTTTAAGTTCAAGATATAAAACCTCCTTTATCCTCTATATTAGTATAATATAAAATAAAGTAATTATTTGCAATATTTTTCAAACACGCGAAAGCGTTAATTTGTTTTGCTACCCAGAACTAACAGCTTTTAATCTTGATAATATTGGTTTTCTATGATACTATTTTAACATACTATTAATGATAATTATTATCATAATGCATAAATGTTAATTAATTATGTCAGTCAATTTTTCTGCTTTAATACTGTAAAAGGGAGGGTTTATTGTGCTTTTTATATCTTTTTTTACAAAAAAACTTGAAATGGTGTCTTCACCTTTTCCTATACTAAACAATTTATATCGACTTTATTATAAGGGTATGGTAAAAAAAGAAATAAGCCTTTGTGGTATTACAGATGAAGACAGAGTGTTATGCATAGGAGGAGGACCTTTCCCTTGCACTGCAATGGAGATTGCAAAAAAAACTGGGGCCCAAATAGAAGTAATTGATTATGACCCCCTTGCAGTAAAAAAAGCAAAAAAATTAATTAATAAAATGAACTTAGACAAACAAATAAGCATAAAATGTGCAAAGGGACAAGAATTAGAAGTAAGAGATTTTTCAATTATACATGTTGCTTTTCAAGCCCAACCTCAAAAAGATATTTTAGATAGCCTATTATCTAAAGTAAATAATGGAACGAAAATTTTGATGAGAAGCAATGTAAAAGAACTAAGAACGATTTTCTCTTGTTCAAAGAACCATCTAAGATGTACTTTGCTGAAAGATCAGGAAATAAAGGCTCAGCAAAATAATGCTTGTTTAAGCAAGCGAGTAACTTGCTTAGTAGAAAAGATAGGAAAAGCAAATGAATTAGAAATGCAAAGAGTTGTTTAAAGACTAGTGCTTATTATTGCTACACTTATGTTGTAACATATTTAGCTAATGTCTCCTTTGTTTTTAAGGACATTCTTAATGATGAAAAAAAGAAATAGAACACATTATTTAGCTCGTAATGTGACTAAATACAATGTGTTCAGTAGATAAAATTAATAAATTTGAAATTGGATAAATTAATATAAAGTTGATGATACTATTGTCTATGAGGTTTTCTCATAGACTTTTTTTCTTTAAAATATGCACAAGACTTATTTGTTGTACTGGAAACGGCGGTTGCATGAGTTAGTGTGCAATAGCCTTCGTTTTCAAATAAACAAGGATAAATACAATTAATCATAATCAAAGTTCGCCACCTCCTTCTTGTTATATGAGGAAATTAGAGCTTTTAATAAGTAGTTATGCAATTTCTTCACATATCTATTTTCTATCATAATAGATTAATCAATACATTACAGTTATTACTACTTTAGAAAGGAGATTCTATGTTTTTTGAAGACTTTACTAAAACAGGGTGTGTTTATCATATTGCAGCCATAAATGACTTAAAAAAGATTATGTCTCAAGGGATAAAGTACAATGACAAAGCATCTTACAAGGAAAAATATTGCGGATTTCATCAGTTGTTCGATGATCAAAAACCGGCGTACATACCGAAGTGGGTAGAGAGAAAAAAAGCTATTTTCGCTACCATGAATTATAGAAAAAAGCCTGGATTTCACTCCCATACAGTAGTGATGGCTTTAAAAATTGATATAAAAAGATGTTGGATTGCTAATGAAAATAAGGCAAATCAGTTATATGAACCTTTTATTTTGAAAAATATTTTGGAATATAATAGTGCTGAAAATTATTTACAGACGAAGGGTAAAGAAATCATTAAAAACTACTGGAGTACTTCATTAAGTTTTGAAAACAACCTATTAGAACGTGCGGATCAAAAAGAAAATTATGATGCAGAAGTGCTTATATTTCATGAAATTCCTCCAGAAAATATTCGTCCATTATTTATCGTATCTGATCATAGAGTGCAGACAATAAATCAATGGAAAAAAATTTTTTCATAAATGAGGCGCGCCCTGAGTAGTATTTAGCATATTTTTCATGTGATCGTTTTTAAAATGTAATTATGCAATTTTCTCAAATATAAAACCGGTTAATCTGCTAAATTAGTAAGATTAAACTGGTTTATTTTTATTGATTTATAACCTATATTATGTACAATGAAGAGGAAGGTAAAGTTTGGATAGGAACGGGGGGATTTTAATATGGAGTTAATGTTTGGATACTTATTTATCTTTTTTGCTCGATTAACAGATGTAAGTATGGCTACGGTTCGAATGATAATGGTTGTGAAAGGAAAACGGTTAGAAGCAGCTCTTATCGGATTTTTTGAAGTAATTGTATATATATTAGCGATAGGCCAAGTGTTAAGTGGTTTAGATAATCCGGTGAATGTGTTGGTATATGCCTTAGGATTTGCTACAGGAAATTATCTAGGTGTTTATCTTGAAGATAAATTGGCATTAGGGAACAACATTATCCAAATAATCACCCACCATAACCCTCAACCAATTGTAGATAGATTTAGAGAAGATGGATTCGGTGTAACAGTAATGGAAGGTTACGGAAGAGACGGGATACATCATTTGCTCTATATTACAATTAGTCGTAAGCATATAAAAAAAGTCTATCAAATATTAGATCAATTCGACAGCAAAGCTTTTATAACGATCACTGATGCAAGATCTATCCGTGGGGGGTATTTTAATCCGATTAAAAGAAAATAGAAGAATGAGAATAGCTCGCCTCTGTAACTAATATAATGAACTAAAGTAATTATTCAAAGAAAAAGAGGGGAGCGAAAAAAGCTGTGAGAAATAAAGTGATTATTCTTCTAGGACTTTTACTACTAACAGTTATGGTCATAACAGAGGGAGAAGATCCCATAGGGAAACTAATTGGAAATAACAGTGAGGATGTAGCTGTGCTTAATGAGGAAGGTTTTATTGATGGCGAAGATGAAGGATTAAGGAGTACAGTCCTCTATTATCAGAATGAAAATGGTTTGTTGGTTCCTGTAATGCGGAGGATTCCAAGGGAAGAGGGAATGGGTAGAGCTGCAATAAATCAGCTTGTGGACCAACCTGCACTAAGGGATTACTTATCGGCTTTAGGATTATCACCTGTTCTACCATCAGGAACAGAAGTACTTGGAATGACAATTAATGAAGGGATCTGTAGAATTGATTTAAATGAAAATGTATTAAAATACGAAACAAAGTTGGAAGAACAGACAATTGTTAATGCAATCGTGTTTACTTTAACAGAGTTTGAAGATGTTGATCAGGTACAAATAATGGTAGAAGGGCAAGAACGAAAAAAATTAAAACATGGCACAAAGGTTAAAAATCCTATTAAGCCGAATCATATTAATTTAAAGACTGAATTGAGTGAAGAAAAGATTCCAATAGTCGTTTATTATAAAGGCACAACAAATGGAGAAGAGAGTTTCTTTGTTCCTGTAACAAAGGGAGTTATGTCATTTAGAGCAGATGTAAAAACGGTCTTAACCACATTGGTTGAAGGTGCACCAGAGGGTAGTGGATTATTTAGTGAAATACCAGAAGGAACAACAGTGAATCATGTTTATGTTAGAGATGGTATTGCATATATAGATTTCTCTGAAGAAATCAATAGAATGCCTCAAAATGCTAATTTACAACAATCAGTTATACATGAAATAGGCCTTACATTAAATGCTATGGAACCAGCTATTCAACAAGTACGCATTTTAAGTAATGGAACGGAAATAGACCTTGATTCAAATGTAAACATGAATATTCCCGTATTCTCCAACATGTACTAATTAAAATAGGATAGAGGCATTGCTTCTATCCTATTTTATGTATTAGTCAATTAATTAAGATACAGAACTTTATTAATCTATTTCTGGCGAATGAATTCGCCCCTACATATAATTTGATTTATTTTTTATTGCAACAATTCCTATAATTAATCTGTAGCTTCGAATTCATTCGAAGGTTTCAAAAACAAATATGAATTTGCTCATTGGTAAAATAAATCTAGCCTTGAATTGTAGCTTCGAATTCATTCGAAGGTCTCAGAAATGAAATTTGAATGTATACTCATCGACGAAATAGTTCCTATTCTTAATTTGTAGCTTCGAATTCATTCGAAGGTTTCAGAAATGAAATTTGAATGTATACTCATCAATGAAATAGTTCCTATTCTTAATCCGTAGCTTCGAATTCATTCGAAGGTCTCAAATTATTTGGCCCTGTTAGACAATCCACCGAGGTTTTAGATTGAAAATTAGTATGTTTTTATATGTATTGGAAAAAATAAATGAATGATGTAATTTAAAGATATACAGGAATTATATTCTACAAAGATTAAAAACAATATGTTACAATCTAAAGAAGACAATTTGAAAGGAAGATGTGAAATGAAAAGAATTGACGGAAGAAAATTAGATGAGCTAAGAGCAGTTAAATTTACAAGAAACTATACAAAACATGCCCAGGGTTCCGTTTTAGTTGAAATGGGAGATACGAAGGTTATATGTACCGCTACAATTGAAGATAAAGTACCGCCTTTTTTAAGAAACACAGGAAAGGGATGGTTAACAGCAGAGTATGCAATGTTACCAAGCTCAACTCACTCTAGGAAAATAAGAGAGTCAAGTAGAGGAAAAGTTGATGGGAGAACACAGGAAATCCAGCGTCTAATTGGTAGGGCCTTAAGATCAGTTGTAGATTTAGATGCATTAGGAGAAAAAACCATCTGGGTTGACTGTGATGTTATACAAGCCGATGGAGGTACAAGGACAGCATCGATTACTGGTGCATTTGTTGCATTGGTGGATGCTGTAAGCCAGTTAGTAACAAAAGAAAATTTAAAACAGTTTCCAGTTAAAAATTTTGTATCTGCAATAAGTGTCGGAATTGTGAAAGAAACCCCTGTGTTAGACCTATGCTATGAAGAGGATTCAAAGGCTAAAGTTGATATGAATATTGTCATGACAGATCAAGATGAATTTATTGAAGTTCAAGGTACGGGAGAAGAGTCACCTTTTTCTAAAACGGACTTTATGCAGCTAATCGAGTTAGCGGAAAAAGGAAACAGAACTTTAATTGATTTACAAAAGAAATCCCTTGGTGATTTAGCAGAAATGGTAGGGAAAAACATTGAATCCTTAGGTGATGAAAATGAAGGATAATACCGTTGTTATTGCAACAAACAATAAACATAAACTAGAGGAAATAAAGACCATACTTCAAGGGTATCCTTATGATGTAAAGTCATTAGCAGATATGGGGTTAGATGGTTTAGAAATTATAGAAGATGGTAAAACCTTTGAAGAAAATGCAGAGATTAAGGCTAAGGTTGTAATGGATCAGACCGGATGCATAGCAATAGCAGATGATTCTGGAATAGAGGTCGATGCAATTGATAAAGCTCCAGGAATATATTCAGCTAGATTTGCAGGGGAAAATGCAACAGATCAGGAGAATAACGAAAAGCTACTAAAGCTATTGCAAAATACGTCAATTGAAAAGAGAACTGCCAGGTTTGTAAGTTGTATAGCTATGTTATTCCCAAATGGAGAAAGGATATTAACAAGAGGTGAGTGTGAAGGAAAAGTTGGATTTGAACCAGTAGGACAAGGTGGTTTTGGGTATGATCCCCTTTTTATTGTTCCTGAGTTACAATTAACTTTTGCACAAATCGATGCCGAAACCAAAAATAAAATAAGCCATCGAGGAAAAGCCTTAGATAAATTAAAGCAACAACTATTAATGAATAATTGAGGAAATTGCATAATTAAATTTAGATGAATAAATATAAAAAATATACCTTCCCTGCTTCGAATTTGTCGACTTGTTTTACTGCTATAAATTCAATGACACAAGTCAACAAATGAGGCGCGACCTCAGGTAACATTTATATAGAAAGAAAATGGTATTTTCTTTCTATATAAATAGGGGTTGTAGCGGATGAAATCCCCTACCCGTACTCAGGAAGGTGCTCAGACAGCTTCCCTGTTGTCGAAGGAAACCTAGGGTTTCCTAGCGAAAGCGACCTTAGTCGCTATTTTTTCTATTTATTCTATGAAAACCTTCAATAATGCAATTATACAATTTTCTCAAAATAAATAAAAGTAGGTGTATTGACATGAAAATTGGTGTATTGGGCGATAGTCATGGTTATTTAGAAAGAATAGATCGTGCCATGGAGCACCTAGAAAAAGTAGACCTTATTTTTCACACAGGGGACTTATTTCATGATGGTTGCTATATTCAGAAACAGTATGGAATGAAAGTAGTAGGCGTAAGAGGGAATTGTGATGATGAAATAGACGGAGAAGATGAATTGGCGCTTACTATGGGTAAATACAAAATATTCATTTGTCACGGACACCAGTACAATGTAAAATATAATTTACAAAGGCTATACTATAAGGGGAAAGAAGTTAATGCGGACATCGTTATTTTTGGACATACCCATATGCCTTGTATAACCAAAATGGATGAAATGTTTATTTTAAATCCCGGTAGTGTTGCATTACCAAGAGGTTTATCAAAACGGAGTTGTGCAATAATTGACTTGGATGAAGAAATTACCATAAAACATATTGAAATTTAGTTTACAAAATATGTTGACAATCCATTAAAAAGCTGGTAAAATTATTTCTTGTCAGGATAATTAATTACTGCACTGTGCGGGTGTAGTTCAGTGGTAGAACTTCAGCCTTCCAAGCTGACCGCGAGGGTTCGATTCCCTTCACCCGCTCCATTATTTTTTATATGCGGAAGTGGCTCAGTGGTAGAGCATCGCCTTGCCAAGGCGAGGGTCGCGGGTTCAAATCCCGTCTTCCGCTCCAATTTTGTGCCCATAGCTCAGCTGGATAGAGCAACGGCCTTCTAAGCCGTGTGTCCGGGGTTCGAATCCCTGTGGGCACGCCACAAAATAATTTTATAAGAGATAAACTATTGAGTTAGCAGTGCTAACTCAATTTTACAATTTAATAGGCGTCCTTAGCTCAACTGGATAGAGTGGCTGGCTTCGAACCAGTAGGTTGGGGGTTCGAGTCCCTCAGGACGTGCCATAGTAAAACCAAAAATGATCCTCATTTTTGGTTTTTTTATTTGGAAATTAACTAATAAAATATGGGATATTTAAGAATAGAATGGGTATAAATTTTCTAAATCCGCGTATATATAGATAAGGACAAACATATTGTCTTTCATTGACAAACATTATGAAAAAGGATAACATATAAATGTTGTAATTGATAACTCATCTCATGTATTAAGGAAAAAAATTCAAATAGATAAGGAGTGATATGTTATGAGTCACATTCACATACCAGATGGAATTCTAAATTATAATTTATGGATCGGCGCACTACTGATAACTTTTGCAATTTTATTTATTATTTTAAGAACGATCAATAAAGACGAAGTAATGCATAAGATCCCTTACACTGGGGTTGCAGCAGCTATCATGCTCCTAGGAATGTCGGTGCCCCTAGTAATTGTACCAGTACACTTAAGCTTAGCGGTGCTTACGGGGATTTTAGTTGGGCCCAAACTTGGTTTTATTGCGGTCTTTATTGTTAATGTTATTTTAGCATTGTTTGGTCATGGTGGGATTACTTTAATTGGTCTAAACACACTGATCATTGGTTCAGAAGTTTTAATTGGTTATTCAATATTTAAACTCTTGGCGAAAAAAGGAAGATACATAATGGGAACAATGGTTGCTACAGTTGTAGCGGTTATTATTTCTATGTCTTTAATGGTAGGCGTTGTAGCTACAACTGGTCACTTATCTGAGGCTTTACCTCATAGTTGTGGTCACGATCATGGAGAAGAGCAAATTCTTGATGAAAGTAACGAAGTTAATGTTTATGATCACCATCATGATTTCCATGAAGAATTAGAAGACGTACACTATCTAGCTTTCACTGGATGGACTGCTGTTGGTTTAATTTTTGCAGCGGGACTTCTATTAGAATCTATTGGAACCACCCTAATTGTAAAGTACTTTATGAAAGTAAGGCCAGGACTTATTTCAGCAGTTGAGACGCAACAAAATACGTAAGTAAGAGAGGCGTTTATATGCATTTAGCAGATATAGACCATTTATCAGTTAATGGGAACAGCATTTTGCATCGGTGCAAAGTAATATCTAAATTAATTTTGGTACTTAGTTTTTTAACAAGTTTTTTGATTACGAGTGATCTAACAACACTTTTAGGATTGATTATTATACAAGTATTATTCTTTGTAGTTGGAAAAATCCCGATCAAAAAAGTGATACACTTAGCCATATACCCGGTATTCTTTAGTTTATTATTCGCATTGATAATGGGACGAAATGAATGGACAATTGCCTTTGTAATTATACTTAGGGCCTTGGGCGCTGCATTAACTATGTTGATGTTAATAACAACTACTCCATATGTGGATTTGTTTGCAACCCTCTCCTTTGTAATGCCTAGCATATTAGTGGATATATTTTTAGTAACTTATAGATCCTTTTTTATTCTTATTGATAAAGTAGAGCGATTGTTAAAAAACATGAAGCTAAGAGGCGGTTATAGTTCATTAAATGTATTCAAAAACTTAAAAAGTATTGCTGGCACAATAGGGGTATTAATCATACACTCTTTTGATATGAGTGAACGAATGTACAAAATATATGCATTAAGAGGGTATAATGGAAAAATTCCAATAGAAGCTAGCGTATTTCCATTGCACAAAGTCGATTATATGGTTATTATGATGGGTATATTAATATTTGTAGGGACGGTGATACCATGGAACCTTTAATTAAGGTCAAATGCTTAAAGCATATTTACCCAGACAAAACGGAAGTGAACTTATGTGGCTTGGATTTTATTGTTAATCCCGGCGAAAGGGTGGTTATTTTAGGACCGAATGGTTCTGGTAAAACAACATTGCTATCCCATGTTTTAGGACTACTATCACCAGTTGAAGGAACTGTAGAAGTGATGGGACTTTCTCCACACAAAGATTTTAATAAAATAAGAAAAGAAATTGGTGTTATCTTTCAAAATGTTGATGAGCAAATAATCGGACCAAGGGTTTTTGATGATATTGCCTTTACATTGAGAAATGAAGGGATGAAAAAAGAAACAGTAGATTGCCGAGTAAATCATATTTCTAAAAGACTAGGTATAAGTGAGTTTCTCTATAAAATTCCTCATTATTTAAGTGGAGGCCAAAAGAAAAAAGTTGCTTTAGCCGGGGCACTATCAATGAATCCAAAGCTATTAGTTATGGACGAACCCTTTGATGCCCTTGATCCAAAATCAAAAAGAGAAATGGTCAGTACACTAAATGATTTAAATAAAAAAGAAGGAACCACTTTAATTATCACTACCCATGATATTGATATAGTCCCATCCATTGCAGATGTTATTTACATTGTAAATAAAGGAGATATTGTTATGAAGGGGACGCCAGAAGAGGTCTTTTCTAGAGTGGATATACTTAAAGAAGCAAATCTTGAACCACCGGTTATAGGGGAGTTATTTAATCGATTAAGAAAACGAGGGTACATTGTCGATACCCCAAAAAACCTAGAAGAAGCAGAAGAATTATTATTAATGTTATTAGAGAAACAGAAAGTGGTATAATAAAAAAATACACTTCCCTACTTATAAGGATAGTGTGTTTTTTAAATTCTGGAATCCTCACTCATTAAGCTGATCATTAAATCAACTGAAATTTATTGAAAGAATGCTTCGAATATAGTATTAGATAATAAAGATTATTAAGGAACATTCCTATATATAGAAAAATATGTTAATATAAGATTATAATAAATAAACGGAGTGTGATCATATGCTGGAACGTATTGAAGACTACAGGAAAAGATATAAACATATCTTACTGTTTAGTGCTTTGGTTATGTTAAAGTTAGTTGTATTTCACAGCTTTATGGATATGCCTGGTAGTATAATTTCCGTAACTTTTAAAAACTTATTTCTAGTAGTTGGCATATTTACATTAGCAAGCCTAGCAAAAGAAAAACGACGATGGCCAATTTATATTACAATTAATTTTATTATTTCGATGTTGCTGTTTATAGATGCAATGTACTATAGTCATTTTCATACCCTAGTGCCTTTTCATAGTATATATCAAATTGGTCAGCTTGGGCCTGTCTCTGACAGTGTTTTTGCACTTTTAAGAATTTACTATTTTTTATTATTTATAGACTGTATTGTTTTAGGTATTTACTATAAACGAAATAAAAGCAAAATATTAAATCATATGACTGATCCCAGAAAAAAACCTTTTTTTATTACTAGCATAATTCTATTGTTAATTTCAGGTTCCCTGACTGGATTTGTAATTAATAAAACAGAAGGAAATTATACGCCCTATAATTTAGGGGTAGTAAATTTTCATGCATATGATATGTTAAACTTTTTTTATAGAGCTCCCTTTGATGTAAGTCGTGCAGAAGGGGTTATTGAGACCATCAATCAGTTAGATGGAACAGAACAAAGAGGCTACGGGATAGCCAAAGATAAGAACATTATAGTGATTCAAGCGGAATCGGTTCAAAGTTTCGTTATTAATAATAAAATAAATGGTCAATATATTACACCAAATCTAAACAAATTAATTAATCAAGACAGTATTTACTTTAGTCAGTTTTTTGAACAAGTAGGATGGGGAAACACTTCGGACTCTGAATTTGTGTCCCACAATGGTTATCATCCATCTAGAAAATTATTTAGCTATAAAGCATATGAAGACAGTGAATTTTACACGTTACCAATGGCATTAAAAGAAATGAATTATTCTACTATGGTATTTCATGGCAATGATGCTGGATTTTGGAATAGAGATGAAATTTATCCATCTCAAGGACTTGATAAATATGTCAGTATAGAAGATTTTGATTTTGATGAGGAATTGGGAATGGGCTTAAGTGATGGGTCTATGTTTAAACAATCGCTACCCTATCTTAAAGATCAAGTAGACCCTTTTTATGCCTTTTATATAACATTAACATCCCACCATCCCTACTATATGCCAGATGAATATAGACATTTGAATATTAAAGAACCCTATAAAGATACAGTACTAGATCATTACATTCAAACGGTGCACTATCTAGACAAACAAATTGGTATTTTTATAGAAGATTTAAAGAAAGAAGGATTATACGAAGATTCAATTATTCTTATCTATGGAGATCATCAAGGCTTGCACATGAGAGATGAGGAAGTAAGTGAAGTACTAAGTGACTACTTAGATAACCCATATAAAGAAGACGAAATGTTTCGCGTACCCTTTATAATACACATTCCAGATAGTGGGATAGAAGAAGAGATTACAACAACTGGTGGACAGATTGACTTCTTTCCAACGGTAGCAAATTTAGTAGGGATAGACTTACCTAGAATAAACTTCGGAAAAGATCTATTAAATATAGAGGAAGGTTTTGTTGCTAAGCAAATTAATGTAATGAGGGGATCTTTTATTGACAATGATAAAATCTTTATTATGTCTCCTGATGGAATATTTGAGAACAGTAGAGCTTGGAATATACACACAGATGAACCTGTAGATATAGAAGATTGTCGGGAGGGGTATGAGCGGGCAATTATGGAAACAGAAGTATCCGAGTATATTATGCAAAATAACCTAATACCGATCATTAGAGAAAAAGGATTAAATTATGTCTTAGAACACCACGATTAGTGGTGTTTTTCTTTTTTTATAAAATAACTTTCTATATAGCATTGATTTTGGACATAATAAAAATAATTGAGGAAATTACTAATTACATTATTAAGGGTTATATTTATATGAGTAATATTAATTATGCAATTTATTAACTAAGAAAATAGGAGGCAATTAATCGTGAACAGTATGATTACTTACCAAGAGATAATTAAAAATGAAGAAGTAAGAACTTATATAGAGAAGGGGGATGAGCTACTAGGTGTATTAGGCTTTACAGAACATGCAGTTGTTCATGCAGGTAAAACAGCACAAACAGCAGCTAGTATATTGTTAAAACTAGGATATACTGAAAGGGAAGCCGAGTTAGCAAGAATCGCTGGATATACCCATGATATTGGTAATATGATCAACAGAGTAGAACACGCACAAACCGGTGCAGTTATTGCCTTTAATATTCTAACGCGTTTAGGTATGGAACCAGAAGAAATTGCTATAGTTGTTTCTGCAATAGGGAATCATGATGAAGAGACAGGCACCGCAGTCAATAATGTTTCCGCAGCTTTAATACTATCGGATAAAACCGATGTAAGACGCAGTCGCGTTAGAAATACCGAATTCGTAAAATTTGATATACATGATCGAGTTAACTATGCTGTAGTAAAATCAGAAGTGCATGTTGATGAAGATAAACGTGCAATTTTGTTAGACTTAACCATAGATACGAATATTATTTCTTTGATGGAGTATTTTGAGATTTTCATGAAACGTATGATTATGTGTAGAAGAGCAGCAGACTTTTTAAACGCAAGGTTTGAGCTTGTTATGAATGGAACAAAACTCATTTAGTAGAACTACATAATACATTTAAGAAAGTCTTCTTTGATGATGGAAGGCTACGTTTAATGTCTTCTAATCCTTTGATTAGCCCTATAGATCTACAAATATAAAAAAAGGGTAAGCATTAACAAATGCCTACCCTTACTTTCATATTATAGATTTGATCGCACTAAGGGCATACTCATACATCGTGGTCCTCCTCGACCCCTTGACAGCTCGTAGGATTCAAACTCAAGTACTTCAACCCCGTTTTTTCTTAATGCTTCATTTGTAACATAATTACGATCATAGCAAATCACTTTCCCTGGATGAATGGCCAATGTATTACTGCCGTCACTCCATTGTTCTCTACCAGCAGCAATAGGGTTGCCATCACCACATCGTATTAGTTTAACAGACGGTAAATTTAAATACTTTTTTAGGACCTGAGAAAGTTTTTCATGCTCATAACTAATGGATAATTGGTTAGCACCTTTTTTAATACTATAGACATCAAGGGGTGCTTCAATTCCAGGATAAATTGTAAATTTATCATAATCCACCATTGTAAATACCGTATCAAGGTGCATGTATTCTCTAGCTTTTGGTATATCAAAGGCTAAAACCACTTCAAAAGATTCCTCCGAGTATAATAATTTTCTCGCCATTTTCTCAACAGCAATTGGGTCAGTACGGTCACTAACACCTACAGCTACAACTTTATCAGACAATACTAATTCGTCACCGCCTTCAATTGGGTGAGTTTTATCCCTGTTATACCAGCGAGGCACATTTTGAAAGCGGGGATGAAAATCAAATAGGTACGTAGCAAATAAAGTTTCCCTATTTCTTGTGATGGAGGACATAACATTTAGTGTAACTCCTTTACCAATTGAAGAAAACGGATCCCTTTGAAAATAGAGATTAGGGATCGGGTCAAGATAAAAAGGATAAGGATTTTTTACCATGTCAGCTAAACATTTATTTTTTATTCCAGGTACTTCTGACTTTTGGACACCAGATATACACTTGCGAATCATATCCTTCGGTGTCATTTTATTAAAATACTCCCTTAAGCATTCCCTTAATCCTTCTGTTGCAATTTTACCTTCCTCCATAAAATCTTCTAAAAACTGCGTTCTGACATCTTTATTTTCTAAAATCTCTGCCATTAAGTCAGTAAGGTAAAGTACTTCTACGGCTTCGTTTCTAAGTAAATCTGAAAACTGATTATGTTCTTTTTGTGCTTGTTTTAAATAAGCAATTTCATCGAATAAAAGTCTCCTTAAGTAATCTGGTACAATATTCTCTATCTCATTTCCAGGACAATGTAAAAGCACACTTTTCAATTGACCAATTTCATTATAAACATGAATACCGTCTTTTTGTACTGTCATTATTGGGATCTCCCTTTCCAAAACTTTTTAACAAATAATCTATTATAGTATTTGATAAATAAGATATATTTATGATTACTAATTATCTTAAATGGTATAAGTTTTTTAACGAACAGACATAGCAATAAATTTAAATAATGTATTTAACTCATAGCTATTTGATATTTCTAATTACAAGTGATATGATTTTCATATAATAGTTTTAAAATTTTCAGAAAAATTTAAGGAGGCATGTTTAATTGAAATTATTAATTGCAATTATTAATAATCCAGATCTAGTGGTAGATATTCTAGATGAATTTTATAAAGATAATATAAAAGGAGCAACAGTTATTGAAAGTACAGGTATGGCCCATATGATAGCGGATCACATACCATTTTTCTCCCGTTTTGCTGAGTTTGGGAAAGATCCTGGACATAACAAAACAATTTTTCTTACAGTACCCACAGAGGAGTACTTAAAAAAGGCAGTAGATGCTATAGAAAAAATCGTTGGAGATTTAAATAAACCGGAAACTGGTATTGTAATGACACTACCAATTGATTTCTGCAAAGGATTGGTAAAAACAGAGGGAGATGAATCATTATAATGAATATTTCTTTAGCAGTTGGAATTATTTTTTTAGCCGGTGCTGCTGGTGGAAAATTAGCCCGAGCAATAAAACTTCCTTCTGTAACAGGTAATTTATTAGCTGGGATACTTGTAGGACCATCTGTAATGGGTTTAGTCAGTACAGAGGTAATGTATGAATTATCCCCAATCAATGAATTGGCACTAGGGCTTATTGCTTTGTCAATTGGTGCAGAGCTTCATTGGGGTACTATGCGGAAACTTGCCAAAGATGCAGCGAAGGTATTTATAATAGAAGCTTTATTTACTTTTGCTGCAGTGTTTGGGGCTTTATATCTGTTTGGCTTACCCTTTAGGTATGCACTTGTATTTGGTGTGATTAGTATAGCCACTGCGCCAGGTGCTATAATAGCCTGTATAAGAGAAACACCAACTAAAGGAGATTTTTCAAAGGTTCTATTGTCTGTGGTAGCACTAGATAATTTATTTGCCATTACGGTTTTTGGCATAGTAATAAGTTTTATGCAAGCTGGAATTACTATGGGGGATGCAGGCAATACATCGGCTATAATAATGGCTTCAAAAGATCTTGGTGTATCTATATTACTAGGTATAGCTTCCGGCGTCTTTTTAGTGCTTACGTCCCACAAAGCTAAAAGCGATGCTCGGATTTTAGTATCAGTATTAGGTGCGATTTTGATAACAGTAGGATTATCAAATCACTGGGATACACCGGCATTGTTAGCTGCAATTACAGCAGGTGCATTTTATACGAATATCTCCAAAAAACCACAACGTATAAGACGTTCACTTTTGAATGTGGAAGATCCTATATTACTAGTTTTTCTGACCTTAGCAGGAGCTAAATTGGATTTGTCAGTTCTGCCTGTGGTTGGTCAAATAGGTATTGTATATATTAGTGCGCGGTTTATAGCAAAGCTTGTGGGTAGTCGAGTAGGAACAACACTTACACTTTTTCCATTAAGTTGGAAACGAAATCTAGGCAGAGCCTTAACGCCTCAGGCCGGTGTAGCCATTGGTCTAGGGATTATAGCGGAACAAAAATCAATTTTTGAACCAGATACAATTATGCCCGTAATCCTTGCGGCTGTAGTAGTTTTTGAATTGATCGGCCCAATACTTGTACGAAAAGCCTTATGTGATGCAGATGAGGCATAAAAATAATAGTAATAGAAAATATTTTCAAGACAAAAACAGAGAAGTACTTTTATAAGTATGCTCTGTTTTTTTATTTTCAAAAATATTTTTTAATATTTAGCTTGTGTGTGACCTAAGTCACGGAAATAAATAGGTAAAGTTAGTAAAATAAAATTATTAAGAAAAGGAAAAATTGATTTTAATTAAAATATTTAGGAGGAAATTAAATGAAAAAATTAATTAAAAATATTGACTTATCAAAACCTTATGAATTAGAGTCATTAGTAGACTATCAAGAAGGTAGAGTTGTGAGTAGGACATTAGCCCAAGGAAAACCACTTAGCTTAACTTTATTTGCTTTTGATAAAGGAGAAGAAATCAGCTCCCATACTGCCTCAGGAGATGCAATGGTAGTCATTCTGGATGGTACGGCAGAGATCACAATTGGAGAAGAGACGTTTGAACTGAAAAAAGGAGAAACAATTGTTATGCCAGCAGGGGTACCCCATGCATTATTAGCAAAAGAAAATTTTAAAATGCTATTAACCGTAGTTTTTAGTTTAGATTAACCAAACAAGCACAGATATTAATCTGTGCTTGTGTTATTTATAAAAGATTTAATATTAAAAACCAATTCTTCCAAAGCATCTACAAGCGGAGAATGACCACAATTTTTAAAGACAACTAAATTAGCTAGATGCCCTAAAGCATCCTTAAGTTCTAAAGCTGCTTCTATAGGTATGACTAGATCCTCTTCACCATGAATAACTAGTGTAGGGATATTAATGTGATCCACTTCCCCTGTGCCCTTAACGACACCATTAGGTTCCTTTGATATATTAAAACGGTGTAAAGCATCGTAAACATCGTCGAGATTTCTTTGTGTGAGCATATCATCCAAGTATCTCTCAAATTGTTCTTTATTAGGTTGACTAAAATTATATACTAACCTACACCAAATATCTTTTAATTTAGTTCTATCTTTATGCTTATTTGCATCAATTATCGATTTTATGACTGAATCATCAACAAGATCTTCTTCAGTTACTAAATATTCTTCGTTAATTCCCTTGTCCTTCTCATCCTTTTTATGTACAGGATAGCCTTTAATTCCAATAGATTCAATAAGAATCAGTTTTTTTGCATAATCGGGGTAATTTACAAGAAAGCTCATAGCTACTGCACCACCCATAGACCACCCTGCAATAGTAAAGTCTTTTAAGTTAAGGGTAGATACAAAAGCATATAAATCATCAGCAAAGTCTTTTATAGCCCTAATAGGCGCATCATAGGTTGAAATACCAAAACCTCTAAGATCCACAGCGATAACTGTATAATCATTCAAAAGAGATTCCATCAGAATATCCCAATGTTTAGAAGAGGCGTTGTTACCATGAATAAGAAGTAGGGTTTCCTGTCCGTTACCCGCCTCCCGATACCCTATAAGTTCACCGTTAGGAAGGGGGATTGCTTTTAGTTGAATGGGATCTAACATTGCTCACACTCCTTTGCTATGTATTGAGATCGATCATTGGTATATACATATGGGATGAAAACAACTTTGATACCCAAAAAAATCCATATTATTTAACTTATAAAATGAAAAAACATAGCCTCTTAGGTAATATCCTAAGAGACTACGTATTATCTAGAGCCTCTAACATAACCACCACCCCGAACGTTTACGCTTACTTCAGAAGTGAGCTGGGTAATTTTAATTGCATTTTCAACATCAGATCCAGGGTATTTTTGTTCTACAAGATGTTGAATATCAAAAAGATCTAATCCTTTCTCTTTATATCTTGCAAATAGGGTTTCAGTTTCTGATTTAATTTTCTCAGCAGCGCTATTTTCAATTTGCGCGATTACTTCACTGTTCCATTCCATACCTTGTTGCGCGTCTGCAATGAACACTTCGTTATCGATTGTTTTCGTTAAATGGATAACCCCATTCTCATAATATAAATCTGTTTCTGTTTCACTCCTACGAATAACTAAAGTTAGAATTTTATCTTCTTTTTCAGGATGTTCTATTTCTATAGATCCGGATTGAATTCGATCAATTAAATAATTACAAATCATCACCTCATCTGAAGGCATGAATTCAACCATAATATCATTTTCTAATATAGCAACCCCATCCACTCGTATAAAGTCTTCAAAGCTTGTATTCACTACGCGAAGGGCATTTATTTTACTTATACTTTTGCCCGCAGTTCTATCATTTAGAAAATCATTTAAACGATAATTAGGAAGCATAGAAGATAAGCGACGATCTTGGAATAATTCGTTTAAATAAATACCGATAAATTCGTCTTGTCTTATATCTGTTGCAAAAAACTCCTCCGGGGTGCCCATAAAAACCGTAATGAAGGACCGTATCAGCGTTTCTTGATTTCTTTTAATTAAATCTAAAATATCACCTAATCCATGTTGTGCTGCTCTTTCAGTTAAAACATATACTTTGCACTGGGTATAGTCAATGTTATATCTAGATGCCTCGTTCAGTCTACGTAGGGTTGTGAAAAGTGAGTCTCCCCTGTCACTATAGATCAGTCGCTGTCCTTCTTCCGCATTCTCTAAATTACTTCTATAGGAATGATAAGCTTCAGCATAAACGACAATCTCTTGATCTTCATTAACGTCAACAACTAAAGATGTAACAAAAATTGTTGTATTAGTATCATTGTAGCTAAAACAGGCTGTTAAAGTACAGGAGATGAGTAAAAATATTATAAACATCTTAGTTTTTAGCATCACTGATCATCTCCCTGTAAAATTGTGTTGGATATATCCTTTAGATTTTGACGATAGAATATATCTCTAAATTTAAAGCTTCGCAAAGTTCCTAAAGGGAATAAGAAAGGGTATCCACAACTAGTTAATCCCGCAATATGGGTTACAAAAAGCGTAAAAGCGATATAGTACCCTGGAAGTCCGATGAAACCTGTAAACACTAAGATGATAGCAGTCCAAGCAACTAGAGCGTTAAAGAGGCTAGGAACTAAAAAAGTACAAATAGAAGATAACGCCACGACTAAAACTGTAATTTCGGAAGTAAGTCCCGCGCCAATGGCAGCATCTCCTAAAATCAGGGCGCCAAAAATACTAATTGCTTGTCCTATAGGCGAGGGTAATCGAATTCCTGATTCCCGTAAAATAAGGAAAAAGAAATACATAACAAAAATTTCTACAATTGTATTATATGGTACACCGGCCCTTAAAACTGCTACTCGAAACAATAACATAGTAGGTACCAATTTAAAATGATAGGTGGTTAGGGCTAAATATAAACCAGGTAGCAAAAGGGCTATGGCAAATGCTAACCATCTTAGGATTCTATCAAAACTTCCAATTAATTTATTGTTATAATAATCATCCGCTGTAGTAAAGTGGTCAATAAAAAAGTAAGGTGCGATTAGAAAAAAAGGAGACCCATTAACAGAAATGCATACTCTACCCTCTGTTAAATTAGAAGCAATGGTATCCGGTCTTTCTGTATGTCCGATTGTATTAACAAAAGTATTACGAGACCGTAGTGTTTCTTCAATATTGTTTAAGCCTATTATAAATTCTTTTTCGTCCATTGATTCAATTTTCGACCTAATATAAGAGACAAGCTCTTCCGGGGCGTGGTCTTCAATGTACATTAAAGCCACGTCGGACTTTGAAAAGTTGCCGAGACGAAATTCTTCAACTTTAAGGCTCGGGTTCTTAATTCTTCTTCTCACTAAAGATAAATTTACATTTAAATCTTCTGTAAAACTTTCCTTTGGCCCTTGTATAGATACATCAGATACTGGTTGTTCAACAGCACGTTGTTCTATTCCCCTAGCTTCACAATAGCAAATTCCCTCACAAAAACTGAAAAGTAATAGAACATTTCCTGATAATATGTTCAATAAAGCTTCGTCTATATTGGGAACCATATTGACTGTATTAACAGATAAAACTTCTGTATTAATTTGTTCTATTGTAATGGGAAGGGGATTCACAGTCATAAGGGGTTTGATAATATTTTCGCTTATAAAGTGATTATCAACCATATTATCAATAAAAATAGCGCAAATACGACCATTCTTAGTGTCAATCTCCCGATAATTAATATCAAAAGTATTTTTTAACTGCTCTTTAATTGTATTTAAATTATTCGTATATTTTTTCTCAAAAATAGATTTTTTGCTCATTTTTTATCACCAAGCTTATTGTGCAACAGAGGAGGGAATAATATGCATTTAGTTGGTTAATAATGCAAATAATTATCAAATTGAAAAGGGGTAACGCTATGGACCGGTTTAATACAAAACACTTTGCATTTTTAATTGCCGCAACAACAATCGTATCATTAAAAACTTATCCAGATATTTATATCAGTAATGGAAGACGAGACACTTGGGTTGCTATGATCATTGCTTCATTCCTAATTTTTGCTTTTACTTTTTTCGCAATAAAAGTATTTCAGAAGGGTAAGGAGTTTAATTTTGCGCAAGTTTATAAAGAAGCTTACGGAGAGAAATTAGGGAAGTTTTTTATAGGGTTATTTATAATAACACTATTACTGACCCTAATAGAAAGTGCCAGCGTACAGTCAAATGCAATGCATATGAATATGCTAGTAGAAACACCACCATGGTTTTTTCTTATATTTTTTATTTTCCCTGCAATATATACAATAAAAAAAGATATAGTAGCAATTGTAAGTGTGACCCTAATTGGGATTACGTTAATAACCATAGCAGGTATAAACTTAGGTATTTTAACCACAGGATACAAGGATTACAATCTATTATTTCCAGTATTTGAAGATGGCGTTACTTTGGGGTTTCTATTAGCAATTTTAAAAATTCTAGGGTTATACGGATCCATAGTCATTGTTTTTCCATACTTAACTGAAATAAAAGATAAAGGTAAACTATTAAGAGACACTTTAATCGGTTTACTTTTTGTCATTCAAATGCAAATAGTATCGGCTACCGGTACTTTGTCCACCTTCGATGTTAGTAGGACCTATGAAATGGCATACCCTAAGCTTTTACAAACACAACTTGTCAGCTATGCTAGGTTTGTAGAATTTGGAGAGTTATTCGTAATGCTACAAATGGTGGGTGGGTGGTATCTAAAGTATGTTATCACTTTTTATGCCTTACTAAAGCTTTGGAATGCATTGGGGATGAAAGATAAGTACCTAATTTATATTGTAACCCTTATTGTTTTTGGTTTTTCTTTTATTATATCCATGGATATAAACGTTTTATTTATATTTTTGAATTATTATGCTTATATTAGTTTTATGAACTTTTTTGTGATTCCTTTAGTAGGATTTATTTTATATGCTTTAAAAATAAAAAGAAAAACCAGTTCTAGCTACTAGAACGTTCTGATTTAGTTGTCTATAAGTGGGTACGATATTAATATTACTTAAAGGATATTGCATAATTCCAATATATAAATTTTTGTAACGTAAATATATAAAATAACAACAAAGTCACTTTTGCTGTGTTTAAAATGTGGATGGATATGGCATCTCATTTGCTGAATTATATCATTTAATTTACAACAGAAAAGAAGTTAACTAATTTGAAACAGAAAAAGAAGTACTTTTTATATTTACTCCGCTAAATCCTATTATGCAATTTCCTCATATAAAAAAGGAGGTACATAACAATGAAAAGAACAGCAATAATTATGATAGCTGCAATATTTTTAATACTGGGTGCTATTTTGGCTTTTACTAGGACGGGAATCGAAGAAATGCCCCAAGATGACATAATTGATGAAATTAATAATGAAGATGATGGTGACCAAGAAAGAATGGAAGATACTGAGGAGCAAGCCATAGAAGAAGGAGCGTCCATTGAACAAAGTAGCGTACTTGAACCCTATTTTTTAACAGAGCAAGGAGTAAGACTTAATTTTTCAGGAGAAGAAGGGTATGCTCATGCTGATCGGATTATGTGGGTAGCCCATAGAACGGATAATTTAATACAACAGATGGAGGAAACTGCGGCCACAACAGTAGCAAAGATATACCAGTTAAGAGAAAATGAGATTGCTTTAATAGTTTCGGAAGAAGAGGTTTATGATGACAGAGATTTAACAACAGATCTTGTAGAGATTGGTGAAGAGAGAATAATACTAAGAGAGCCCTTAGAGGTTGGTAATCAGTGGCAAGATGAGCGAATGACCTATGAGATAGAGGCAATTGATAAAGAAATTACAGTGCCATACGGGACATTTAATACGATAAGAGTACGGGAAATTAGCAGAGATGAAGAAAGTGAAAATATTGTTTATTATGCTTCAGAACTAGGAATGATAAGAAGTGTATTTAAAAGCGATGCATTTGAAGTCGTTATAGAACTAGAGTCGGTACAGGAGTAGCAAAATATATCCTCTAAATTAAAAAAAGTTAGTATTCTCATTGATGACAATGTCCTATATATAAAAGTAAAAATGCTGTCGAAATATATTGTAAAAATTGTTGTTTTATAGTGGAATTTGATGAACGAAAATACAGTCAAACCCATTGAATTTTTAATGATTTTTATATATACTCATAAAGTATCATTTAATAATAAAAGTTGTTTTACAAGTCTACAAAGGAAACGGATAATTTATTTACAATATGTGTGGGAATGCTTATAATAGAAGAAATAGCTAACAGTCAAAAATAAGGAGCGATAAGTATGAGCACAATTGTGAATTTTAATGAATCCAAAAAAAGCAAAGGAAAAGGAAAGATTTTTGTAGTGGCTGGTTCTGCAGGATCAGGTAAAAATACATTAATTAAAAGAATACTTGACATGAATTTAGGAATTACTTTTATTCCTTCATTCACTACTAGAAAAATGCGTCAAGGTGAAAGTAGCGGTAACCCATATATTTTTGTAGGCAAAGAGACTTTTGAAGGAATGATAGACAAAAATGAATTTTTAGAATATGAAAAAGTTCATGGATTAGATTACTATGGTACACATCTTGCTACATATAAGTATGCCATTGATAATGGATACCATATAATATCGGATCTAGATGTCAAAGGTGCTACAAAGGTCAAGTCGATATTTAAAGAAGACGCGGTGCTACTGTTTATAAAAGTACCTAATTCAGAAACATTAAAGGCTAGGCTAATCCAAAGAGGAGAGAACTCAGAGGAAATTGAAAATCGTCTTAAAAGAGTAGAGTTTGAAGAGGCCAAGATACATCTTTTTGACCATATTATTCTAAATGATGATCTTGAAAAAGCAGTAGAGGAATTTAAGGCAGCTATAGAACAGTATGCATAAAAGCATACAAATTAACGTAAACAAGATAGATAACTGATATTATAGATAATTATAAATATTGATGAAAGTCTGTAGGAATAGCTGTTTATAGGGGTGCTTATAGGGTATAAAAATATATAAGAAGATGTCCATAAAGGATATATGCAATAAGTCTGTATGGACATACTTCAATATTATATAAAGGGGGGAATAGTAGCTTTTAATTTTGTAGCATAGGTGGTAAGTATATGGGCTAGACTCATTTCATTTAGCATTATGCTCCAAAACATAAGTTAAATATTCTTAAAATTTTATATCTTTATAATATTCAAAATCTTAGAAAATGATTAAGAAGACTAAAGGGGGATGTCATTCATGACAAGTGAGAAGATTCAAGAAAATTTTTGGGGGCAAGTTATTGATGCACAAAAGAAGATGTTTGATTTTTGGCAAGAGGGGATTATGCCAAAAAATAACACAGAAGATGATAAAGTTGTCGTAATGCAAAATGTAATAGGGGAAAGCATGAAACCTACTGTAGAAGTTTTTAAAAAGTGGGTTGAAGTAGCAAATGATACTTATAGTAAAAACATAAAGTCTTTTGGAGATAGTACATATCAAGAACTAATAAATAAGATGGTAAATGGTGTAAACGTTTATCAGAATTTAAATACATTTTGGGAAGATTTAAGAACCAAAATAACAACAAAAGAAAGTGATGTTGTGAAATTCTACAGCGAATGGAAAGAAGAATATTTAAAAATTTGCTCTAATAATTTTATTCCATGTTTACCAGAACCGGTTCAAGTATTTTTTAAAGAACCAATTGATATTTATGCAATGCAGACAGAAACAAATAAAAAGCTTTTACAACCATGGATTGATAGTGCACAAGACCAGCAGGACTTGTTAGCAAAGGCATTAACTGGTGATAAAGATGCTTATGTGGAGTTCACAAGATTATGGAATGATAATTTTGGAAATACCTTTGGAAAACTGTTGAACGTACCTCAAATGGGAATCTCAAGAGAGTATATGCAAAAACAAATGGATAGCTTAAATGCATTAATTAAGTTTCTAAATAACATAAATGAGTTTTCTGCTACAATGATAAAGGTGAATCAGGAAACCTTAGAAAACATAGTAAAAGATTATCAAGAAAAATTAGCCGATGGAACACAACCAAAAACCTTTAAAGAGTTTTACACATACTGGTGGACGCAAAATGAAGCTGCATACCAGAATTTATTTAAGACAGAGGATTTTTCCAAGTTAGTAGGTCAATTATCCGATGCTGGCGTAAACTTTAAAAAAAATTTTGATAGACTTTTAGAAAAACAGTTAGAGTTTTTACCCTTCCCTACAAAAACAGACATGGATAGCTTGTATAAAACTGTAAATGACTTGCGTAGAGAAGTTAGAAATCTATCAAAGGAAGTTAGTACTTTGAAGGCAGAAAGTGAAAAGCCTAAAAAAACAACAACTACTAAGAAAACGACGGCAAAGGAGGCCTAGTGAATGATATCGAATACAGCGATTGATATGGAGAAAACTTTAAATGATATGTTTGATACGCAGAAAAAATTAATTCGGGGGGTTGATGTACTACTTAACTTAGAGGAACCTGAGTGTGGGGTAACGCCTAAAGAATTAGTTTATTCAGAAGATAAAATGCAACTTTTTCATTATAAGCCATTAGCGAAAAAGGTATGTAAAGTCCCTACACTGATTGTTTATGCATTGGTAAACCGTCAGTATATGATGGATATACAACAAGATCGTAGTGTTATAAAGAACTTACTAGAGCTAGGCCTAGACCTGTATATTATAGATTGGGGATACCCAACGGCTCATGATAAGTATTTAACGCTAGACGATTACATAAATGGGTATATTGATAGTGCTGTTGAACATATACGAAAAGAAACAGGTTCTGATAAAGTTAATATTGTAGGTGTATGCCAAGGAGGAACTTTCTCTACAATATATTCAGCAATGAATCCTGATAAAGTTAAAAACCTTATAACTATGGTTACGCCAATAGACTTTGAAGCAGGTGCAGAGTCAGAGGAAGCATTACTGTTTAAGTGGAGCAAAAATATGAATGTTGACAATATGGTAGATACTTTTGGTGTCTTACCAGGAGATTTCTTAAATATGGGCTTCAATATGTTAAAACCTTTCCAACTTATGATGGATAAATATGTTGGGTTAATTGATAATATTGACAATCCAGATGTTATGGCAAACTTTATGCGAATGGAAAAATGGATATTTGATAGTCCTGGTCAGGCAGGGGAAGCTTTTAGGCAGTTTATTAAAGATTTATATCAGGAAAATAAATTGGTAAAAGGCACTTTAGAAATTGGCGGTAAAAAGGTAGATTTAAAAAATATAAAAATGCCGCTATTGACAATATACGCTGAGCAGGATCATCTTGTACCACCAGCAGCAACGAAACCGTTAAATGACTTAGTAGGAAGCAAAGATAAAGAGCTGGTATCTTTCCCAGTAGGACATATTGGAATGTATGTTAGTTCAAAATCACAAAAAGAGATAGCACCAAAAATGGCAGAATGGATCATGAAAAGAGAGAAATAATACTTGACATCAGAGTGGAGCATAAGGAGACCTTTAAGATTTTATAGGGTCTCCTATGCTTATCCAAAAAAAATAAAAAAAGTTTATAAAAACTGTCATAAAAAAATTTTAAACACATATTATTAACGTGTAACAAATTAAATTATTAAATTAAATTTCAAGGGGGATATGAAAATGGGTATGATGAATGGACAAGAAAATTATGTAGGAAAATGGTTTGATGTACAAAAGAAAATGTTTGATGTTTGGAAGGAAAATGCAACTCCGAAGTTTGCAAAAGATTTTTCAGGCTACTTTGAGGGAAATAAGTTAGTAACAGATGGGATGAAATCCTCTATTGATATGTACAATAAATGGTACGAAGCAGTAAGTGATATGTATAAAGGAAATAACACGATGCTAGGGGATAATACTTATTTTGACTTTTACAACAATATGATGTCAGGAGCAAATGTTTATAGCAATTTAAAGAGATTTTGGGATGATATGAGAGATAAGTTTGTTGGAAACGAGAGTAATGATGCTCAAACTTTTATAAGCTACATAAAGGTGGATGAATACATGAAAGAATTATCTGACAAGTTTGTTCCATATTTACCAGAACCAGCACAAAAATTATTTCAAGAAGCAATGCAAATGCAAGAAATGTTCATGAATAGAACGGAAAAATTCTTTGAGCCATGGACGAAAAATGCAAATCAATTACAAGAATTATTAGGTAAAAGTATGTTAGGGGATCAAGACGCATTCCGACAGTATGCAAAAATATGGAATGATAACTATAAAACAAGCTTTGGTCAACTAGTAGATATGACGAAGTTGGATATGGGTAAAGATTTCTACAATAAACAAATGGAAAGTATGAATGCTTTTGTAAAGTATTATAATAACTTAAATGAATTTGGTGGAACAATTGTTAAAGTAGGATATGAAAGTATGGATAAGATAGTTAAAAATTATCAAGAAATGTTGAAGGAAGGTACGCAACCAAAAACTTTCCAAGAATTTTATACATATTGGTGGACAGAAAACCAAGATTCTTATAAAAAGTTGTTTAACAACGAAGACTTTACAAACCTAATGGAGCAAGTTGTTGAAGCAGGAAATACTTTTAAAAAGAATTATCAAAAGTTAGTAGAAGAACAATTAGAACAATTACCTTTCTCAACAAAGAAAGATATGGAAAGCTTAAGTAAAGCATTAAATGATTTAAGAAAAGAAGTTAAAAACTTAGGGAAAGACATGAATAACGATAAAAAACCAGCAAAAGCAGCAAATAGCTAATATTAAAAGGAGGCCATTAGGCCTCCTTTATTTTAGTTTCAGTTATAAATTTTTTATTAATGCATCAGCAAATTCAGATGTTTTTAACTCTACAGAACCTTCCATCATTCTAGCAAAATCATATGTAACCGTTTTATCAGTAATTGTTTTCTCTATTGATTTAATAATTAAATCTGCAGCTTCGGTCCATCCTAAATGTCTAAGCATCATTTCACCAGAAAGGATAACAGATGAAGGATTAACCTTGTCAAGGCCAGCATATTTAGGTGCAGTTCCATGTGTTGCTTCAAATATAGCATGACCTGTGGAGTAATTAATATTTGCTCCAGGTGCAATACCAATACCTCCAACTTGCGCTGCTAATGCATCAGAAACATAGTCTCCATTTAAATTCATTGTTGCAACAACATCGAACTCATCAGGTCTTGTAAGGATCTGTTGTAAAAAGATATCAGCAATAGAATCTTTTATAATAATCTTGCCTTGAGCGATCGCTTCATCCTGAGCTTTGTTTGCTGCATCAACCCCTTCAGATGCTTTGATTTTGTCATATTGATTCCAAGTGAAAGTTTGGTCTGAAAATTCTGTTTCCGCTAACTCATAGCCCCATTTTTTAAATGCACCCTCTGTAAATTTCATAATATTACCTTTATGAACTAGGGTAACACTAGCTCGTTTTTCAGCTATAGCATATTCTATAGCTGCACGGATAAGACGCTTACTACCTTCTTCGGAAATAGGCTTAATACCTATTCCAGATGTTTCAGGAAAACGAATTTGATGTACATTCATTTCTTTTTGGAGAAATTCTACTACTTTTTTTACCTCATCCGAGCCTTTAGCATATTCAATACCTGCATATATATCCTCTGTATTTTCTCTAAAAACAACCATATCTGTAAGCGCTGGTTTTTTTACAGGTGAGGGTACACCCTCAAAATAACGAACAGGTCTTAAGCAAACATACAAGTCAAGTTCTTGTCTAAATGCAACATTTAATGAACGGATCCCTTCTCCAATTGGCGTTGTTAATGGTCCTTTGATCGCAATCACTTTATCGCGAATTTCATTTAAAGTTTCTTCAGGTAGCCATTGCCCTGTCTTTTTAAATGCTTTTTCCCCAGCAAATACCTCTTGCCAAGCAATAGAACGATTGCCATTATAGGCTTTGTCTACAGCAGCATCAATTACCCTGGAAGCAGCAGCCCAAATATCTGGACCAGTGCCATCTCCTTCTATAAATGGGATAATTGGACGGTCAGGAACATTTAAAGCGCCGTTTTTTAAAGTTATTTTATTTCCCATACTTAACCCTCCAAATTCTCTTTTGTGTAGTTTAATTTACCGCCTGCTAGTAAGATCGCAACATCTCTAGAAGAACCGTTAAATTTAGCTTTAAAAGTTGTATCTTTTGTCTTGTTATATATATCAATTACTTTACCTTCTTTTAGTGCGGTTACAACTTCTTTAATTACTAATTCATCCATTTGATCCTGTTGATCATAATCATTTTCATCAACAAGCTCTAAAGGTACAATTCCACTGTTTATTAAGTTAGCTTTATGGATTCTTGCAAATGATTTAGTTACAACAACTTTTATACCTAAGTATAGTGGTGCTAAAGCAGCATGTTCACGGCTAGATCCCTGACCATAGTTGTCGCCTCCAAGAATAATACCACCATTGTTTTCCTCACAACGCTTCCAGAAGTTTTCATCAATCGTGCTGAAGCAAAACTTAGATAGATGAGGGATATTTGATCTAAATGGTAATAAAGCTGCATTAGATGGCATGATATCATCAGTTGTTATATTGTCCCCAGCCTTTAAAACTAGGTTACCTTCTACGGTATCTTTTAAAGGTTTATTAATTGGGAAAGGTTTAATATTTGGTCCCATTTTCACCTTAGTTTGATTGTTATCCTCTGAAGGAAAAATGAAGTAGTTTTTATCTGTGTAGTAGTTATCTGGTTCTTTAATAGTGATATCTACGTCTCCTTCTAAAGAACGAGGGTCTGAAACCTGTCCAGTAATGGCTGCAGTAGCAGCAATTTCAGGGCTAACTAAATAAACGCTAGCACTTTTTGTACCACTTCGACCATAGAAGTTACGATTGAAAGTTCTTAAAGAAACTGCATCAGTAGCAGGCGCTTGCCCCATACCTATACATGGACCACAAGCACATTCTAAAATTCTAGCCCCGGCTTGAATCATATCACCTAAAGCCCCATTGTCAGAAAGCATTTGAAGAATGTTGCTTGATCCAGGAGAAATACCTAAACTTACATCAGGATGTACTTTGTTACCTTTTAAAATTGCTGCAACCTTCATTAAGTCATTATAAGATGAGTTCGTACAGCTTCCGATTAAAACTTGATCAACTTTAATACCTGTCAAATCATCAATTGAAGCAACTGCATCAGGACTATGGGGTTGAGCTAATAATGGAGGAATTTCTGAAAGATCAATTTCAAGTACTTCGTCATATGTAGCATCATCATCTGCCTTTAGTTCTTTGTAATCTTCCTCTCTACCCTGAGCCTTTAAGAACTCGTAAGTTAATTCATCACTTGGGAATACAGAAGTGGTTGCACCAAGTTCAGCGCCCATGTTTGTAATAGTTGCTCTATCTGTAACAGAAAGCGATTTAACACCTTCACCTGAATATTCAACAATTTTACCTACGCCACCTTTTACAGAAAGCTTTTGAAGAATATATAAAATAACATCTTTTGCAGATACCCAATCATTTAATTTGCCACTTAATTTAACGTTAAGGATTTTAGGCACTTGAACAAAGTAGCTACCGCTAGCCATACCTATTGCAACATCTAATCCCCCTGTACCAATAGCAATCATACCGATACCGCCTGCTGTTGGGGTATGACTATCGGAACCAATCAAAGTAGCTCCAGGCTTGCCAAAGTTTTCAACATGAAGCTGATGACAAATGCCATTGCCAGGTTTTGAGTAAACAAGACCATATTTAGCGGCTGCAGTTTTAATAAATTCATGATCATCTGCATTTTCAAATCCTGCCTGTAATGTATTATGATCTACATAAGCAACAGATAAGTCGGTTTTGATTTTATCGATACCCATTGCTTCAAGTTGAAGATAGACCATTGTTCCAGTTGAGTCTTGCGTTAAGGTTTGATCAACTTTGATTTCAATCTCTTCACCGGTTTTTAAAGTGCCAGAGAGTAGATGATCTTCAAGAATTTTGTAAGCTAAATTTTTTCCACTCATTAATATCATACTCCTTTATATTTTTGTAATTTTATAAAACGACTATAAATTCAGTGTAATAAAACATATCTGAATTGAGCCTTAATTAACAATATTCAGTATATTTACAATATAATTTGGTAATAATTATATAAGTCAGTAGAAATTCTAATAATATTATATCATAATGGGCAAATTATTTGTATCATTGTGAACATCAATTGTATTTATATAAGAAAAGGTTTGGAAAATTGATTAGAAATATTGCTTAGAATTGTGTAATTATTTTACCGTATGTATAATTATACTTTTTATATAAAAATTCGTCAACAAATAGCAAGGGAATTACGCATTTTTCCTAGAATATTCTTGACATTCTTTTAATATTAAGTGTATAATCTTTTTTAATATGGAAATCTAAAATAGGTTAGAGGCTATGAAAAGGATAATTAGTAAAAAGTCCGATTACTACAGAGAGATAATCATATGCTGAGAGATTATTGTAACGTTTTTTATGAAGATCACCTTGGAGTCTAAAAGCTGAAATGTTATAAAGTAAGCTTTTACGTAGGCATACGTTATATGCGATAAGAGAGGCACATATTATGTGCAATCAGGGTGGTACCGCGATAAATATCGTCCCTAAAGTAAATTCATGTTTACTTTAGGGATTTTTTGATTTTAAAGTTAAAAGATATATATCTAATATTAATACTAAATTTAGACTATAAAAAGTAACGAAAGGATGAATGTAATGGAAGGGTTTAAATCCTTATCCAATGAGCCTGTAGCACAAAAGGAAAGTGTTACAAGTGAAAAGTGGAAACAAAATGATATTTTAGAAAAAAGTATTACCAACCGAGATGGTGCGGAGCCTTTTGTTTTTTATGAAGGACCACCTACTGCAAACGGAAGACCAGGAATTCACCACGTTATATCTAGAACCCTAAAGGATTCTGTATGTAGATATATGACCATGAAGGGATACCAAGTAAAAAGAAAAGCCGGCTGGGACACCCATGGACTACCAGTGGAGATAGAGGTAGAAAAACAATTAGAGTTAGGGAGTAAAGCAGAGATAGAAAACTACGGAATTGCACCTTTTAATGATCGATGCCGAGAATCTGTTTTTACTTATGAAAAACAATGGCGAGAAATGACAGAGAGAATGGGATATTCTATTGATTTAGATAATCCTTATATCACGTTAGATAATAATTATATTGAATCAGTTTGGTGGATATTAGATAAATTCTTTAAAGAGGGCATGATTTATGATGGTCATAAGATATTACCATTTTGCCCTCGATGTGGAACAGGTCTTGCGTCTCACGAAGTATCTCAGGGTTATAAAGAAATTAAATCTAATACAGTAATTGTACCAATAAAAAGAAAGGATGTTGAAGAATACTTCCTAGTATGGACAACTACGCCTTGGACCCTTGCATCAAATGTTGCATTAGCTGTTCATCCAGAGGTAACTTATATAAAAGCGAATCTAGACGGTAAAACTTACATTTTAGCTGAGGATTTAGCAAATAAAGTACTAGGGGAGTCTTTTGAAGTTATTGAAAAACTAACAGGAAAAGATTTAGAACATGTAGAGTACGAACAATTAATGCCTTTTACAAAGCCAGATAAAAAAGCATTCTTTGTTACTTTAGCTGATTTTGTTACGACAGGTGATGGTACAGGGATCGTTCATATTGCACCAGCCTTTGGGGAAGATGACTACCAAGTTGGAAGGAAATATGACCTACCAGTGATTCAACCTGTATGTGAAGCTGGAAAATACACGACAACTCCTTGGGAAGGTCGCTTTGTAATGGATTGCGATGTTGATATTATCAAGTGGCTTCATGGAGAAGGAAAATTATTCAAAAAAGAAAAGATTGATCATAATTACCCACATTGCTGGCGTTGTTCTACACCGTTATTGTACTATGGAAAGCCAAGCTGGTATATTGAAATGACAAAGCTAAAGGATCAATTAATTAAGAATAATAATACTGTAAACTGGTACCCGGATTATGTAGGTGAAAAACGATTTGGAAATTGGCTCGAAAACCTTAATGATTGGGCGATTTCAAGAAGTAGGTATTGGGGAACGCCGTTAAATATTTGGCGTTGTGATTGTGGCCACACAGCTTCTATTGGTTCTAGAAAAGAGTTGGCAGAAAAAGCAATAGAAGACATAGATGAGCGTGTAGAACTACACAGACCATATGTAGATGACATTCATATAAAATGTGAAAAATGTGACGGTTCTATGACAAGAGTAACAGACGTTATAGACTGCTGGTTTGATAGTGGAGCTATGCCTTTTGCACAGCATCACTACCCATTTGAAAATAAGGAAAACTTTGAAGAGCTATTCCCAGCTGATTTTATATGCGAAGGAATTGATCAAACAAGAGGATGGTTCTATTCTCTTTTAGCAATATCAACATTTGTAATGGGTAAAGCACCATATAAAAATGTGCTAGTAAATGACTTGATTTTAGATAAAGATGGAAGGAAAATGTCAAAATCTAAAGGAAATACAGTCAATCCTTTTGAATTATTCGATCAATATGGAGCAGATGTCCTAAGATGGTACTTACTATATGTATCTCCAGCATGGACACCAACAAGATTTGATATAGACGGTTTAAAAGAGGTACAAAGTAAATTCTTTACAACGATTAAAAATGTATACACTTTCTTTACCCTATATGCAAATACAGATAATATAGATCCAAGAACCTTCTTTATAGAATATAAAGATCGCCCAGAATTAGATCAATGGGTTATATCTAAATACAACAGTTTATTAGCAGAGGTTGAGAAGGAATTAAAAATCTATGACCTAACGAAGGCTGTAAGAAAGATACAGGATTTCGTAAATGAAGATCTTTCAAACTGGTATATAAGAAGAGCAAGAAGACGTTTTTGGGATTCAGAATTAACCGATGATAAGAAAGCGGTTTACAATACGACCTATGAAATTTTAGTAGGAATAACAAAATTAGTTGCGCCATTTGCACCATTCTTAGCTGATGAAATATTTGAAAAGCTGACGGGAGAACTATCAGTACACTTAGCTGACTATCCAGTGGTTAATGAAAATCTAATTAAAAAAGATGTAGAAGAAAGAATGGATTTAGTAAGAGATTTAGTAGGTTTAGGCCGAGCTGCAAGGTCACAAGCTAAAATAAAAGTTCGTCAACCACTGCAAAAAATATTAATTGATGGTAAATATGAATCCCTTATTTCAGATTTAGTACCTTTAATCCAAGAAGAACTAAATATAAAAGAAGTAAGCTTTGAGAAAAACTTAAAAGACTTTATGGACTTTAATTTAAAACCTAATTTTAAAGTAGCAGGACCTTTATTAGGTAGTAAAATAAAGCTTTTAGGAAAAGCTTTAGCTGAGTTAGATGCATCGAGTGTGGTACCTAAACTAGAAGCAGGAGAATTAATCACTGTTGAATTAGATGGTGAAACTTTTGAACTAGGAAAAGACCATGTAATGATTAACATTGCAGCCAAATCAGGATTTACTGTAGAAATGGCGAATAACTTATTTGTGATCCTTGACACCTCCCTTACGGAGACTTTAGTAAATGAAGGATTTGCTCGGGAATTTGTGTCTAAGGTTCAACAAATGAGAAAAAGCAGTGGATTAGAAGTAACGGATCAAATAAATATATCATACTATGGTGATGATGCTGTAAATACAGCAGTTGAAGCCTTTAAAGACTATATAATGAAGGAAACCCTTGCGCAAGAAATGGTACTAAGTGAAAATGAAGAACTAGAAAAACAAAATCTAAATGACCATATGACTGGAATAAAGATAATAAAAGCATAACAACCAAGACTCTATTACAATGGTATTGTAATAGAGTCTTTTGGATTAAGAGTAGTTGGATCATTACATTACTGAAGTCTATTACGAAATAGATAGATAAAATCCCGGCCACTATATTAGTACTACTAGTTTTATTGAAAATTCTGAATTATTAAAGTTTTATTTAACTATGTTAAATTATTGACAATCTAAATAAAGGTCATTATACTATAAAGTGATAAGAAATTTTTAATTTTTATATACACTTTTGTCATTAAAATATAAATTGTGAAGGGAGTGCCTTTTCGGTGGAGAATGTTAAAAATGTAACGATTACAATCGATAATATTACGACTGAGGTACCAGCAAACTATACAGTTTTAGAAGCAGCTAGATCTGTAAACATAGATATACCAACACTATGCTATTTAAAAAGTATTAATGAAGTTGCATCTTGTCGTGTCTGTCTTGTGGAAATTGAAGGTTCTAATGGAATGCAAACTGCCTGTGTTCATCCCGTAAGGGAAGGTATGGCAATCAAAACAAATACCAAACAATTAAGAGAAACTAGAAAAGAAGTACTAGAATTAGCTTTAGCAAGTCATAATAGAGAGTGTTTAACCTGTAACAGAAACAATAATTGTGAGTTGCAGACAATGGTAGAAGAATTAGGTGTAGAGGAAATAACCTTTAAAAATAGAAAATCCGAAAGCAAATTAGATAGCAAGTCAGACTCAATTGTTAGGGATAGTAGTAAATGTATTTTATGTGGTAGATGCGTAAGTGTCTGTAAAGATGTTCAAAAAATTGGAATTCTAGACTTTACAAATAGAGGGATCCATACAGAAGTAGCGCCGGCCTTTAATAAAAGTATGAAGGATACACCATGTATTTATTGTGGTCAGTGTATTACATCCTGTCCAGTAGCAGCTTTAAGAGAAAAAGAGGATATAGATAAGGTTTGGGAAGCAATCGAAGATCCAAACGTACATGTTGTCGTACAAACGGCACCAGCAGTAAGAGCCGCCCTAGGTGAAGAATTTGGATTGCCAATAGGAACAAGAGTAACAGGAAAAATGGTAGCTTCATTAAAAAGGCTAGGATTTAATAAAGTTTTTGATACAAACTTTGCTGCGGATTTAACAATTATGGAAGAAGGACATGAGTTAATTGATCGTTTAGAGAACCATGGGAAATTACCAATGATTACTTCATGTTCACCTGGTTGGGTTAGATACTGTGAATATAACTATCCTGAATTTATTGAAAATCTATCTACTTGTAAATCACCACATCAAATGATGGGTGCTATGGTTAAATCCTATTACGCTGAAAAAGAAAATATTGACCCTAAAGATATATATGTTGTATCTGTTATGCCTTGTACATCTAAGAAAAGTGAGGCAGCTAGACCAGAGCTTACAGTAAACGGTCTGAGAGATGTAGATGCGGTTGTAACAACTCGTGAGCTGGCAAAAATGATTAAGCAGGCAAGAATCAACTTCCTTAAATTAGAAGATGAATCCTTCGACTCTGCATTAGGCGAATATTCCGGGGCCGGTGTCATTTTCGGTGCAACTGGTGGCGTAATGGAAGCAGCTTTAAGAACAGTGGCAGATGTCCTAGGTAAAGAAGCCTTAGAAAATGTTGAGTTTACAGAAGTAAGAGGAATAGAAGGAATAAAGGAAGCAGAAGTAAAAGTAGGGGATAAAACCATAAAAGTTGCCGTAGCCCATGGAACATCAAAGGCTGCTCAGTTACTTGAGATGGTTAAATCAGGAGAAAAAGAGTATCACTTCATTGAAATGATGGGATGTAGTGGTGGTTGTGTTACAGGTGGAGGCCAACCTCATGTGACAGCAACAGAAAAGATGGATTTAGACATTAGAGTTGCGAGAGCAAAAGCATTATATGAAGAAGATGCTCTACAACAAGTAAGAAAATCTCATGAAAATCCAGTGATACAAAAACTATATAAAGAGTTTCTTGGAAAGCCAAATAGCCATAAAGCTCATGGATTATTGCATACACATTATTTGGCTAAAGAAAAATACCCGATTCACAATGATACGGATAATGAAGTAAGTGTAGAGTATTTAAAAGAAGTTGCAGCATCTCACAATTAAACCATAACAAAGCTGTTGTCTTAACGACAACAGCTTTATTTGTTTTCTAATATATACATTCTTTAATTATATAAAAAGTTGCATATTACACTCTATTGCATTATTAATGTAATGTTTGGCATCGACAATTTCTACTTCGGGAATTAACTCTTCTTTCTTAAGTCCCATAATTTCAAGAGAGAGCTTACAGCAGGAGAAATGCACATTTTTTTTTCGTGCACCATTAAGAAAATCTTTTAGACGTGGTGCGTCATCATCTTCCATCATATCAAGTAACATTTCTTTTCCTAGCCCTGCAAAGTTCATATTAGATAAGGGTAGATCTTCAGCACATTTAGGTGTCATCATAGAAAACATTTTTTCATAGGTTGTTTTATCTTCTAAAGTCATTTTATCCGGATCTCGCAAAAGCAACAGTCCCCAAAAAGCGAAAAACATTGTTACATCAATATCCATCTCCCGAGCCGAGTTTGCAATAATGAGGCCAGCCATAGCTTTGTCATATTCGCCACTAAACATTAGAAGATTCATCTTTTTGTTCAATGAACGACCTCCTTTGTAATATAAAAACTTAACTATACTTCTTTATATAGTGTGCTTTATTTGATGAAATTTTATGAAGCATTTTAATTAAAACATCAATTTCCTCATAAGTATTATAAAGACCGAAACTTAATCGAACCATACCTGGTCTTTTAGCATCTTTGTTTGACATATATTTTTTTACATCTTTATCTGTAAGATTTAATAATTTCTGCACATAAGGTTGAGCACAAAAACACCCACTCCTTACAGCGATTCCTACTTCATAGGAAAGAATTGATGCTAGGGTTTCATGATGTATGCCAGAAATATTAAAAGGAATAATTGCTAAACGTGTTTCACCAAAACTTTCTGTACCGTAGAGCAATATATCAGGAATTTTCTTCATAGATTTATATGCATATTGAGCTAACTGATCCTCATAGGCATGAACAGATTTCATATCAATATGGCTTAAGGTTTTTATTGCTGATATTAAAGCAATGACACCAATAATATTTGGTGTGCCAGCTTCATCTCTGTAAGGCGCACTGTTCCACTTTATATAATCATGGGTAACGATATCTACAGTACCACCACCTACATAATCAGGTTTTCCTTTTTCAAATATATCTTTCCACCCGATAATGACACCGACTCCAAAAGGTGCATACATTTTATGAGATGAAAAAACTAAAAAGTCAATATGTTCATCTGAGGTTACTGGTTTCATATCTACAGGGGCGTGGGGAATTAATTGAGCCCCATCGACCAATATTTTAGCATTGTACCTATGGGCAAGTTTAGCTATTTTGTGAATAGGATTGATAATACCAGTTACATTAGAGGCGCCTGCAACGGCAACAAGTTTAACCTTACCAGCGTATTTTTTCAACTTATCCTCTAGGTCACTTAAGGATAGTTTGCCTTCCTGATCCACATCTACATAATCTACTTTATATTTTTCTCGCCAGGGTAAATCATTGGAATGATGCTCCATTGTAGTGGATAAGATTACACCATCTTTATAATCTTCTAAAAGCCGATAGGAAAGTTTATTAATAGCGTCTGTTGTGTTTTTAACAAAAATAATTGTTTTATGATTTAAGTCTCCATTTACAAATTTTGATATAATATAGCGAGATTGTTCATATAAATTGGAAGAAAGCTGTGATTTGTACCCCATTCCTCTATGAATGGAGGAATATAAAGGCGCATACTCAACAATGTCCTTTAATACAGAATTAAATGGGGGAGTGGTTGCTGCATTGTCAAAGTTAATATTTTCTGTGTATCTTCCGTCGATTAGAGGGATTTTAGTGTCTGCCCCACATACTAAGTCACGGTATTTTGATTTATAATTTAATAATTCCACTAAGATCACCTTCTTTAAATATTGTTCTTCTTAACAGTTTATGAGAAATAGCTGATAAGGTTACAATACAAATCTACTGCAATTAAAAATCTATAGATTAATGAAAAAACCTTGGAAAAAGCGTATAATATAAATAGAAAGAATGGAGGAGTTATATGACCGGCTTAAATATATGTATCGATATTGACGGTACTTTGACAGAACCTTATTATTGGCTTGACTATGCGAATCAATATTTTAATAAGACTATTGGAGTAGAAGAGGTAATTCAGTATGAGATACATGAAGTAATGGGTGTTAGTTTTGAAGCATTTATAGAATTCTATCGTGCCCTTGGACCTGAAATGCATGCTAAAGCACAGATACGTAGTAATGTTCATGAAGTTTTATGGAAGTTAAATGAAAAACATCAAATATACTATGTTACTGCTAGAAATGAAAATATGACAGACATTACCCGTAGGTGGCTTGAGGATCATAAATTACCTAAAGGAGAGCTATATCTGCTAGGGAGTCACCACAAGGCAGAAAAAGCCAAAGAACTTCATTGCGATATTTTTATTGAAGACAGTTTTGAAAATTGTGTTGAATTATCTTCAGCAGGGTTTGAAGTGATATTATTAGACTGCAACTATAATCAACATAGCTTATTACCAGGAATGGTAAGGGTTAAAGGCTGGACAGAAATAGATAAAATAATTGATGGAATGATAAAAGAAAGCGGAATTGCATAAAATAAAGATTATTATGTTATTTTGTCTCATATATTAATAATGTGTAACTACTCTGGGAGGGGATGGAATTTGAGACTGATCATTATGATTTATACATTTTTCATTAGTTTTCTAATTGCTGTAACTTGGGGGATTTTATTATTTACAGGTCAAGTAGGGGGCGAAAATCCTCAAGTGATCAGTGTGACTTTCCAACTTATTATCGAGGGCATTACAGTTTTTTGTCTCTTTATTTCTGGGTTACTGATCGTGTTTAAACAAAAGTTAGGGCAGCAATTTTTAAACTTTTCCTTAGGACTTTTACTGTATTCACTATTAACTTCTTTGGGGATATATATATATTCTAAAGAGGTTATACCTATAATCATTTTTTCATTACTTTTATTAACAAATATAGCTGTACTAATATTTAGTTTCTCAAATCCTAATCTACATGAACAAGTAATAGAGGGGGAAAATGAAACAACTGTTGAATCAGAATTTTAAGCGTTACCAAAATTCCGAGTAATAATTAGTTTAAATTAAATTAGTACATTTTAAAAAAGCGTAAGATCCAATGGATCTTACGCTTTTGAAATTAAGCCTATGTTGAATTATATAATCCCTTTAGACTGTAAGAACTCCCTTGCTACCTGTTCTTCTGTTCGTCCTTCTTCGTCTATTTGATAGTTCATATTTGCCATTTCTTCTTCAGAAATTTGATTTTCTAGAAGAGAAAGGGCTTCTCCTATTTCAGGATGAGCTCCAAGGCTCTCGCCATTAATTAATGGTGCTGCATAATATGGAGGGAAAAAGTTTTGATCATCTTCTAATGGAACTAGGTTGAAAGCAGGAATTCTACCATCTGTAGAAAAACCATCAATTACATCCACATGACCATTTCTAACGGAACTATATGTTAATCCAGGATCAAACCCTCTAGTATCTGCAAACTCAAAACCGTAATGCTGTTGAAGTCCTGGGTAACCATCTGATCTTTCAAGAAACTCAAATGTAGCCCCTAAAATCATATCTTGGTCATGTTCTAATAAGTCTGAAAAAGTTTCAAGTCCTAATTCATTTGCCATTTCTTCTCGTACTGTCAAGGTATAAGTGTTATTAAATCCTAATTGACCTAACCAATCAAGGTTATACTCAGCTTTAAAAGTATCTTTTACAATTTGATATGTCTTATCAGGATCGGCGATTGCTTCCTTGTCTAACATAACAGTATAGGCTGTACCAGTATATTCTGGATATACATCAACGTCTCCGCCTTGCAGTGCTCTAAAAACTAACTGCGTACCACCGAATTCTCTAACCTCTGCATTTAAATCCGTTTTTTCTTCAATTAGAACTTGGAACATTGTAGCAAGTAGTCTTGACTCTGTAAAGTTTTTTGAACCAATAGTTATAACATCACCTCTTCTACAGCCGGTTAAAGGGAAAGACAAAATGATTAAGAGTGTTAATAATAAGACTAGGGATTTTTTAATTTTATTCGTTTTAAACATCATATTTAGCCTCCTATAAATTTCTTACTTATTTCTAAGTCCTTTTGGTGTTAAGTAATGCTCTACAATACCTAAAAGCCAGTCAACCAATAATGCGAGAACAGCAGCAGGTATAGCACCGGATAAAATCATATATGCATTATCCATTGATATTCCTCTAAAAATTAAATCCCCTAAACCGCCTGCACCAATTAGCGCTGCAATGGTGGTCGTGCCAATATTGATTACGGTTGCAATTCTAATACCTGCCATAATGACTGAAAGGGCAAGGGGGAGTGTAACCATTGTTAAAATTTGTTTTCTTGTCATACCCATTCCAATACCAGCTTCAATAACGGATTCATCCACGTTCTTAATACCAGTATAAGTGTTTTTAATGATCGGTAATAAAGCATAGAGAAATAGTACAAAAATCGCAGGTATACGACCAATACCCATAATTGGAATAATAAGTCCAAATAGGGCTAAACTTGGCAAAGTTTGAAACACATTTGCAATACCAAGGATTGGGTTAGACAATGATTTGTAACGGGTAATTAAAATACCTAAAGGGACTCCGGTGAGCACTGCGAAAAAAACTGCTGTCCCTGTTATTTGTAAATGCTCAAGGGTTAGCCTTATAACTTGATCACTTCTATTCATGAAAAATTCAAAAAATTCCCTTATCATTAGTTATCATCACCTTCCATTTCTTGTATATCAGAAATTGCGTCGGCAAATAAGTTTAGAATACTTGGTTGGGTGATTAGACCCTTTAAATAACCATCTTCACCTATTACGGATATGTTTTTCACTTTATTTTCTTTCATCAGGTTTAAAACTTCTACCATATTTGTTTTCTCATTTACAGTAACAATTTTTTTATTAAGTAAATCTTTCATTTTATAATCTGATGTATCATGACCTCTTAACTCTCTTGGTCTGATAAAACCAAGTACTTTTTTAGGTCGATCTCCAGGTTTGTCTACAACAAGCAAGTAATCAGTATTTTTTTCTTTCATTATTTCATAAGCTTTTGCCGGTGTTCTCTCTAAAGAAATAGTAGCTGGTCGCTTGATCATAATATCTTCTGCATACAGCATTTCAGGTGAACGCCAGATTCTATCCTTACCAACAAAGTTTTCAACAAATTCATCAATAGGATTTTTAAGAATATTTTCTGGGGTATCAAATTGAATAACCTTGCCATCTTTCATCACAGCAATTTTATCTCCTAGCTTTAAGGCTTCGTCCATATCATGGGTTACAAAAACAATAGTTTTATGCAGTTCATCTTGTAGTTTTAACAGCTCTTCTTGAAGCTGTTCCCGAGTAATAGGGTCTAGAGCACTGAAGGGTTCGTCCATTAAAATAATATCAGGATTAACAGCTAGGGCTCTGGCTACCCCAACTCTTTGTTGTTGACCCCCACTAAGCTCATTTGGGTATCTATCTAAATAAATATTAGGGTCTAGGTTGACTAACTCTAATAGCTCAAAAGATCTTTTGCGGCGCTTTTCTTTATCCCAATTTTTTAAGTAAGGTACTAATTCTATGTTCTCGGCAATTGTCATATGTGGGAAAAGTCCCACCTTTTGAATGACATATCCTATATTTCTTCTTAACTCTATAACGTTCTGTTTCATAATGTCTTTTCCATTAACTAATATTGATCCACCAGTGGGCTCGTGGATTCGATTAATCATTTTCATTGTCGTGGTTTTGCCGGAACCACTTTCTCCGATTAGAATAACAAGTTCACCATCTTGAATTTTTAAATCTAAGCCCTCAATGATGTTAACTTTCCCATCATAGCTTTTATTCACACTTTTAAATTCAATCAACAATTATCAACTCCTTTATTAAAATTGTAAGTATCTCATCACCAATTACGCAGTAAATATAACTTGCATTAAAAAATTGATAATTTTCAAAATCATCAGCATTATTCTGTATATGAATAAATACAATACAAAATGAGATTTGGTATATATACATCTATTAGTATTAAAATTTTTCACCTATTTTATGAATTAAAATAGTATAAAGTCTATAAGTATTTAGTCCAAACTTAATAAAGGTGGAAATATACAGGGTTATTTTAAAATAGGCACTAAATATTAAGGTTTTTAAAGGATGTTATTGAGTACTTTAAGCTTTATAAAATTAAAAGAGTAATTTTATTGACAATACTAGTCAAATTCGATACTATTAAATTTGGAAAGAATCTGATAGGCATAGGACATCCGCACATTTATGGATGTCTTTGTTTTTAAATTTTTCTACATTTGTTATAATTGTATAGACATATGGTTAACAATAGCAGTTAAAGCTTGAAAAATCATACATATGAGAAGGTTTATACAAAAATATATACATTTAAATTTGAGGAGGACTAAGGATGAATTCAGAAGTAATTAAAAAGGAAGATACAAAAGTAACCCTAAAGATTGTTGTAGAGGCATCAAAGTTTGAGGAAGCAGTAACTAAAGCATATAACAAGATGAAATCAAAGTTTAACATACCTGGATTTAGAAAAGGTAAAGCACCAAAAAAAATTATTGAGGCACAATACGGAGTAGAAGTATTCTATGAGGATGCAATCAATATTTGTTTCCCAGAAGCATATGAGGCGGCTTTAAAAGAGCAAAATATTGATCCTGTTTCACATCCGCAAATTGATATAGAAAATGAAATCACAAAAGGCGAAGATGTAGTATTTACAGCAGAAGTAGAGGTTATGCCAGAATTTACAGTTGAAAATTATAAAGGTATAGAAGTAGAAAAAGTAGAGTATAATGTACAAGAAGAGGACGTTCAAAAAGAACTAGATGCTATGGTTGAAAAAAATGCAAGAATGATCTCAGTTGAAGATCGAGCAGTCAAAGATGGAGATATGGTAGTCATCGATTATAAAGGAATGGTTGATGGCGTTGCTTTCCCAGGTGGAACAGCTGAAAAACAAAACTTAAATATTGGTTCAGGGCAATTTATACCTGGATTCGAAGAGCAATTAGTTGGTGCAAACATTAATGATGATTTAAAAGTTAATGTAACTTTCCCAGAAAAATATCACTCTGAGGATCTAGCTGGAAAAGAAGCTACATTTGAAGTGAAAATTCATGAAATTAAAGAAAAAGAATTACCAGAGCTAGATGATGAGTTTGCAAAAGATGTATCAGAATTTGATACACTTGAAGAATTAAAATCCGATCTAAAGAATAAACTTGAAGAGACTGCTAAAAATAAAGCTGAGCAAGAGTTTCAAAATAATGTTGTAGAAGCTGTATCAAATACAGTTGACATTACTATTCCCGACGCTATGGTTGAAAGACAAATTGATAATATGCTAAAAGAATTTGAATATTCTTTAGGTTATCAGGGTCTAAACTTAGAAACTTACTTTAACATTACAGGTTCAAAAGAAGAGGATCTAAGAAATCAAATGAGAGAAGATGCAAAGAAAAAAGTAAAAAGTGAGTTAGTTTTAGATAAAATTGGGAATAAAGAAAATATTGAGGTATCTGAAGAAGATATCGAAAAAGAAGTAGAGAAAATGGCAGAGCAGTACAACCAAGAAGTAGCTGCTTTGAAAGAAAGATTAGGTGAGCAAGAAATTAACTACTTAAAAGATAATCTAATATTAAAGAAAACAGTAGATTTCTTAGTAGAGAATGCAAAAGTAAGCTAATTTCTAATTAAGGCATTGGGAGGAGATATATATGGCATTAGTACCAGTTGTTGTTGAACAAACAAACAGGGGAGAAAGATCCTACGATATTTATTCAAGGTTGTTAAAGGATCGTATTATTTTGTTAAATGATGAAGTAAACGATACAACAGCCGGATTAATTGTTGCGCAACTTATATTTCTTGAGGCGGAGGATCCAGATAAAGATATTCAACTTTATATTAATAGTCCTGGAGGATCAATTACTGCGGGTATGGCTATCTATGACACAATGAACTATGTAAAACCGAATGTATCAACCATTTGCATTGGGATGGCAGCAAGTATGGGAGCCTTTCTACTAGCTGCTGGAGAAAAAGGAAAACGTTTTGCGCTTCCAAATGCAGAAGTAATGATTCATCAGCCTTTAGGTGGAACCAGAGGTCAAGCAGAAGATATTCGTATACATGCAGAGCGTATTTTAAAAACTAGAGATACCATGAATGAAATTTTAGCTGAAAGAACTGGGCAACCTCTTGAAAGAGTAAAAAGAGATACAGATCGTGACTTTTTTATGTCAGCTAAAGAATCAATGGAATATGGTATTATAGATGAAGTGATTACCGCTAGGAAATAATAGTTGTTGAAAGAGGTGAATATATGTCTAGGTATGAAGAGAAAAAACAATTGAAATGCTCCTTTTGCGGTAAGTCCCAGGACCAAGTTAAAAGATTAATTGCTGGTCCAAATGTATACATTTGTGATGAGTGTATAGAGCTGTGTCAAGAAATTATTCAGGAAGAGTTTGAAGAAAATGTTGACATAGGTATGGTGGATTTACCAAAACCTAGAGAGATAAGAGATATACTAGATCAATATATTATTGGACAGGATAAAGCCAAGAAGACACTTGCAGTTGCAGTGTATAACCATTATAAAAGAATTAATTTTGAAGGAAAAAGCGATGATGTAGAGCTACAAAAAAGTAATATAGTAATGGTTGGTCCTACAGGCTCAGGTAAGACCTTACTGGCACAAACATTAGCTAAGCTACTTAATGTACCTTTTGCGATCGCAGATGCAACTTCTTTAACAGAGGCAGGTTATGTTGGCGAAGACGTAGAGAATATTTTATTAAAATTAATCCAAGCTTCAGATTACGATATTGAAAAAGCTGAAAAAGGGATTATCTATATTGATGAAATAGACAAAATAGCGAAAAAGTCAGAAAACCCTTCCATAACAAGAGACGTTAGTGGTGAAGGCGTGCAGCAAGCACTGTTAAAAATTCTTGAGGGTACTGTTGCTAGTGTACCACCACAAGGTGGAAGAAAACACCCACATCAAGAGTTTATACAGATTGACACAACCAATATACTCTTTATATGTGGCGGTGCATTTGATGGTATCGATCAAATTATAAAGAAAAGAATGGGCCAATCATCCATGGGATTCGGTGCTGAATTAAAGAGTAAAGAAAACTTAGATATTGGAAGTCTATTAATGAAGATGCAATCTGAAGACTTATTAAAGTATGGTCTAATTCCTGAGTTTGCAGGAAGATTACCAGTGTTAGTAACCCTTGATGCTTTAGATGAAGAGGCTTTAATAAGAATATTGACAGAACCTAAAAATGCTTTGACAAAGCAGTATTACAAGCTCTTTGAATTAGATGATGTTTCAGTTGAGTTCAATAAAGAAGCATTAGAACTAGTAGCTCAAAAAGCAATTGAGCGAAAAGCAGGTGCTAGAGGGCTAAGAGGTATTCTTGAAAATATTATGATGGACATTATGTATGATGTACCATCTAGAGAAGATATTGAAAAAATAATTATCACAAAAGATACGGTGGAACATGGTAGTGAACCTACAATCGTACTAAAAAAAGAAGATTTAAACAAGAAATCAGAAGATGATGAAGAAACAACTGCATCATAAAAAATGCCCCAGTGTATCTGGGGCATTTTAGTTTATACATAGTAAAGTTCTAAGTGGTAATAAAGACAATATTAGTCTTTACATAATTAACAAACTACTTTGTTAGTTAATAATATAAAGATTAATAGGAGATTATAATAACTAAGGCAATTAAAGGAGCGTGAAAAAAGTGTCTTATAAAGTATTCAAAGCAATGTATGATTTTAGCCAAAAAAGTAGAGAATTATATCCTAAAGTTTGTAATATAGCATACAACACAGTTTCTCCTTATAAAATTAAGCCCTTTGATTTAGAAGTAGAGCGAGGTATTTCACTAAAAAAAATTAAGCTAGAAAATGGTGAGATTTTAGGATATAGAGAAGCAGGAAGTGGGGAAAAAGTTTTAGTATTAATACACGGGAATATGAATTCATCCAAAAATTATGATATGTTAATGGAAAAAATACAAAATCAATACAAAATATATGCTGTAGATTTAAGAGGCTTTGGAATTTCTACTTATAATCAACCAATAGAAAAAATGAAAGATTTTTCTGAAGATGTTAAACAATTTATACAGGCTTTAAATATAAAAAAATGCTCAGTAATGGGGTGGTCTGCTGGAGGGGCAGTTGCTATGCAGCTGGCTGTTGACTATCCTGAATTAATAGAAAAGCTTGTTTTGTTATGCTCTGCTAGTACTTATGGATATCCTTTTCATAAAAAAGACATTTTAAGTGGAAAGCCCAACGGCGAACAGGTTACAACAAAGGATGAGGTAGCTAAAGAGGTACGTTACTTATTAAAGGCAATTTCTTTTAGAAATACATGGATTCTAAAAAAATTCTGTGATAATTTTCTATACACAGTGAAAAAACCACCATTTATGCGATATAAAGCTTACTTAGAAGAAATGATTAAACAAAGAAATCTCGTAGATTTAAACTATGCTTTAATAACATTTAATATTTCTCATAAACATAATGGGGTTGTTGAAGGCAGTGGAGAGGTTGATCATATTACAATGCCAACCTTAGTTATACATGGGAAAAAAGATCCGGTTATATCTAGGGAAATGTCTGATTATGTAGTAAAAGAAATTGGTGAAAATGCAAGTTTGGCAGTGTTAGAGAATAGTGGACACACTCCAATTGTAGATGAACTAAGCAGTTTAATTAAGGTGCTAAATCAGTTTCTATAAAAAGAATTAATATATGAGGAAATTTGCATATAACATTAATTAATTTCCTCTTTCAAATAAAATTGATTAAATTTTATAATGAGCAAAGCAATTAGATAGCGTATAAAACCATCCCTAAAAAACCAGAAATAAAAATTGCACCAATAGGATGGAGTTTAAATTTAATTAAAGTTAAAAGAATAACTAAGAAAATAACACCACTATAGATATCTGTAATAGACGTATCAACTAAAGAAATACAAGCTGCAGCAATAAGTCCAATAACTGCTGGACGGATCCCGGAAAAAACCCCTTTAATAAAATTAGAATCCCGGTATTTATTTAAAAATTGAGATATAAATAAAACTAATAAAAATGGAACAGCGATCACACTTAGTGTAGCTAAGACTGCACCAGGTAGACCAAGATGCGTATAGCCCACAAAAGTAGCTGAGTTTATTGCAATGGGACCAGGTGACATCTGGGAAATAGCAATTATATCAATAAATTCACTCTCCGTTAACCATTGATTTATATGTACTACTTCTTCTTCAATAACTGGAAGCATGGCATATCCACCACCAAAGCTAAAAGCACCAATTTTTATAAAAGCAATCATTAATCTTATATAACTCATACAGATCCTCCTTTACGATGAAAAATGAAACCGAAAAAACCGCAAGCAATGATTACAAAAATAGGATGGATATTAAAGAATACAATGCTTATAAAGGATAAAATGACGATAATAATATTAAATAAAGTTCGTGGGAGAGGCTTAGATAACTTTATTGCAGCTAATAAAATTAAAGCAATAATTGCAGGACGAATACCATTAAAAAAGTATTGTATTTGCTCAATATCACGAATTAAATGATAGAAAGTGGCAATGACAATGATTGCAGTTAATGAAGGTAAAATCGTACCTAATAGGGCTACGGTAGCGCCTTTTTTTTGTCTTAACTTTAAACCAATAAATAAAGATGTACTTACTGCAATTGGACCGGGTAAGCTTTGAGAAATTGCAGTAATATCCAAAAACTCTTCATCGGTTACAAGACCCTCTTTTTCAACAAACTCTTTTTGCATAATAGACACCATGGCGTAACCACCACCAAAAGTAAAGGCGCCGATTTTTAAAAAAATAAGAAAAAGCTTTTTTAAAGACAGCATATAAAAATTCCTCCAGATAAAAAAATAAAATGTTGATTATGAGATCCGTCAACAAATTAGGAAATTGAATAATTATATTATTACAGGTTTTCATAGAATAAATATACAAACAATTTCCTTTAGTAATTACCACAGTTATATAGTTACTCATTATCCAGTATAACATAACTTGATTTTTTTCTGTACCTTTCTTACTTCCTGTATTTGCTTATCATGATATCTACTATATACGGATTAAAATAACTTTCTATGTGTATAATAAATTTATAGATATCCAATGACTTTCTTTAGAAGGGAGACAGGATCTTGCCAAACTTTATATTTTTAATTCAATTCTTTTTTGCTGTTGTTATTGGACTTTACTTTTTAACACTGCTTAAAAGTCAACATGGAAGCAAGTCAGCCATAGAAAAGGAATCAAAAAAAGAAACAGAAAAACTAAGACAATTAAGGGAAAATGCACTAACTGTTCCTTTATCAGAACATACACGTCCTAGTTCATTTAATGAAATTATTGGACAAGAAGATGGACTAAAAGCGCTAAAAGCAGCCCTTTGCAGCCCTAATCCCCAGCATGTAATAATATATGGCCCCCCCGGAGTTGGAAAAACAGCTGCTGCTAGGGTTATTTTAGAAGAAGCTAAAAAAAACACACATTCACCATTCAACTTTAGATCAAAATTTGTAGAAATGGATGCAACAACCCTAAGGTTTGATGACAGAGGCATAGCAGATCCTTTAATGGGTTCCGTTCATGACCCTATATATCAGGGTGCGGGTCCTTTAGGCCAAGCAGGGATTCCGCAGCCAAAACCCGGGGCGATTACAAAAGCCCATGGAGGAATGCTATTTCTTGATGAAATTGGTGAATTACATCCAGTACAGATGAATAAACTGCTAAAGGTTTTAGAAGACCGAAAGGTTTTCTTAGAAAGTGCATATTACAACGCAGAGGATACAAATATACCCCAGCACATACATGATATATTTCAAAATGGGTTACCAGCAGACTTTAGATTAGTTGGTGCAACAACAAAGGGCCCAGCAGAATTGCCTCCAGCATTAAGATCAAGGTGTGTAGAGATTTATTTTAGACCACTTTTACCAGAAGAAGTAGGGGTAATTGCGAAAAATGCAAGTAAGAAAAGTGGATTTGAAATAGAAGAACAAGCCGTAGAAGAAATTAAGAAGTACGCTACAAACGGTAGAGAGGCAGTAAATATTGTACAAATTACAGCGGGACTAGCCTTAACAAACAGGCGCAAAAAGATAACCATAGCAGATGTAGAATGGGTGATAGAGAGTGGACACTACAGCCCAAGACCAGATAAAAAAGTCTATGATGAACCTTCTGTTGGGTGTGTAAATGGGCTAGCCGTCTACGGAGCAAATATGGGAGTATTGATCGACATCGAAGTAACAGCTACAGAGGTTCCAAAAGAAAATAAGGGAAGGGTTATTGTTACAGGAATCATACAATCTGAGGAGACAAATAGTCCAGGAAAAACTCTAAAAAGAAAAAGTACAGCCTCGGACTCAGTAGACAATGTATTAACGGTTATTAAAAATAATTTTAAAATAAATCCCAATAACTATGAAATCCACTTAAACTTTCCAGGGGGCATACCAATTGATGGTCCTTCCGCTGGTATAACAATGGTAACAGCAATATATTCTGCTTTAACAAACAAATTAATTGATAACAAGCTAGCGATGACAGGTGAGGTTTCTATAAGAGGGAAAGTTAAGCCAGTAGGTGGGATTTCTTCAAAAATAAATGCAGCTAAACAAGCTGGTTGCAGTAGAGTGATTATACCAAAAGATAATTATCAAGATCGTTTTAAAACCTTAGATATTGAAGTAATTCCAGTTACAACAATTGAAGAAGTAATTCAATTATCTATTTATGATGAGAGAGATGACAAAAAATCTCCTGTGGATCTAATAGATTTAGTAGCAGCATTAGGACGTGATGAACAAAAAAAATAATATACCCTAAAAAATACGACTTTTACGATAGAATCATTAAAGTACAGGTCGTATTTTTCCTTTTAGTGTGGTAAAATTTTATTTTGAAAGAAAAAAACTGTAAATAATGATATAATATTTCGGATAGGGGTAAAATATTTATATAAATGCTGCAGAAGAGAAGGGAGAATTTAGGATGGAAGAAAAATCAATAAAGACACGTACGATTCCTTTAATTCCATTAAGAGGTGTAACGATCTTTCCATATATGGTGTTACATTTTGATGTTGGTCGTGAGCGTTCGATTAATGCATTAGAAGAAGCTATGGTAAACGATCAGCTTGTTTTCTTAGTGTCTCAAAAAGATGTTGAAGTAAATGCACCAAAACCAGAAGACTTTTATCATACAGGAACAATATCTAAAATTAAGCAAATGCTAAAACTTCCTGGAGATACGATCAGGGTATTAGTAGAAGGTATTTCTAGAGCTAAAATAAGTGATATCACACAAGAAACCCCCTACTTTACAGTAGAAGTGGAAGAACAAGAAGGGTTCAAGGAAGAAGAAACAAATGAAGAAATTGAAGCACTTATGCGTGGTGTGTTAGAGGCATTTGAGAACTACATAGATGTTAGCAATAAAATTTCTTCGGAAGTGCTTTTAGCAATGAATGAAATTGAAGTTCCAGGAAGACTAGCAGATATGGTTGCGTCAAATATTGTATTAAAACCAACCCAAAATCAACAGATTTTAGAAGCCTTCGATGTTACAGAAAGATTAGAAGTTTTATACAAATACATATTAGAAGAAATTCAAATTCTTGAAATAGAAAAGAAAATTAATAGCAGAGTTAAAAAGCAAATCAATAAAGTGCAAAAAGAATATTACTTAAGAGAGCAGTTAAAAGCAATACAAAAAGAGCTTGGAGAAGATGAGGGCTTAGTAGAAGAAGTTGACGAATACAAACAACAGCTGAAAAAACTAAAATTTCCAAAGGATATACACGATAAAGTACAAAGAGAAGTAGATCGACTATTGAAACTAGCTCCATCTTCTGCTGAAGTAGGGGTAGTTAGAAACTATGTTGATTGGATATTTAATTTACCTTGGAAAAAAGAGACAAAAGATCGTCTAGACCTAAAGGTTTCATCAAAGATTTTAGATGATGACCACTATGGTTTAGAAAAAGTGAAGGAAAGAATCCTTGAATATCTAGCAATTAGACAGCTTTCAAAATCCATGAAAGGGCCTATTCTATGCTTAGTTGGGCCTCCAGGAGTGGGAAAAACGTCCATTGCCAAATCCATAGCAGCATCTTTAAATAGAAAGTTTGTTAGAATGTCTCTTGGTGGAGTTAGAGATGAAGCTGAGATAAGAGGCCATAGAAGAACCTATGTGGGAGCAATGCCAGGAAGGCTTATTTCTGCCATGCGTCAAGTAGGCTCTAAGAATCCGGTACTACTTTTAGACGAAATAGATAAGCTAGCTAGTGACTTTAGAGGGGATCCTGCGTCAGCGTTGCTTGAAGTGCTTGACCCAGAACAAAACAATACTTTTACAGATCATTATCTCGAAATACCCTTTAATTTATCAAAGGTTATGTTTATTACAACAGCCAATTCATTAGATACGATTCCAAGACCTTTATTAGATCGTATGGAAGTCATTCGAATTGCCGGTTATACTGAGGAAGAAAAATATAAAATAGCGGATAAATACTTATTGCCTAAGCAAGTAAAAGAGCATGGCTTAAAGAAAGATCAAATTCAAGTATCTGAAAAAGCAATTAGAGATATTGTAACCTACTACACTAGAGAGTCAGGTGTTAGAAATTTAGAGAGACAGATTGCAAATGTTTGTCGTAAAGCAGCAAAAAGGATAGTCGAAGAAAAGGTGAAGACCGTAAGAGTGATGCCTAATAATCTAAATAAATATTTAGGTAAAAAGATTTATTCTTTTGAGATGATGAATGAAAAAGACGAAGTTGGTGTAGCAAGAGGATTAGCTTGGACAGCTGTTGGTGGAGACACTTTATCAATAGAGGTAACACCAATGAAAGGGAAAGGAAAGCTATCCCTTACTGGAAGACTTGGTGACGTGATGAAAGAGTCCGCCCAAGCTGCCATAAGCTATACTCGCTCAAAAGTAGAAGAATTTGAGATTGATCCAGATTTCCATGAAAAAGTTGATTTACACATTCATGTCCCTGAAGGTGCAACACCAAAGGATGGACCATCAGCTGGTATAACCATGGCAACTGCGGTTATATCTGCATTAACAAATATACCTGTGAGGAAAGATATTGCAATGACCGGGGAGATCACACTAAGAGGCAGAGTGTTGCCTATAGGCGGTGTAAAAGAAAAGGTATTAGCCGCAAAGCGGGCAGGAATTAAAAATATCATTCTTCCAATGGAGAATAAAAAAGATGCAGATGACATACCAGAAAACATTAGAAAAACAATTAAATTAAATTTTGTAGACCATATGGATGAAGTACTAGAATATGCGCTAAAAAGGGGCGAAAACAATGAAGATTAAAACTTCAGATATTGTAATTTCAGCAGTAGCACCGGCCCAGTACCCAGAGGATGAATTACCAGAAATTGCAATGGTAGGCCGTTCAAACGTTGGTAAGTCTTCAACGATCAATACGATATTGGGTAGAAGAAATCTTGCAAGAGTAAGTCAAAATCCTGGAAAGACAAGAACAATAAATTTTTATATCATAAATAAAGAATTTTATTTAGTAGATCTACCCGGTTATGGTTACGCTAGGGTTTCTAAATCTGAAAGAGCTTCTTGGGGCAAAATGATGGAGACTTATTTAGCGGGTAGACCTAATTTACAAGAAGTACTTCTACTTGTTGATATACGCCATGACCCAACAGCAGATGATAAGCTAATGTATGAATGGATAAGACATTATGGCTATGGTAGAATTGTTGTGGCAACGAAGTCGGATAAAATATCAAAAAACCAACAACAAAAAAGCATAAAAAATATTAGACAAAAACTACAAATGGCTTCAGATGCAAAAGTCGTACCCATATCTTCCTTAAAGAAATTAGGGATAGATGATTTGTGGAAAGCGATAGAAAAACAATTTGAAGAGAATGATTTACCCATTACAATAGAATAGATAAGTTTTTATGCTATACAAAAATAAAGATTTTATTTATTTTATTAGTAATATAAAAGGAGCAGATATTAAAAAATATCTGCTCCTTTTTAAAGAGAGATGTAAACTGTAAACAAGTATTTATTATTCTGTAGGCTCAAACATATCTTTTGTAACACCACAGATAGGGCAAACCCAATCATCAGGAATATCCTCAAAAGCAGTACCTGGTTCTATCCCTGCATCAGGATCACCTAACTCAGGATCATATACATAACCACATGGTATGCAAACATATCTCATATTAAAAACTCCTTCCTTATAATCATGGAATAATTTCACATTGTTAAGTATACCCACAGATTCTATAACTTAAACAAACTTTTTATTCTTTTAAATCTTAAAAGAATAAAATAAGTAATTTTACTTTCCAATATAAAAATATGTTATGGATATACCCACACCATATTGTACAAAACCCATAAAGCTTCAAAGGTAGTTATTTAAGTTTTTTATAAATCCGATATAGTAGCGCAATTATAAAAGCTAGTGCGCCAACATTTAAAATTAACATAAGAATACCAATAAGACTAAATTCAATAGTGCCCAACAACAGTATCCCCTCCTAGTAAGTTGTAATTTATTTCGATTTATTAAAACACTAACATATACATATTGTAGAAACATGTAGAATAATGCGATAACAGTATAATTTATATTGAATTAGTTAGACTTCATTATTATAATTGAGGAAACCCTACACTTCCCAATTCTATAATTGACACAAAAAAGAATTTTATATATAATTAGTTTTAATTAAACATATAAAAACAAAGAAAGAGAGTAGTAAAAAAGGGATGTTTCACAGAGAGTAAGGCATAGTTGAGAGCCTTGCAAACTTAACTTTTTGAACCCACTCTGGAGTCTTTTAGCCTAACAAGCTATTACGGGTAATTCCGTTAACAATTGTTAAGTAGGGTCTAACAAAAGACCAACTTAGGGTGGTACCGCGGGTAAAATAAACTCTCGTCCCTGTTTACAGGGAGGGGATTTTTTGAGTTTTTGTTACTTTTTCTAATATGTTAAGGATACAGATATATAATATAAAAAAGGAGTGATCATATGTCTCAGTTATTAAATACTTGTAAAGAACTAAAAAAAGCAGCACAAACTTTAGTTACAGTTGATACGAAATCAAAAAATGAAGCACTAAAACAAGTGGCCCTAAGCCTAAAGAAAAATCAAGACTTCATTATTAACGAAAACATGAAGGATATTGAAAATGCACGAGCAAAAGGTATGAAAGAAAGTTTAATTGACCGCTTAAAGTTAGACGAAACAAGAATTGATGGCATGACAAAGGATATACAAACAATCATAGACTTAAATGACCCTGTATGGAAAAGTAATGATGTTTGGACACTAGAGAACGGACTAATAGTAAGTAAAATGACAGTACCGATTGGCGTAGTAGGGATTATATACGAATCAAGACCAAATGTCACAATCGATGCATTTGCCCTAACCTTAAAAAGTGGAAACTGTATTTTGTTAAGGGGAAGCTCAACAGCGATTAACTCTAACAGAGCATTAGTTAAAGTGGTAAAAGAGGGATTAAGAAATAGTCCAATTTCTGAAAATGTTATTGGATTTATAGACGATGTGGATAGAGAAATTGTAAAAGAGATGTTAACATTAAATGACTATATAGATCTAATCATACCAAGAGGTGGAAACGACCTAATACAAATGGTAGTGAAAAATGCAACAGTACCAACGATTGAAACTGGCGTAGGTAACTGTCATATTTTCGTAGATGAAACTGCAGATGTAAAAAATGCTGTTGATATTATTGAAAATGCAAAAACACAACGTGCAGGGGTATGTAATGCTTGTGAAACCACTCTAGTACACAAAAACATGGCTAAGGATTTATTGCAAGAGCTTCATAAGCGTGTAGATGGTAGAGTCGAGTTAAGAGCTTGTGAAAAATCTAGAGTGCATATAGATGTCAAAGTGGCAAAAGAAACAGATTGGGCAGAAGAATATCTTGACTTTATATTAGCCGTAAAAGTAGTAGAGAATATAGACGAAGCGATCGATCATATACATCAATTTGGAACAAAGCATTCAGAGGCGATTTTAACAGAGAACTTATCAAATGCAAACAGGTTTAGCAGAGAAATCGACGCTGCTGCAGTATATGTAAATGCATCTACCCGTTTTACTGATGGATCTCAATTTGGTTTTGGGGCTGAGATGGGTATTAGTACACAAAAAATGCATGCCCGAGGACCAATGGGATTAAATGAATTAGTTACTGTAAAATACACAATTGTTGGTCAAGGACAAATAAGAGAATAAGGGGTACATCATGATAGCTGAGTTATTAAAAAATAGCAGAAAAATTGTAATTAAAATAGGTAGTAATACCTTATCCAATGATGATGGTACAATAAATAAAGCATTTATGCAGAAATTAAGTGACAATGTTAATGATCTAATGAATCAAGGGAAACAAGTTGTGATCGTTTCTTCCGGTGCAAGAATAGCCGGTGTATCTACAATACAGCGTTGGCGAAGAAAAGAAGATATTCATTACAAACAAGCCCTTTGTGCAATAGGGCAAGTCGAGTTAATGGATGCTTATAGAAGAGTTTTTGAAACCCATGAAATTCATATTGGACAAATGCTTTTAACAAGAGAGGATTTTTCTTGCCCGAACAGAACATTAAATATTAGAAATACACTTTTTACACTGGTTGATGAAGGCGTTGTTCCGGTGATCAATGAAAATGATACAGTTTGTGTCGCAGAAATTAAAATAGGAGATAACGACAGCCTAGCAGCCCTAGCAGCTAATCTATGGAATGCAGATCTACTAGTATTATTTAGTGATATTGATGGTGTTTACAATAAAAATCCTAAAGTATTTAAAGATGCAGAGCTACTTGAAGTCGTAACAGACCCAGTACATTTGTTAGAAACCATTGAAGTTGGAGATACAAATGATTTTGGTACCGGTGGAATCTGTACAAAAATTGAAGCAGCAAAGACAGTAAACTATTACGGCATACCTATGGTATTAGCCAATGGAAAAAAAGAAAATATTTTAACTAAACTAATAAACGAAGAGGAAAAAGCAACGCTTTTCTTACCAAAATCAGAATGATTTAAAATACTAAAAAGAACACATTCGCTGATAATAAAATAAAGCGAATGTGTTCTTTCAGTTAAATATAAGTAAAAATAAAATTTGAAAGTTTACTAGAATTAATCCGCTTAATTTTACAGCTTATATTCGGTAATCTCCTCGCAATAGTTACACTTATATTTTGTCTTATCTCCTTCAACAAGGGTAAACTCTGATATTGCATAATCATCGATAGAGGTAATACACCTAGGATTTTTACATTGAAATAGACCAGTAACTTTTTCTGGAAGCACAAGTTTTTTCTTCTCCACTCGTTCACCATTTTCAATGATATTAACCGTTATGTTTGGATCAATTAGCCCCAAGGCCTTTAAATCTAAATCAATAGAATCCTGAATTTTAATAATATCTTTTTTTCCAAGCACTTTACTTGGTACATTCATTAAAAGAACAACTGGAGAATTCAGCTTATCTAAATTTAATTTTTGGAAAATCTTTAAGCCTTTCCCCGATGAGATATGATCAATTACAATCCCCCGCTGAATACTAGTTACCTTTAACATTCTACCACCCCCAATAGAAGTGCCATAAGCGCCATTCTCCCATAAACACCTAGCTTTGCTTGCTCAAAATACTTTGCTCTAGGATCATGATCAACATCATAGTGAATTTCATTAACTCTTGGTAACGGATGCATTACAAGCATGTCTTTTTTAGCTTCTTTAAGTTTATCTTTACATAATACATAACTATCTTTTAGCTTTACGTATTCCTCTTCGTTAAAAAAACGCTCTTTTTGTATTCGTGTCATATATAAAATATCTACTTCATTAATATAGCTTTCTAAAGAATCTGTTTCAGTAATGGTAACATTATACTGCGTTAATAAGTCCTCTTTTAAATGTTGGGGAATTTTTAATTGCTCTGGTGAAATAAGCACAAATTCCATATTAGGAAACCGACTCAAGGTTTTTAACAAAGAGTGAACCGTACGTCCAAATAGTAAGTCACCACAAAATGCAACTTTTAAGTTAGAAATATCTCCTTTATAATGCTTAATTGTTATTAAGTCTGTTAAAGTTTGGGTCGGGTGTTGGTGTCCGCCGTCGCCTCCATTAATAACGGGAACAGATGAAAATTCGGATGCAAGCTTAGGGGCACCCTCTCTTGGATGTCGCATAACCAGAATATCTGCGTAGCCATCCAGTACACGTATTGTATCAGCAATACTTTCCCCTTTGCTAACAGAGCTAGTAGAAGCATCAGAAAAACCAAGTACACTACCCCCCATACGTAGCATTGCAGACTCAAAGCTAAGACGGGTTCTTGTACTTGGTTCATAAAATAAAGTCCCTAATATTTTCCCTCTGCATATATCTGAATAAACTGAAGGATTTTTGTAAATATCTAAACCTAATCCAATTACTTTATTTAGTTCTTCTATTGAAAAGTCATTTGGATCAATTAGATTTCTTCCTTTTAACTTCATCATAAAACCTCCCTAACAGAATTTTCTTGGGAGTGTATACTCCCTTATTAGTCTCTCAGAACTAATTTAAAGGTAAATTTCTTAAAATATAACATGTTAAAAAAGTAAAGTCAATATACAGTCAGTGTAAAGTTAATTGTTACTTTAAAAGATATATTAATTAATTAAAGGAAATTGAGATATAAAGTCGAAATAAAGTTAATGTGAAAAAATATATAAATCACTTTAGCATCTATTAAGTCAGGTTAGGAAATTATACAATTTTATTTTGCATTATTTTTATTTAATCCCTAAGTTTAATTAGCAATTTTCTCAATTGCAATTTGCACGAGTAAGATTAATATGCTATTAAGAGGTGAAAAAATGCACTCAGAAACTTTAGAAAAACTCTATGACTTTTTAGTTTATGAAAATAATATACCAAAATTTATGCAATTCAATGAAAGTATAAACTTAGTTCCTAAGTCGAAAATAGATTACTTAGATAAGATAAGGGGTGCCTTTGTTGGTCTAGCAATTGGTGATGCCTTTGGCAATTTTGTTGATGGGCAATATGGTAATGAAAAAGAATATGCAATGAATTTATTTAAAAGTAACCGGCATTCTATGTCATTAACTGTAACTGATGATACAGAGATGACTATTTTAATTGCTGAGTCATTAATAATTAATCAAGGGTTTAATCCTGAAGATATAGCGAATCGATTTATTAAATACCCCATTACAGATAGCGGGGAAACCCTTAAGACATTTATTACTAATTATAGAGATCGAAGATTAGAATGGTTTAGAAGTGGTGTAGATTCAGCTGGAAATGGTGCAGCAATGAGATGTGCCCCAGCGGCACTTATTAATTATGGTGATTATACTTCTCTTAAGATGTTAGCTGGTATTCAAGGTGTTATTACACATGTAGATGAGATGGCCACGGCGTCAAGTATTGGACTAAGTGTTGCTATTGCCCAGCTACTTAATACGGAACCCTTTATTCTAAATGACAAGAAGCAATTAAATGATATTTTATCTATGGTGGGAAAAAGTATAAAAGGGATAGAAACCACACTTTACACAACAAAAGCAAAGGAAGACACAAATTTATATAACAGAATAAATTTTGATTTATATGATTATTTAGATGAAGATAGGACAGTAAGTGAAGTGGAAAAGATTATTGGGAGTAGTGCATATGTGTTAGAGTCACTTCCTTTAGCCATGTACGCCTTTTTAAGACACCCTAATAACTTTGATGAAATTTTAAGAGAATGTTTAAATGCAGAGGATACTGATACAGTTACAAGTATGGCTTTAACTTTAGTTGGAGCTTATATTGGGTTTAGTAATATACCGAGAGTTTATATTAGTAAGGTACGGAACCTGGAAGAAATACTTGTATTATCGGACAGACTATTCGAACTATCACTAAAAAACAAACTTAATAACCCTTATAGAAGAATGAGAGAACAAAGCAAAACCGAAGTAGAAGAAGAAAAGCCAAAAGACGAAATTGATCAACTTATTTGGCTTGGGATAAAGCATAATAAACAAGCGCAATATGAACTTTCTGTTAAATACTTTGAAACCTTATTGAAAAAGTATCCTGAGTTTAAGAAAAATGAAAAAATAAAGTTAAATATTATCGAAGCTTACGAAGGCTTAGGGAGCAGATACATAGAAAAAAGCCATTTTGATGAAGCGCTTAAATATTTTAAAAGAGCTTTAGAATATGATTTAAATCATCCAGAAATTCTTTGCAACTTGGCAGTAACTTATTTAAATCTTGATGATCTAGGGAAGGCAGAAAAATACGCTAGAAGAGCAGTTGAAATTGCTCCTAACTACAAAATTGGGAAAGAAGTCTTATCAGCTGTAAAGGGATTAAACAGAAATATATAATAAACAAAAGGAAATCTGAAGCAGCAACCAGGTTTCTTTTTTTGTACATAAATAGAATGATTGGTAAAAGACTATACTAAAGAAAATATAAGAATTTACACAAAAGAGGTGTTACAATGATTGAATTTTTTATTATAGTAACTTGTTTATTATTTGCAACGGTTTTTTTCTTTAATTTTTTTAATGTAATACCCCAGTTATTAATAATAGGGTTTTATCCTTATGCAGTTGCACTAACAATGGTATTTGCAGTACTATTGTTTATTTCAAATTTTATAAAGGGACAAACAGGACTATTAATTATAAAAATAATATTAAGTGTTTTATTTATTCTAGCATTTATAACACTGATATTAATATGGCAAAATGCAAGACAACCTAACGGCTATAAAAAAAAATATAGTGATTATATTAGACAAGCTGAAAAATTAGTAGATGCAACTGGAAAAAGTAAAGGCTTAGAGGGTATAAGGAACCAAGGTATAGCAACAATGATTGAGAGTAGCTCAGGGCTACCCGTTACATACAATAATCAAGTATCCCTACTAACTGATCCAAAACATTATTTTGACGAAATGATAGAAGAAATTAAGAAAGCAGAGCACCATGTCCATATCCTATTTTATATTACAAGAGATGATAAAATAGGTGAAAAATTCAAAAATGCATTGATACAAAAAGCAAAAGAAGGAGTAGAGGTTCGTTTTATATACGATGCTTTAGGCAGCTTCAAATTAAGCAAAGGGTATAGAAATGCCCTTGAAGATGCAGGAGTAGAAATTTATCCTTTTAATACAGTTAAACATTCCCTTATAACTGGAAAGTTGAATAATAGAATCCATAGGAAAATGTTAATTGTTGATGGTAACGTTGCTTTTACCGGTGGAGCTAATTTAGGGGATGAATATCTAGGTCGGGATGAAAATATTGGTCAGTGGCAAGATCTATTAATCAAAATGAAGGGTGAATCCGTAAATTGGTTACAGAAAATATTTTTAGCAGACTGGTATTATCTAACGGACCAAAAACTAATGGATAAAGTTTACTATCCTAAATCAAGTGTGGAGAAAGAATTACCAGTACAAGTAGTGGCTGGAGGATTTGATACAGGGTGGCATGAAATACAGCAAAAGTATTTTTCTCTCATTAATGCAGCAACAGAGAGATTATATATATCAACACCATATTTTGTATTAAATGATGCAATATTAGAAGCATTACAAACAGCAGCACTAAGAGGAGTAGATGTAAAAATAATCGTACCAGACAAGACAGAGTCATTTATAATAGATTGGCTAAACGAATCATTTTTTCCAGAAATATTAAAATCTGGAGTAGAAATTTATATGTATAGCAATGGTTTTTTACATACAAAGGCTGTTGTTGTAGATGATGAAATTCTATCCGTCGGGTCTTCGAACTTAAATATGCGAAGCTACTATTTAGACTATGAATTAAATGTCTTAATTTTTAACAAAGAACTTTGTAATCAAATGGTAGAAGCAATAGATAGGTATATAGATAAAAGTACAAGAATTAAATATAAGGATTATGAGCGTTTGTCTTTTACACAAAAGATCAGACAAATCATTGGAAGGATTATACTACCAATGTCTTAGAGATTATAATATTATTCCTCCTATCCAAAACTGTACAAGATACTTTTGAAATTTTGTCCAATAACCTAAGTATATATCTCGAATATTAAGGTAATAATAGACAGATGTTGAAGGGAGGAATAATATGGCTATAAAAATAGGTATACCCCGTGCACTATGGTTTTTTGATTATTATCCTTTGTGGAAAACATTTTATGAAGAGCTGGGAGCAGAAGTGATTTTATCAGATCCAACCAATAAAGAAACATTGGATTTGGGAGTTAAAAATACAGTGGATGAGGCATGTTTACCAGTTAAAATATTCCACGGACATGTTTTAAACTTAAAAGATCGTGTTGATGTAATATTTATACCAAAAGTGATGAGTGTTTATGAGAATGAATATATCTGTCCAAAATTTTGCGGACTGCCAGAGATGGTAAACCACTCTATACCTGGTTTGCCCCAAATAATAGACACAGAAATTAATTTTAATCGTTCAAGAAAAAGCTTGAAATGGACTATATATCAATTTGGTAGGGTTATTACGAAAAATCCGATAAAAATATGGAACGCATATAAAAAAGCATTAGAAGTTTATAACCAATATAGAGAAAAAATTATGGACGGGAATTTTCCTTTAGACGGAGAAATTAACGAAGTGTTAACCCAAAAAAATATTAAGCAGAAAAAAAATATAAAGGTTGCCCTCCTAGGTCACTCCTATAATATTTTTGATAGTTATGGATCTATGAATTTAATTCAAAAGTTATTAGATCAGCATATTGAAGTGATTGTGCCCGAAATGATGGATTTTGAAGAAATAAACCATAATGTAGGTCAGTTAGAAAAGAAAATGTTTTGGAGTTTTGGTCGGAAAATACTTGGAACGGCAATGCATATAGCTGAAAAAAATGAAGTAGATGGTGTTATATATTTATCATCCTTTGGATGTGGAATTGACTCTATAATCGAAGATTTATCTGAAAGAAAAACAAGAAAGTCTGCTGAAATTCCATATTTGTTAATTACAGTAGATGAGCATACAGGAGAGGCTGGTGTAAATACAAGACTAGAAGCATTTTTAGACATGATTGAATGGAGGAAAAGAGATGAAAATAACCTTTCCGCACATGGGTAATCAGTACATTGGAACAAAAGTACTTCTAGAAGAACTGGGATTAGATGTAATTGTACCAGATGCGTGTAGTAAAGAAACACTTAATATTGGGACAAAGCATTCCCCAGAATCTATTTGTCTGCCACTAAAAATTAATATTGGTAATTTTATTGAGAGTATTAGAAAAGGAGCAGATACCATTATCATGATTGGGAGTTGTGGTCCTTGTCGTTTTGGGTACTACTCTATTTTACAAAAAGAAATATTAAAAGAAATAGGTGAACAGGTTAATATCTATTTACTGGATGCCCCACAAGGTGATTATAAAAAATTTTTTAGTGGAATATTTGAATTAGCAAATACGAAAAATCCTTTTAAAATAATAAAGGCACTTTATAGAGCAGTACGTATTCTTTATCAAATAGATGATTTAGAGAAAATTGCATATTACAAAAGACCCCGACAGAAAGAAATTGGAGCAGTTGATTTTTATTATGAACAATTACATAAAGACATAAGAAATGTTTATGGATATAAAGCCATTTCAAAGTTGATTAAACAAGCTAAGAAAAACATACTAAGCGTTGAGGAAGATCCAGATAAAGAAGTAATTAAAGTAGGCTTAATAGGGGAAATCTATACAATTATTGAACCTTCCGTTAATTTACATATGGAAAAAAGATTGGGAGAAATGGGTGTAGAAATCCACAAATCTTTAAGTCTCAGTAAGTGGGTAACAGAACACTTAATTTTGCATCCTTTGAAGCTGACAAGAGAAAAGAAAGTGTGGAAGGCTGCAAAACCCTATTTAAAAACAATGATTGGTGGGCATGCCCGAGAAACAGTTGGTTACGGGGTGCTTTACGCAGAGCAAGGATTTGATGGCTTAATACAGGTGTATCCTTTTACATGTATGCCTGAGATTGTAGCACAGAGTATCATGCCTAGAATAGAAAAAGAGTACGATATTCCATACTTATGTTTAATTGTTGATGAAATGACTGGCGAAGCTGGTTTTAATACACGACTAGAAGCATTTGTGGATTTACTCGTAAAAAGAAAGGAGCAAAAAACAAGTGAAGAACTGTTACTTAGGTATTGATGTTGGTTCAGTTAGTACAAATGTAGTATTAATGGATGATGAACATGAAATTTTAGGTAAAGTATATACCAAAACCCAAGGCAGGCCAATAGATGCAATACAAAGAGGGCTAAAGGAAGTTAAAGAAAATATAAAAGAAGATATTAAAGTAAGAGGCGTTGGCACAACAGGAAGTGGTAGACAGCTAGCATCAATAATAGTTGGTGCAGATGTTGTGAAAAACGAAATAACAGCCCACGGAATTGCAGCTTTAAATTTTGTAGACGGTGTAAGAACCATACTGGAAATAGGGGGGCAAGACTCTAAAATAATATTACTTAAAAATGGTGTCATTAGCGATTTTGCAATGAATACTGTTTGTGCAGCTGGGACAGGCTCCTTTTTAGATCGTCAGGCAGCAAGAATGGGTATTGAGATTCAAAATTTCGGCGAATTAGCACTATCATCTACAAATTCTGTAAGAATCGCTGGGCGTTGTGCAGTTTTTGCAGAATCTGACATGATACATAAACAACAGCTTGGACATAACCAAGAAGATATAATAAAAGGATTATGTGATGCCTTGGTAAGAAACTTCTTAAATAACTTAGGCAAAGGAAAAGAAATTGCCGGACCAGTTGTATTTCAAGGTGGTGTAGCGGCTAATGTGGGCATTAAAAAATCCTTCGAAGAAGCCTTAGGACAGGAGGTTTTTGTACCTCCTCATCATGATGTAATGGGTGCAATTGGATGTTGTTTACTAGCTAAAGAACATGCAGCAAAAGGCAAACCAACAAGCTTTAATGGTTTTGATATCATTCATTCAGGATACAACGTAAAAGGTAGAGAGTGCCATGATTGTGCAAATCTATGTGAAGTTATAGAGATTGTACAGGATGGACAAGTAATGGCCCAGTGGGGGGATAAATGCGGTAAATGGAGTAGCTTAACAAAAGAGAGAAAAGAAAAACTAGCATAAGACAAATTAAACCAACTTACCTCAGTAATGCTGAGGTAAGTTGGTTTAATTATTTGGAGCATTTCGATCAGCATGTTGAGATTCAGAGGATTTTTTCTTTAGTCTTAAGAATTCATTACAATGTTTTGTGTCTGATTCAATTTCCCAATGAATAACAAAGGTCAAAATAACTCTTAGTACAACGACAGCGGCAAGTATAGAAACATCTCCTAATGTTCTAACAGTAACAGTTTTTAAAATCTCGCCGGCTAACTTGAATTCAAGACCTAAAGCCAAAGATTTGGCTAATTCAATCTTAATGGTGTCATCAGTAAAATTAAAGCCAGTCTTAGCATATTTGTAAAAAGCTTTTACAGCTGTAAAAGTAATAACAAACATGCCCATAGCTTCAAGTAAATGAATAGCATAAGTTACTAGGTTTTCAAAAAAGTGAATTAACAATTTTAATGCGCCTCCTATTAATGTAGTACATTATTATTATGCGCCTAAAAATTACAGCTGTAAATACATAAGATTAAATAAAAAAAGAATATTCCGAAGAATATTCTTTTTCACTTGAGGAAATTGCATAATTACATTATCAAAGGTTTTCATAGAATAAATATACAAAATGTTACCTGAGGTCGCGCCTCATTTGTTGACTTGTATCATTGAATTTATAGCAAAAAAACAAGTCGACAAATTCGAAGCAGGGAGGGTATATTTTTTATATTTTTTCGACTAAATTTAATGATGCAATTTCCTTACTTAATAGATTATGCATTTAATTTTTCAAGTAATTCATCTACGTCAATACCGTGAACACCAGCAGCTTGGGCTAAAGTCTCCATTTGTGAGGAAGGACAACCTAAGCATCCCATACCAAAGCTCATTAAAATAGAAGCTGCGTCTGGGTTCATTCTAAGTATGTCACTGATTAAAGTATCTTTTGTAATTTTCATAAGGCACCTCCAAAATTAATTTATATATAAACTTAAGGGAAAGTTCTTATAAGTAGAATAACTCAAATTTAAATAAAATAAAATGACAAAAATCACATACCTTCCTTCGTTTTCAATTTCTTTTAAAATAGTATATTATATTATAAAGTATTAAAAAATAGGGGGAAGGATATGCAAGGAAAAACAATAGAAATATTAAAAAAAATTCCAGGATTTCAAGACCTGAAATCTGATGACTTAGAAAAAATAAGCAAAATTTCAACCTATAAAAATTTAAGCAAGGGTACCACAATATTTTTTGAGGGCGATCTAGGCGAAGCAGTGTACTTTCTTAAAAGTGGAAAGGTGAAAATTTATAAAACAACCCTTGACGGACGAGAACATATTTTTAATATTGTAGGTTCCGGAGATGTTTTTGCAGAAGTAACATTATTCAATAATATCCCCTATCCAGCGTCAACTGAAGTTATAGAGGATGCAGAGGTAGGCGTAATAAAGAATAGAGATCTAGAAAAGCTAATTAAAGAAAATGCAGAAATAGCCCTTGAGATTATAAAAGTTTTTAGTAAAAAACTATTTGAATCACAGCAAAAAGTAAAAGAACTGGCCCTTGGGGACACTTATGCACGAACTGCCCAAACAATATTAAAGTTATCTAAAGAAAATGGGATAAAAACATCAGAGGGTATTGAATTAAAATTAGATATTTCCAGACAGGAACTTGCAAACATGATTGGTACCGCCAGAGAAACAGTAAGTAGAGCCTTGAGTCAATTTAAAAAGGAAGGGTCCATTGACTTAAAGGGAAAAAAAATGACCATAAAAAATATGGAAAAACTACGAGATTGGCTAGATTAAGTAAAGGAAGGCGTGATAAGGTGAATGTAATTGAAACAATTAAAAATAGATCGTCTGTACGTACTTATGACGGAAAAAGCTTAGAAAAAAATTTAAGAGATGATATTATAAATTATTTAAATAATACAAAAGGACCTTTTGATGTGCCAATAAAATTTGAAATGATTGATATTGCAGCTGCAAAAAGTTCTGAACAAAAGCTTGGTACATATGGTGTAATCAAAAGGTGTCCCACTTACATTATAGCAGTAACACCTAAAGAAGACCGGTGTATGGAGGAGTTAGGATATGTTTTTGAACAAGGTATTCTCTATGCAACCTCTTTAGGGCTTGGTACCTGTTGGTTAGGTGGTACTTTTAAAAGAAGTGAATGGCAAAAAACAATTAAGTTAGACGATAATGATGTGCTTCCGATCATTAGCCCAATTGGTTATCCAGAGGGGAAAAGAAGTTTCATGGATTCCTTTATTAGATTCGCAGCCGGATCAAAAAATAGAAAACCCTTTGAGACACTATTTTTTAATAACAGTTGGGACAAGCCAATGAATGAAAGTGAAGCAGGTATTTTTAAAGAAGCGTTAAACATGGTAAGGATTGCACCTTCAGCTTCTAATAAACAACCATGGAGAATACTTGTTCAAGATAACCAATGTCATTTTTACTTGGAAAGAACAAAGGGCTATGGTAAAGCCCTTGGGTATGACATTCAAAAGATAGATATGGGTATAGCAATGTGTCACTTTGAATTAACCATGAAAGAGCAGGGATATGATGGACATTGGGTAGAGGATCAGCCTCGTTTATCTATGGAAAATGAAACAAAAGCGTACAGCATTACGTATCAATTGAGTTAACAGATTAACAGAAAAAGGGTGATTTACTTGAAGGAAATAAAAATTAACCCACGCTATAGTGAAACAGATCAGATGGGAATTATTTATCATGCCAATTATTTAGTGTGGTTTGAAGTTGCTAGAACAGAGACATTACAAAAATACGGTATTAACTATAAAGAGATGGAAGACCAGGATATTATGTTGCCTGTGATCGAAGCAAATTGTAAGTATAAATCCTCAGCAAAATATGGGGATGAAATTACAATTAAAACATCCATAGCCAATATGGGTGCATCAAGAGTGAAATTTAATTATACGGTCATGAAAGCGGATCGTATATTAGCAGAAGGCTTTACAGAGCATGCTTTTATGAGTGCAAAGAAAGGTAGAGCGATAAACTTAAAAAAGGCTAATGAATTTTTATATAATCAATTAGTTGATATTACTAAGAAACAATAGCGATTTAATGTTAGGGGGATTTATGGTGGAAATTATAATAACAAATTTAAATAAAACCTTTGAAGAGGAAAATGATAAAATTATAGATAACCTAAATTTAAAGGTAACCTCAGAGGGTATTAATTGTATCTTTGGCCCATCGGGGTCAGGAAAGACAACCCTACTAGACATATTGGCAGACATGCCCTATGACAGTGGAAGAATAGAAGGAATAGAAAATAGAAAAATTGCTTATTTATACCAAGAGGATAACTTTTTAGATCCGGAATTAACAGTAGAAGAAAACATTTTAAAGGCAATAGGGGATAGCACAAAAGCAGAAAACCAGGAATTAATTAATCAGTTAATTGACCTGGTTGAATTAAAACCATTTAGGGATTACTATCCAGTCCAGCTCAGTGGCGGAATGAAGAGACAAGCTGCTATTGCTAAAGTCCTTGCTTCCAATGGAGAGGTATATATTTTAGATGAGCCCTTTAAAGGTTTACACATGGGTTTAAAAAAGCAGGTTATGGACTATATTAGAGAAAAGGTACAAGAAACAAATAAAATGCTTATTTTTATCACCCATGATATCGAAGAAATTTTATATTTAGCAGACCATGTTCACATTGTAGAGGGGCCACCCTTAAAATCAAAAACATACATCAAAATTGACCGATCTAGTGAAACAGTAAAGGGAGAACAAGTAGAAGAGATAAAACAAATACTTAGAGAGAATAGTTACTAAAATAAATACAAAAGGTATTTATTAGTAATTGTTGATATTTTATAAAATAAAACATATAATATAAATTGACTGACCCACGGGTCAGGCTTTATTTTTGCAAGATTAGACTGACTGGTCAGTCTAGATATAAAATAGGAGGGACATACATTGAGAAGAAATATACTAATTTTAGCAGGTTTATTATTGCTAAGCATATCTTTTACAGGTTGTACGAATGTAGAAGGAGATTCATCCGCAATAGAAGAGGATTATGTACCTGTGGAAGTAAGAAGTATAAAAAAAGATAAAATAGCCAATTCCGCTGATTTTAATGGTAGAATTCTTGCTAACAAGGAAGCTCCGGTATTATCACTAACGCCGGGAATGGTTAATAAAGTAAATGTAGAAAACGGTGACTTTGTTGAAAAAGACAGTGTTTTATTTGTGCTAGATCAAACAGAAATAAGAAAAGCGATTGATCAAGCTAAATCAGGGGTTGAAGCAGCTGAAAAAGCCGTAGCACAAGCAAAAGATGCTGTAAACGAAGCAAGAGAAAATTATGAATCATCTAAGAAAGAACAGGACAATACTGAAAAAAATGAGGAAGATCATGAGGAATTAACATTAGAATCTTTAAGGGAACAGTTTCAATTTATAGAAGACTCTGCATCTGTTTTAAATAGTGAATTGGCAAAATTCCAACTACAACAAGCTGAAATGGCGCATCAACAGGCTAAGGGTTATTTAGATCAGGCTAAAGCCGGGTATGAACAGGCAAAGGCTGGTCTTGATGCCACCGTAGTTAAAGCCCCAATTAGTGGACTTGTGACAAATTTGAGTGTAATGGAAAACCAATTAGCCACCAATACCCAGCCTGCAGCAATTATTGTTGATATGGCAAGTGTATTTTTACAAGTGCAAGTTACAGAAGGAATGATTAATCAACTTACTAGGGGACAGGAAGTTTCTGTGACAATACCCTCTGCCAAGGAGGAAGTTATAGTAGGTAATATTGATGATATAAGCTATACCCCGGATATGAGAACACAACTTTATTCTGTAAAAGTAAATATATCTAACGAGGAAAATAAGATTAAGCCAGGAATGAGTGGCCGTTTAACCCTAGACCTTGATCGTAAAGAGGACGTACTAGTTATTAATCGGGGTGCAGTGTTAGATAAAGATGGTGAAGAAATTGTGTATATCGTTGAAGACAACAAAGCAGTAGAAAGAAATGTAAAGCTAGGATTAGAGTCAGATCATTATATAGAAGTAATAGATGGACTTAATAAAAATGATAAGGTCATCATCAAAGGACAGCACTATGTTGGAGATGGAGAAGTGGTTAAGGTAGTGAGGGGTGAATAGATATGAATTTATCAAAATTAGCAGTTAAAAGACCAGTTACTATTTTAATGATGGTATTAGTCGTTGTGCTACTTGGGTCTATTTCACTAAGTCGACTTCCTATGGACCTTTTACCAGAAATCGAGGTGCCAGTAGCGATTGTAAATACCTCTTACTCTGGAGCAGGACCCCACGAAATAGAAAATATGGTTACACGACCAATCGAAAGTGCTGTTGCAACAGTAGATAGTATAGAAAGTGTACATTCTATTTCATCAGAAGGAAATTCAATTATAATCGCCCAATTCGATTTTGGTACAGATATGGATTTTGCAACACTAGAAATGAGAGAAAAAGTTGATTTAGTAAAAGGGTTCCTACCTGATGGGACAACAGATCCTATGGTAATGAAAATAGATCCAAATGCCGCTCCAATTGTTGAATTATCAATAACAGGCGGTAATGATCTAGCCGCAGTACAGAACTTAAGTGAAGATATTATTAAACCAAGGCTTGAAAGAATAGAAGGGGTAGCCTCGGTTGATGTATCTGGCGGATATTCAAATGTAGTAGAGATAAATGTAAATCAACAAAGCTTAGAAGGCTACGGTTTAAATATGACACAGCTAACACAGCTTGTAGGTGCTTCAAATTTAAACCTACCTGGAGGAAATGTAACCCGAGGGGATCAATCACTGGCAATAAGAACAATGGGTGAATTTAATTCTGTAGAGGAAATTAGAGATATGCCCATAACTTTGCCAACCGGTGGCATTATTAAATTAGATGATATTGCAGATGTAAATATTACTTTAGGTGATTTAAATAGTGTATCAAGGACAAATGGGCAAGACAGTATTAATGTTGCTATTCAAAAACAATCAGGAACCAATACAGTTCAAGTAGCAAGATTAATTCATTCAGAAATTGAAGCCCTTCAAAGCGAATATACGAATATTAATATCATTACAGTTTTTGATCAATCATTTTTTATAACAGAAGCCATTGATAATGTATTTAAAAATGCAATATTTGGGGCATTATTAGCTGTTTTAATATTGTATCTATTTTTAAGAAACATAGGTACAACCTTAATTATAGGGACATCTATACCTGTATCTGTGGTTGCGACCTTTATATTGCTGTACTTTAATGGAATTACATTAAACCTAATGACCTTAGGGGGATTAGCCCTTGGTATTGGAATGTTAGTGGATAATGCAATTGTTGTTTTAGAAAATATATACCGTTTTAGAACCGAAGGCCATTCGAAAACCGAGGCAGCGGTTAAAGGTGCTTCAGAAGTTGCTATGGCAGTAACTGCATCTACATTGACAACAGTAGCTGTTTTTATCCCAATTGTATTTGTTGAAGGGATTACATCCATTATATTTAAAGAACTAGCCTTGACAGTTACATTATCATTAACAGCATCATTGATTGTATCCTTAACTTTAATACCTATGTTGTCATCCAAGATACTCAAAGATGAAAACATTGTAAACAATCAAAAAGAAAAAAGAAAAAGATTTAGTGTTATTTTTAATGCTTTTGATAAGTTTTTCAGTGCTGTAGAAAATCGATATAAAAAAGTATTAAGCTGGAGCTTAGTTTATAGAAAGAGCACAGTATTCATTGCGGTACTCGTATTTTTAAGTAGTATGGGATCCATATTTTTAATAGGAGCAGAATTCTTCCCGCCTATAGATGAAGGACAAATAAATATTGATGTAAATTTACCATTAGGCTCCCAGCAACATCAAGTGAATGAAGTCATTTTAGAAATTGAAGAAGAAATTGAATCTATTAATTATGTAGACACGGTGTTCTCCGGTATTAATGCCGGTGGCGGATTTAATATGGGTGGGAATGTTAATAATCGAGGAAGAATGACATTAACCTTAGTGCCAATGAGTGAACGTAGTAAAAGTACAGGAGAAGTAGCAGAGGAAGTAAGAGGGATGGTTAGAGATATCCCCGGTGCGGAAATTAGTGTCTATGAAGCTAGTGATATGATGATGGGCATTGGTGGAGATCCTGTGAGTATCAGCGTAAAAGGAGAAAGTCTAGAAACCTTAGAAATGATTACACAAGACTTTAGAAGTCTAATTGAAGGAGTAGATGGTACTTCAGAAGTAAGTACAAGCTTTAGTGAAGGTACACCTGAAGTACGGGTATATGTTAATAAAAATCAGGCAGCAAATTATGGTTTAACCGCCGCTCAAATAGGAAATGAAATCAGAAACGCTACATCTGGTATAACAGCTACAAGATTTAACTATGGTGGTGCGGAGATTGATGTTGTTATTAGAGGGATGGATAATGCTAGTGAAAGTTTATCTAAACTACAACAAGTAGGTATTCCTACTCCTATGGGTGGAAATGTGCCTTTAGATATTGTAAGTAATATACAAATAGAAAGAGGCCCAATTCAAATAACAAGAGAAGACCAGCAAAGAGTCGTTACAGTAAGCAGTCAGATAACAGATAGAGATCTAAGAAGTGTTACTTCAGATATAGAAAGGGAAATAGAAAAGTATGATATGCCCGATGGATATTTCTATGAATTTGGAGGACAAAATGAAGAATTAGATAAGGCAATTTCTGATTTAATGTTAGCCTTTATTTTAGCCGTTGTTTTAATTTACATGGTTTTAGCCGCCCAATTTGAATCATTGGTGCATCCATTTACTATTATACTATCTGTACCCCTTGCATTTTCCGGGGGCCTATTAGGTCTATTAGTGACAGGTAGAACACTAAATGTACCTGCCCTTATTGGTGTAATTATACTAGCCGGTATTGTTGTAAACAATGCGATTGTATTAGTAGACTATATCAATACTTTAAGAAAAGAAGGAAAAGAAAGAACCGATGCAATTATATCCGCAGGTCCGGTTAGGCTTCGACCGATATTAATGACGACATTGACAACTGCCTTAGGGTTATTTCCGTTAGCTCTTGGAATTGGTGAAGGTGCAGAGGTGCAAGCACCTATGGCAACAGTAGTAATTGGTGGATTAATACTTTCTACGCTTTTAACCCTAGTATTAATACCTGTTGTATATACGCTAATAGATGATTTGTCAATTAAAATGAGAAATCTAATAAACCGTGATACAAATATTGGGGTATAGCAATAGGAGGTGTTAAATATGTCAAAGATAAAAAGAGAAGAAGAAATTTTACAAGGTGCAATTAAAGTATTTAGCCAATATGGATTTTATAAAGCGAAAATGGAAGACATCGCAAAAGAAGCTGGCGTAGGAAAAGGAACAGTATATGAGTATTATGCTAGCAAAGAGGAACTATTTCATAAAATGGTTGACTATGTGGTGAATAATTATATAGAAGCAGCTAGTAGTACAGTAAATAATGAAAAAACATTAAAGGATAAACTGATCACATTTGCTCAACATCATGGAAGTTTTATCAAAGAGCATATGGATATGGTAGACAGTATTTTATCAAATCCCAGTGCTGTTTCTAAAGAGTTTAAAGTGTATATTGAAGAAAGTCAGGATCGGTTCTTTGAATTTTTTAATCAAATAATTGAGGGAGCAAAAGCAAATGGAGAGATACGAGAAGATATCGACACCTATTCAATGGCATTAACCATTGTAGGCGCGATTAACCAGTATTATGGGAAAAGGATTGTTTGTGATAAAGAAGATATAGACAATATAGACCCAGATTCAATCATAAGGATTATTCTCGACGGCATAGCAAGATAATTAATGAAACAAAAATAGGCTGCGCTAAAGTCTTTAACGACTTTGTCGCAGCCTATTTTATCTATTTAAATTTAACCAGGAATCATGTATAATGAAATGGTGTGCAATCTTGCACTTAGAAAGTGGGGTTTTTTCATGAAAGAAGAAATTGTAGATAAAAATAAAGTAGTTAAAGAGGTTTTGTTAAGGATCGTAAAGCTTAACATTGGCCTCTTTTTATACGCTGTCGGGATTGTAATGGCCATTGAAGCAGAATTAGGGTTAGGGCCTTGGGATGTTTTTCATCAGGGTTTAGCAAATATAATGGGCATTACAATTGGTCAAGCGAGTATAATCGTAGGTTTTGTACTAGTCGTTGCCAATAGTTTTTTCGGAGAACGACTTGGTTGGGGCACAATTACAAATATGATATTTATTGGTCTCTATATTGACTTATTAATGTTTTTAGAAGCAATACCTGTTTTTTCAAGCTTTTTACCAAGCTTAATAATGATGTTATCAGGACTATTTGTCATCGGGGTAGCTAGTTATTTCTATATTGGTGCTGGTTTTGGAACAGGGCCAAGGGATGGGCTAATGGTGGTGCTTAGAAAACGCACAAATAAATCAGTACGATTTATACGTAATAGTATAGAGGTTACTGCATCAGTCATTGGTTATCTTTTAGGCGGAACTGTTGGTCTTGGAACAGTGGTTATTGCATTTTCTATAGGTTACTTCGTACAGTTTGCCTTTAAGCTATTTAAATTTGACATTAGTGCAGTAGAGCACAGATTTATTGATCAAGATTTAGCTTATTTAAAAAAGATATTAAAAAATAAAAAAAATGATGCACACCATACACTGTAGTACTATTGAAGGAATGATCAATGAGGAAATTGCACAAATAGATGCTATTTCCTCAAATATATAAAATGGGGTGAGAAGATGTTAAAAAAACTATACGAAAATATATATTTAAACGAGATTCCACTACCGAAAAGTCCGCTAAAAGGGCTAAATAGTTACATAATTACTTCAGAGGACAGAAATTTAATTATTGATACTGGCTTTAGCCACCCAGAAGTCGAAGCTTCCTTTATGAAAGGGATAAAAGAACTAGGCCTTGACCTAAACAAAACAGACTTGTTAGTGACCCATCTACATTCAGATCATACGGGACTAGCAGCGAAGCTTCACAAAGAGGGTATGAAAGTTTATGCAGGAAGTATCGATGGCAAGCTAATTAATGAAATGACAACGAACCAATATTGGGAAAGGTTTAATGATTATAAAGTCATGTTTGATTTGGAAAAGGATAATGTCTCCTTTGATAATCATCCAGGGTATTTATATTGTCCAAAGGACCCCATTAATTTTGAATACTTAGAAGAAAATGATACCCTAAAAATAGGAAACTATACCTTTGAAATCCTTAACATACCGGGACATACACCAGGGCATATTGCACTCTATGAAAAAGAACATAAACTATTCTTTTGTGGAGATCACATTTTAGGGAAGATTACGCCGAATATAACTTTTTGGGGCTTTGATGAAGAAATTCTTTCCGTATATTTTGAGAGTCTGAAAAAAGTTTATGACTATAAAATAGACTACTTATTTACAGCCCATAGAGAGATTATAAGAGATCATAAAAAGAGAATTGATGAACTACTGGAACATCATCAAATGCGGTTGGAAGAAATCTTAAACATAATAAAGGATCATAAAACATCAGTGAGGGATACCGCAGCAAAAATGCACTGGGAGTTAAGATGTAACGGCTGGGATGAATTTCCTTCACCACAAAAGTGGTTTGCAACTGGTGAAGCAATGGCGCACCTAGAGCACTTAGTTGCCATAAAAAAAGCTACTAAAACAGTAGAAAATGAAGTTTTATACTATCAAGGGTTATAAAAATAGCTTTAAATTAAGTGAGGAAACTATGTAATTTCCTCACTTACCAAATTAAAATAAATAACAATTTTTACTTATATAAGTTAAACAATATGGGTTTAACGTTTCTACCGAACTACCGTAAAAAGTTGTAGGCTATAAGTTGTATAGTTATATTTACTCAGTTAAAAATGTAATTTTACCATATAACTATATAACTGAGGAAATTGTATAATTACATTATTAAAGATTTTCATAGAATAAATATACAAAATAGCGACGGAGTCGCTTTCGCTAGGAAACCCTAGGTTTCCTTCGACAACAGCAAAGCTGTCTGAGCACCTTCCTTAGTACGGGCAGGAGATTTCATCCCCTACAACCCCTATTTATATAGTAAGAAAACACTATTTTCTTACTATATAAATGTTACCTGAGGTCGCGCCTCATTTGTTGACTTGTCTCATTGAATTTATAGCGAAAAAATAAGTCAACAAATTCGAAGCAGGGAAGGTATATTTTTTATATTTATTCGTCTAAATTTAATTATACAGTTTCCTCAACTACAATTATTACTTTTACTTATAAACATACATTAACTATATTGGGAGTGATTCGGTTGACTTATGATGTGATTATTGTTGGAGCAGGACCTGCGGGAATATTTACAGCCTTAGAATTAGTAAAAAAAGAAACAAAGAAAAAGATATTAATTATTGAAAAAGGAAGAAGCATAGATAAAAGGCATTGTCCAAAGGAACACACGAAAAACTGTGTGTACTGTAAACCCTATTGTCACATTACTACAGGCTTTTCAGGAGCAGGTGCTTTTTCAGACGGCAAGCTTTCTTTAAGTTATGAAGTTGGGGGAGAGCTACCAGATTTAATAGGAACAACACTAGCAGAAGAATTTATAAGCTATACAGATGACATATATCTTGAATTTGGTGCAGATACAAAAATAGAAGGAATAGAAAACAGCGAAGCAATAAAAGAAATTCGCAGAAAATCAATTGAAGCAGGGTTAAAATTGGTTGACTGTCCAATTCGTCATTTAGGCACTGAAAAAGCCCAAGAGATATACTATGAAATTCAAAAATATTTATTAGATGCCGGAGTAGAAATAAGTTTTAACTATTTAGTGAAAGACTTGTTCATAGAAGATGATACAGTTAAAGGGGTACAAGCAGTTTCCTTAAAAGATCAAAAAGAAGAACAAAGAATTCTTGGAGAAAAGGTCATTGTCGCCGCAGGAAGAAAAGGAGCCGATTGGCTTAAAAATATGTGCACGAAACATCATATCGATCACAGGGCTGGAACCGTTGATATTGGTGTAAGAGTTGAAGTTAGAAATGAAGTAATGGAAAGGGTCAATAACGTCTTATACGAATCCAAACTAATTGGATACCCAGTGCCTTTTAGAGACAAAGTAAGAACTTTCTGTCAAAATCCAGGTGGGTTTGTTAGTCAAGAGAACTATGATGATGACCTAGCCATTGTTAATGGACACTCCTATAAAGATAAAAAGTCGGACAATACCAACTTAGCAATATTAAGCTCCCATAACTTTCTTGAGCCTTTTAATCAACCAATTCAGTATGGTAAAAAGGTTTCGGAATTGGTCAATATGCTAGGTAATGGCAGTATTTTAGTTCAGCGATACGGTGATATCCTTGAAGGGAAGAGAACCTGGGAAAAAGAGCTTAGTCAATCAAACGTAAGCCCTACTTTACCCGATGCCGTAGCAGGAGATCTAACATCAGCCATACCATATAGACCTATGAGCAATATTTTAAATTTTATTGAAGCCATGAATACAGTGGTACCAGGGTTTGCTAGCCGAGAGACACTACTTTATGGTCCAGAGGTTAAGTTCTATAGCAATAAGATTAATATAAATGAAGACTTTGAAACCAATATAAAAGGATTATATTGCTTAGGAGATTCAAGTGGATGGACTCGAGGACTTATGATGGCATCTGTAATGGGTGTTATGATGGGGCGAAAGTTAACTGAATAAAACCATAAAACAAAGGCTTAGAGATTGTTCTCTAAGCCTTTGTTGCTATTATACAATTTTAGTTGTCCAGTTTTCACAGTTCCAAACATCTGTCACTACATCATTGTAAAATTCAGGTTCATGACAAATTAATAATACACTACCTTTATATGCCTTCAACGCCCTTTTTAGCTCTTCCTTTGCATCAACATCTAAGTGATTAGTAGGCTCATCTAGTATGAGTATATTGGTTTCCCTATTAATTAGCTTACATAGTCTTACTTTGGCCTGCTCACCACCACTTAAAACGACAATCTTACTTTCAATATGCTTAGTGGTCAAACCACATTTAGCTAATGCTGCTCTAACCTCATATTGTGTGTAGGAAGGAAAGTCCTGCCAAACCTCATCAATACAGGTTTTGTAATTGGCTTCTTTTATTTCTTGTTCAAAATAGCCAATATGAAGGTAATCACCTAAGGCTACAGATCCGGAAATAGCAGGTATAAGCCCAAGTACACTTTTTAATAGGGTTGTTTTACCCAGTCCATTTGCACCCATTAAAGCAATCTTTTGACCCCTTTCCATTCTAAGGTTTAGAGGCTTAGACAGCGGTTCATCATATCCAATAACAAGGTCTTTTGTTTCAAAGATTAATTTACCCGAAGTTCTTGCATCTTTAAAGTTAAATTCAGGCTTAGGCTTTTCCTTTGCAAGTTCAATAACATCCATATTATCCAGTTTCTTTTGTCTAGACATAGCCATATTTCTAGTCGAAACTCGGGCTTTATTTCTAGCTACGAAATCTTTTAAATCAGAGATTTCTTGTTGCTGTTTTTTGTATGCAGCTTCTAGTTGTTGTTTCTTCGCTTCGTAAATTTGCATAAACTGATCATAGTCACCAACATAACGATTAAGTTCTTGGTTTTCCATATGATAGATTAGATTAATAACGCTATTTAAAAAGGGAATATCGTGGGATATCAAAATAAATGCATTTTCATATTCTTGTAGGTAACGTTTTAGCCACTCAATATGCTGCTCATCTAAATAGTTTGTTGGCTCATCTAATAATAAAATATCTGGCTTTTCTAGTAGAAGTTTGGCTAATAAAACCTTTGTACGCTGACCACCACTTAGATCATGAACATCTTTATCTAAACCAATATCTTCAAGGCCTAATCCCCGGGCAATTTCCTCAACTTTGGCATCAATTATATAAAAATCATTGTTCGTTAGTGTATCTTGAAGGGTCCCCAAATCTTCCATAAGCTTTTCAAGCTCATCTGGTGATGCATCTCCCATTTGATCACATATTAGATTCATTTCAGATTCCATATCAAAAAGATATTGAAAAGCAGTTTTTAAAACATCTCGTATACTACTACCTTTTTCAAGGGCAGTATGTTGGTCTAAGTAACCGACTCTAACATTTTTAGCCCAATCAATTTTTCCTTCATCCGGTTCCACTTTTCTAGTGATAATATTCATAAAGGTAGACTTGCCTTCACCGTTTGCACCAATTAGACCGATATGTTCACCTTTTAGCAGTCTAAAAGATACGTTATTAAAAATAGCACGGTCACCAAAACCATGATTAAGATTTTTAACGGTTAAAATACTCATTAATATACCCCTTCCATTTCAATAAATCAAAAATATTCATATTTTATAAAAAAATGAATATAAATAGTATAAAAGCTACATAATAAATTATATACGACATAATATCCTAATACAAAGTAATTTTTTTATTTATTTGCATTTATAAGGGTAGAGTGGTATAATAACTGTGGTGTTAAAAAGAAGTGAAATTTCTGGAAAACAATTTTTAGGCCTCTTTGGGATTATTTGGCTCGACGTTAAATTGGTTTGTCAGTTTTCAATCTTTTTTACGAAATAATTTTAAAGGAGGCCATAACAATATGGTAGGAAAAGTAAAATGGTTTAATGCAGAAAAAGGATTTGGTTTTATCGAGCGTGAAGACGGAGACGATGTATTCGTACACTTCACAGCTATCGAAGGAAGTGGATTCAAAAGCCTTCAAGAAGGTCAACAAGTTGAGTTTGACATCGTTGATGGAAACCGTGGACCACAAGCAGCTAACGTAGTTGGACAATAATAAATAACTAAAAAGATAATAATGAAGAGGTCATATCCCAGTTATTTGGAATATTGACCTTTTTTTCTGGGCATTAATATATGTGTAGAAGTAGAATAAAGGAGATGAATGAATATGGCAACATTTACAGATTTTAATTTGGATAAGAAAGTATTTCAAGCCCTTACAGACATGGGGTTTGAAGAAGCAACACCAATACAAAGTCAAACAATACCGACTGCGCTTGACGGTAAAGATGTTATTGGACAAGCACAAACTGGGACAGGAAAAACAGCTGCCTTTGGTATTCCTTTAATTGAGCAAGCTGATTTAAGCAATAAAGATGTACAAGGCCTAGTTTTAGCACCTACAAGAGAGTTAGCTGTTCAGGTTGCAGAAGAAGTAAACAAAATAGGAAATGTAAAAGGCGTACGTGCCCTACCTATTTATGGTGGACAAGATATCAATAGGCAAATTAAAGCCCTAAGAAAAAATCCTCAAATTATTGTTGCAACACCAGGACGATTTATGGACCATATGAGAAGAAAAACGGTAAAATTAAATGGTATTAAAATGGTTGTACTGGATGAAGCAGATGAAATGTTAAACATGGGATTTGTTGAGGATATAGAAACAATTTTAAGTGAAGTACCAACAGAAAGACAAACTTTACTTTTCTCAGCAACAATGCCTAATGCGATTAGAACCTTAGCGAATAAATTTATGAGTGAGCCGCACTACATCGCAGTAAAAGCTGCTGAAATTACGGTACCTAACATTGTACAAGAATATATAGAAGTACCAGAAAAACAAAAGTTTGATGTGCTTAGCAGACTATTAGATATGCAAGCCCCTGAACTTGCCATTGTTTTTGGTAGAACAAAAAGAAGAGTAGATGAACTATCAGAAGCTTTAAGTAAAAGAGGATATGGCGCTGAAGGTATTCACGGTGACCTGACACAAAATAAGCGTGATAGCGTACTAAGGAAGTTTAAAGAGGGTACAATAGAAGTGCTTGTTGCCACGGATGTAGCAGCTAGGGGACTAGATATTTCAGGTGTAACCCATGTTTATAATTTTGATATACCACAGGATCCAGAAAGCTATGTACATAGAGTAGGACGTACAGGAAGAGCAGGAAATACTGGATTAGCTACAACCTTTGTCAATCCAAGAGAAATTAGTTTCTTAAAAACAATTGAAAGAGTTGCAAAAAGAAAAATTGATCGTAAACCAATCCCTTCTTTTGCAGAAGCAATCATTGGTCAACAACGTTTAGCTGTTGAAAAATTATTAGAAGTTGTTAGAGAAAACGATCTTAAAACTTATAAAAGTACAGCAGAACAGCTACTAGAAGATACAGATTCAGTAACTTTATTATCAGCGGCCCTAAAGATGCTAACGAAGGAACCAAGTAGTACACCTGTAAAATTAACAGAAGAAGCTCCTTTAAGAACGAAGAAACATAAAGGTGGCGGCGGTAGCGGCGGAAGCAGCAGTCGATATAGAAGAAGAAATGACAACAAGAAGTTTGATAAAAACAAAAAAGGTAGAGGACCACAACAGTCATCAAATAAAGGACAATGGTCAAATAAAAAGAAAAGCAACAAATAAAAAGTAAAATTTTAAATAACAAACCGATAATTTGTAATACAGTGCTAAAAATGATTTTAAGAATTTGAGTAAGTACTATTAATTGAGTACTGCTACGCTGCTTAAATAAATGAAACTGCGGCGATGATCTACTGTATATACAAATAGTGGTTTGTTTTTTTTGCAAAAAAAAGAAAAAGTAATAAAATTACTTTTTCTTTAAAACATTCATGATAGTTCTAAAGTGGTTAATATCTCTAATTTTCTTTTGGCGCTTATGGGAACGTTTCACACTTTTTATAAGGGAAATACTCATAATCGTCAGTATAATAGCGAAGGGAAGCCCAGTACTTATAACAGCTGCCTGTAATGCGGAAAGCGCTTTTTCTCCGCCGATAACCAATAGTACTGCTGCAACCAGTCCTTCCATACAAGCCCAAAACACTCTTTGAGGCACTGGGGAATCAAGTTTTCCTCCAGATGTTATATTGTCTACAACTAAAGATCCTGAATCACTAGATGTGATAAAGAAGGATATAACAAGTAAGGTTCCCAATAAGGATAGTATAACTCTAAGTAATCCTGCTAATAATGGGATATTCAATAGACTAATCATTTCAAAGAGTGCAACTGGCAGATTGTTATCCACCACATTAAACAATTGACCGTCACTAATAGTGTTAATATGAATTGCAGTTCCACCAAATACGGTAAGCCACATAAATGACAGTAAAGATGGCACAATTAGTACAGCTAAAACAAATTCTCGAATTGTTCTTCCCTTTGATATTCTAGCAATAAACATTCCAACAAATGGTGACCATGATATCCACCATGCTAGATAAAATACCGACCAACTACCTTGCCATGTCTTCTCATTGATAGCAATAAAGAAGGATGATTGAATAAAGCCATTCAAATAGGTCCCTAAAGAATTAGAAAATAACCTTAAAATATAAGCTGATGGTCCAATTAAAAAAACAGCCAACATAAACACAAAAGCTATTTTGATATTCAACTCGGATAAAAATTTTACACCTTTATCTAGTCCAGAAACAACTGATATGACAGCTAGCCCAGTAATAATTGCAATAAGAACAACCTGAATAGGTACACTTATAGTAATACCAATTAAGTAATTAAGCCCACTATTAATTTGCTGGACACCCAAGCCTAAAGAAGTGGCTAAACCAAACAAACAAGATAGTACAGCTAAAGTATCTATTATATCCCCTATGATACCAAATACCTTGTCCCCTAATAAGGGATAGAAAACTGATCTTAATGACAGAGGGAGTTTTCTATTATAGGCGAAAAAAGCCAAAGCTAGGGATATTAATGCATATATACCCCATGGGTGAAGTCCCCAGTGAAAAAAGGTTGTTGCCATAGCCCCATGGACTGAATCCACATTATCATAGATAGGTGGGAGAAACTGACTATGATAAAGCGGTTCTCCAACAGCCCAAAACATTAGACCGATTCCCATTCCAGCGGATATAAGCATAGAATACCAAGCGAAATTTGAAAATTCAGCTTCTGAATCTACCCCACCGATTCGAACGTTACCAAGCTTTGAAAAAGCAAAGTAAAGGCAAACTATTATAAAGAAGTTACTAGATAAAATAAAAACCCAATCAAAATTCGTAATGATTGCATTTTTAGTACGTTCAAATAATAAGTTAGCATACTCTAAATTTAATAGAGCAAATAAAGAAAACACTAGTATAAAAGCCCCTGATGCAATAGAAACGACAGGGTTTAAATCCATACCAAATCCTCTAAAGTTACGATTATATAAGTTTTCTTCTAATTTTTTTTGCAGCTCTTCCTGTTCTTTCTGATAATCACGATCTTTCAAAGTATCACCTCACGTTGTAATTCTTTGCACATTTAAAGTATGTGCAATAAACTTATTTTTACTCTTTCGAAAGAATAGATAATTTTAAAAACATTCTTTAAAAAGTAATGTTAACAATTTTTATATACCTAAATTTTTCTACTTTAAACAAAAAAAGCAAAATTATTATTATACATGAGATGATGAAATTTGTCGAATTATGTATTGACATATTTTTAGCACAGTGATACTATTTTTAAGTAAAATTAAAATAACTTGAATTCATAGTAGAGGTGCAGCATTTAAGAGTAACTAGGTGGAGTAAAGCAGCGATGATACTTAGTAAAAGGAAATGTTGCCGAAATGTATAGCTGAAGCTTTAGGTTATATGTTGGTCTTACATAGAAGATATGTACGACTGTCACAATTATTGTGGAGCGCTATCGGTGAATTAGTAGTATAAAAATTATAAAAAGATATAATTTTTATGCACTAATCTCTAAGCCGTAGCTTAGGGATATTTTATTTTTTGACACCTAAGATTGAACATAAAGAAGGAGAGAAATTAAATTGAAAAGAAAAATTACATTATTAAGTACGTTATTTATTTTAATGAGTACAGTTAGCATTTTTGCTACTGATCCATCCCCTGCAGAATTAAATGCAGAAAAATTTGGGCTATTGACAATACTACCACCACTTGTAGCCATTGTTTTAGCTTTTATTACGAAAAATGTAGTGATTTCCCTGTTTATTGGGGTATTTGCTGGGGCTTTTTTACTTGGATTAAATGATTATGGTGCCGTAGGTGCTATTTTTCAGGGGTTTGTGGGAATTGTAGGATATATCATCGACTCACTTGCTGACTCTTGGAATGCAGGAATTATACTTCAATGCTTAACAATTGGTGGATTAATCGCACTAATATCAAAAATGGGTGGTGCTAGGGCTGTTGCTGAATCCCTATCCAAAAGAGCAAAGACACCGAGAAGTGCTCAATTAATTACTTGGTTTTTAGGACTATTTATTTTCTTCGATGACTATGCCAACGCATTGATTGTGGGACCAATTATGAGACCAGTAACAGATAAGATGAAAATCTCGAGAGAACGCTTAGCCTTTGTCATTGATGCAACAGCAGCACCAATTGCGGGAATGGCACTTATTTCTACTTGGATTGGTTATGAAATTGGATTAATTAATGATGCATATGCCAGCATTGGACAAAATGTAAACGCTTATGGGGTATTTATTTCAACGATCCCTTATCGTTTTTATAACATTTTAATTCTGGCTTTCATCGTGATTACAGCAGTTCTTTTAAAAGAATTTGGACCTATGTATAAGGCGGAAAAGAGAGCAAGGCTATCAGGAAAGGTAACTTCACCAAATTCAAAACCAATGACATCTGAAGAAGGAACAGACTTAATGCCTAAAGCAGGGATTAAATTAAGCATATGGAATGCGATTGTACCAATTGCAGTTTTAATTGTGACAGCCTTTGCAGGATTCTATTATAATGGTTACTTAGCTTTAGCAGACGATCCAGAAGTGATTCAAATGATTAAAAATGCGCCGTTATCAATGGCAGCGATTAGAGAAACTTTTGGTGCATCTGATGCAAGTATTGTGTTATTTCAAGCTGCCTTAATTGGAAGTATCGTCGCTTTATTAATGGGTGTAAAACAAAAAATATTTACAATATCAGAGGGAATTGATACATGGATTCAAGGGATGAAATCCTTAGTAATTACAGGTGTTATTTTATTATTAGCTTGGTCATTATCGGGTGTAATTAGCGAATTGGGGACAAACGTATACTTAGTGTCTAGATTATCAGATTCATTACCTGCATTTTTATTACCTACAATCATATTTATCCTAGGTTCTGCAATATCCTTTGCTACAGGTACTTCCTATGGAACTATGGGAATATTGATGCCTTTAGCAATACCACTGGCATTTGCGATTAACCCAGATCAAGGATACGTGCTTATGAGTGTAGGAGCAGTATTAACAGGAGCAATTTTTGGAGACCACTGTTCACCAATTTCTGATACGACGATATTATCCTCCATGGGAGCAGATTGCGACCACGTCGATCATATTAAGACTCAAATTACCTATGCAATAACCGTTGGTTTAGTAACTGTGTTATTTGGTTACATTCCAGTAGGCTTAGGCGTACCAGTATATATTGTATTACCAGTTGCACTAGCTGTTATTTTTGCGATCGTTCATATATTTGGTAAATCAGTCGAAATGACTGACTTAAAAAAGGAAAGTGCACACTAATAATTAGATAAAAGGAAAGAAGCTGTTCTTTATAGGTTCAAACTGTTAAGGACAGCTCCTTTTATATTTGTTGTTAAGCATTTGCTTTAAAATAAGTAGTAGTATATATTGAGATAAATATCATATTATGATGTGATGAAATTGAATAAGAAATCATAAGGAGTTATGAAATATGGAATTTGCAGAGTTAATTATTCGGATTGCAGAAATTATCGGAACCGTTGCATTTGCAATTTCAGGTGTAGTAGTTGCAATTAAAAAAGAACTTGATTTTTTAGGGGCTATTGTGTTAGGCTCAATCACTGCTGTTGGGGGAGGTGCCCTTCGGGATGTTCTACTGGGTATGACACCGCCTGTAATGTTTCAAAATTATGTTTTTATAACAGTTGCTATTGCCACATCTAGTCTTGTATTTATAATTGAATACTACAAAGGGGAACTCCTTAATAATAAAAGGAATAACTACATGCAAATTATTAATATTTTCGATGCGATTGGACTAGGTATTTTTACAGTAGTAGGTGTAAATACTGCTATTACAAATGGACACAGTGAAAATTGGTTCTTGGTTATTTTTATAGGAGCACTAACCGGTGTTGGAGGTGGGATTTTTAGAGACGTTTTAGCAGGACGTGTCCCAATGGTACTTCACAAACAGATATATGCTTTAGCAGCAACTATAGGTGCTACACTAAATTATGTACTGTTTTACATCGGGCTGAATATAACATTAGCCATGTTTTCTGGCGCGTTGACAGTTATGTTAATACGTTTTCTGGCCAGTTACTATAAATGGAACCTACCAAAAGTAGCACTTAATAAATCCACATAGATTAATCATAAAAAGTAAAATGGAGGTTTATAAATGATAATTAAATCATTTATAAACCTCCATTTTTAAATATAACTAATTGTTAAAATATAATATGTGCTACTAAAGCAACGATTGGTAAAGTGATCAAAGTTCTTTGAATAAATATGATCACTAAGTCTTTAATAGAAACAGGAATTTTTGATCCTAATAACAAACCGCCGACTTCAGACATATATATAAGCTGTGTTACCGATACCGTAGCGATTACAAAACGAGTTAACTCACTTTCTATACTTGCGCCTATAACCGCAGGTAAGAACATATCTGCAAAACCAACTACTAAGGTTTGAGAAGCTTCCGCTGCTTCAGGGATACGTAATAAATTCAGTAAAGGAATAAAAGGCATTCCTAGCCAACTAAACACTGGGGTAAACTCAGCAATTATTACAGCAATTGTACCTAAGGCCATAACAATTGGCATAACACCAAACCACATATCTAATACATTTTTCATACCTAATTTTAAAAATTGAACTAATCCCATTTTTTTGCTAGCTTTTTCTACAGCTTGTTTTAGTCCCCAACTAAACGAGGAAAAACCAGTAGGAGCAGTTTCTTTAAATTGACGTGTTTCCGTATTGTAAAAAGTATCTTCCTTACGAGACAAAGGTGGTATACGTGGAATAATAATTCCTGCTACAACCCCTGACAGAATAATGGTTAAATAGTAAGGGGCAAATAAATGTTGTAAATTAACTTGCGCAAGAACAACTAAACTAAAAGTAATAGATACAGCGGAAAAAGTTGTTCCAATAACCGCTGCTTCTCTTTTTGAATAATAACCTTCTTCGTACTGTTTATTCGTTAAAATAACACCAATCGTCCCATCACCAAGCCAAGAGGCAACACAGTCGATTGAAGAACGACCAGGTAGGGTGAAGAGTGGTCGCATAATTTTGTTAAGTAATGCACCACATAGTTCAAGTAAACCAAATTCAAGTAATAGGGGTAAAAATATACCTGCAAATAAAAAGACTGCAAATAGTACTGGTAGTAAGTCTAATAATAGTAAGCCTCCAGTATATTCAAACCAAATCCATTCTGGTCCAACTTCTAATAAAGTGGATAGTGCAAACAAGGCACCAAGTACTCTAGTGATTAACCAAAAAGGAGAAACATTAAATAAGTTCTTTGCATAATCATTATTTAGAATAAAAGCTGGCTTCATAAATTTAGTAAAAATGCTAATCAATGCAGTAATTGATATTAAACCAGTAATAATGAAAGGTAGTGAGTCAGCCAAAAGATCTTCTACTAATCCTGAAAATAAAGCAACAGGAATTGTAATTTCACCTTGGAAAGAAATCGGAACCATAAATAGTATAATACCAATAATAGAAGGAACAATAAATCTCAGCAAACCATTGATGTTAATTTGATTATTTTTCATGTCAAAACTCCCTTTAAAAAACTTATAATTATTCAACAAAACTAATTTTAATACGTTTTGCATAAAAATGCAAGCGTTATTAATTAACAAAAATTATTAATAAAAATATATTTAAAACAGATTGATAAAAAGATAAAAAATCAGTCCAATATACTACTATACAGGTATACCGGACTGATTTTTAATTATTTTTTCTAATTGCTTTCTCTAAATCTCTTAATTCTTTTTGTAGCGCTTGATCAAATTCTTTTTGCATTTTTTCCTTAATATCATGAAGAATTTCTTCTTTTTCATCATCCATTTGTGCTGTTAACGATAATACTTCATTCTGAAGGGTTTGACGAGCGTTGTTTTTTAGCTCTGCCTCATAGTTATCTAACTCCTGAGCAATACTCATCTCAAAATCATCTATATGTTGTTTCAATTGAGCTTGGGCATCTTTACCATCCTTTTCTAAAGAAATATTTTCCGTATATGTAGTTTCAATAGCTTTAACACGGTTTCTAATCATTTGAAAAAGGTTGTTTTGTGAGGCAAAAACTCCAGATGTAAATGCAAAAATAAGAATAAGTGCTACTAATACAATTTTTGTACTTCTTTTCATTTAAACGCTCCTTTATTTAAAAAAATTACACAAAAATTATTATAGTTTAAATTTAGAACTAATTATAGAAGTAAAAGTTGGTGCGTTATTCATAATTTAAATGTATTGAGATAATTAAGCAATTAAATGCTACTTATAAAAATTTATGACTAAAATTATTAAAGTAAGAAATGTAGACAAGTCTTCTTAATAAACTAGAATAGGACTATTTTAAATTAAACTAGGAGGAAGACATGAATAGTTATCTTCGTAATGAAAATGGCGTTACATTGCCACTTATTTTAGTTATATTCGTTATTTTAAGTATATTATCTATGGCAATAATAAATATAAGCACTGCAGAGCATAGAGAGGTTGTTTATCAAGAAAATCAAATGAAGGCATACTATATAGCAAGATCAGGGGCAGAAGCAATAGCAGCAAAAATTATTAATGAACCTGAAGTACTAGAACATATATTAGGCAAGACTTCAAATCCAAGTACGATTTCCAATGGAGAACTCCTAGTTGAAGTAGAAGAAATTAATTTAAAAGATGAGCAAAAAATTAAAATAATAGCAAAAGGTACCGTACCAACTTCAAAGGGCTTAGTTAGTGATGAAGTTACAATAATTCTAAAAAGTATGTGCTCATATTCAGAGTTAAAACTTTTTGAACATGCTTTATATGTAAAGAATAAACTCGCGCTAAGTAATCACTCGGAAATACTCGGAGGGGATATTGCTATAAGTTCACAATATGACTCAGTTGAGATAAGAAATCATGCAAAAATCGAAAAAGAAATTATATATAATGTAAATACAGATTTAAATAAGCTACCAGAATATTTTTCTAGTGATTTTTTTGAATTTGGAATAAGCCCTGATGTAGAGATAAATACATTTCATGCAGGGGATTTTAATTTAGCTGGCAGTAATACGATTAATTTTAATACAGGTGAAAAAGGTAATGTTTTAAGAGTTTGGGTAGATGGGATTTTTAATATTTCAGGCAACGCTAAAATGAATATTCAAGGAGAAGGCGTATTAGAATTACATGCAACAGAAGTAAATATAGGAAATTGGACTTATGGACCAGAGCAAGCAACAACAATATTCTACATACGTGGAGATGGGAAATCAAGGCTTAGTAACCATAATGAAATAAAAAACACATATATCTATGCACCAAATGGGAAAGTAGAGGTATTTAATCATACCAATATGTCAGGTTCAATTTATGCAGATGAAATTGAAGTAAACGGGACTGTAACGTTTATACAATTAACTGGTGAACAATATTCTTTACTAGGAGAAACAGAAATATTAAAATATGAAATTGAAAAGTATGAATAGAATAAAATTTATAATTAGAAATAGATTTAGATATAAATAATAATAAAAAACTTAGTACTAGATAATAATATTCCTTAACTTGACAAATTTAGAATAGAAACGTATAATGAAATTATTATATCCCCTATACTACGGGGGTGTAATAATTTTATTATAAACTTTTTTATGGAAGTGATAATGATGGATAATAAACTAATTAAAAAAGACATGTTAACTCGCCTTAGAACTATTAAAGGACATATCCAAGGGATAGAAAATATGATAGAAGAAGACAAACCTTGCGAAAGTATTTTAATGCAAATTGCTGCTGTAAGATCCTCAATCGATAAGGTTGGAACAATAATAATTGAAGACCATGCAAAAGATTGCTTATTAAAGGACAACCTTACAAAAGACGAAGTAGATCAGCTATTAAAAACAGTTATAAAATTTACAAAATAAAGAAATATTAAAGATATATTTATGTATGTTTAGTAGCTACAGGAGAACAATATTAATATGAAAAATACCCTTTAAAAAAGTTGGTGTTGATATGAAAAAAGCAATTTTCTTTGATAGAGACGGTGTCTTAAACCGTAATGATACCCATGTAAATAAACCAGCGCAATTGGTTTTATACGATGGGGTAAAAGAAGCAATGAAAACAGCATGTAATGCTGGATTTGATTTGTTTGTCGTTACAAATCAAGGTGGTATTGAATTAGGGCATTTAAAAGAAAAAGATTTAAAAGAGATTCACAACTGTTTAGAAGCCCAATTAGAAGGGTATTGTAAAATAAAAGAGATTGTTCATTGTCCTGACTTTAAAAAGCCAAGTAAATGCAGAAAACCTGAACCAGGGATGATTTTGTATCTTGCAGAAAAGTATAATGTTGATTTAGAAAATAGCTGGATGATTGGTGATCGAGATACAGATATCACTGCAGGATTAAAAGCAGGTTGCAAAACTGCTAAAATTGGAAAAGTAGATAAAAGGGCAAATATCAATGAAAAAGCGATTAAAAGTGCTGAAAAAGAAGTAGACTTAGAAGCTATTATTAATAAAATTATAGAGAAGCACATATAATAGCTATTGGTACTTTAGGTTTTATATGGTATATTCATAATTGTTGAAAAACTCAACAAAAAAATTGATGATACTATATTAATATATAAATATACAAATAAGGAGGAATTTCATATGGCAAAGGAAGTTGTTGTTTTCACAAGTACTACATGCCCACATTGTTTTACAGCGAAGGACTATTTAACAGATAAAGGTGTAGAATTTGTAGAAAAGAATATTCAAAAAGATCCAGAAGCAAGAAAAGAATTAATGCAAAAAGGGATTATGGCAGTACCAGTAATTAAAATCGACGGTGAATTTATCGTTGGGTTTGACAAAGAAAAAGTTGAGCAACTATTATAATAATAAACCAATAAAAACAAGGCAGTCTCCTTTAATGAGACTGCCTTGTTTCTTTTCTTTTATAAGAAAGTGCTACTTTAATTATATTTGATATTTTTGTAATTCTTTTTTGAAGTTGTTTGTTAAAGTTTCTAAGGATGAAATATTCGTTGTAAGATCTTTAACCTTTTCAGAATACTGAGTAACCGTAGCACTCATTTCTTCCGAGGCAGCAGAGTTTTCCTCAGATATGGCAGCTAAAGAGTGAATATTCTGGATAACACCGGTTAATTTATTGGTTTCTGTGGATAATTGTTCAATTAACTTTACAATTATATTTGAAACACCAACAATTTCATTCGTGGATTTTTGATTATCCACGGTTACTCTTTCTAAGGTTGTATTACTTTCATCTAAGAAGTTATACTGAGTTTGTATTTCATTAACAAAGCCTTCAATTTGTTTTATAAAGAATAGTAGGTTTTGGTTAATTTCACTTACAGCATGCTTGGAGTCCTCAGCTAGCTTTCTAATTTCCTCAGCAACAACCGTAAATCCTTTGCCTGCTTCTCCAGCACTAGCCGCTTCAATAGCAGCATTTAATGCAAGTAGGTTTGTCTGGTCAGCTATTCCTTCAACAGTAGAACTGATTTCCATAATTTTATTCGCCTGCTCTGATAGGTCTTTACCTTGAGCGTTCACGTTAGCAAAATTATTTTTAACATCATTGATCATGCCAGTAACAGATTTTACATCGTTAAAGGAGACTTCTAAATTATTAATTGATGTTTCAAGTTGATTTTTACCTTCCGTTTCTTCTTCCACAATTTTATTTAAAGTTGTAATATATTCATCTAAAGTACCTACGGAGCGTTCTGTTTCTTCCGCTTGATGCGTTGCACTCATAGCTACTTCATGAACAACAGAAGCAATAGAATCGGATAATTCCTTCATGTTTTCAGCGATTAAAGAAAACTCATGAACAAAATTATTCATGTCGTCAGTACCGCCCTTTAGGAATAAAAAGTCTTTTTTAATTGTATCTTTTGCTTCATTTAACGCATTTAATAGATTTGTAATCGCATCTTGTGTTGTTGGTGTTGTTTTTGAGCCTAAGTCATAGTTTTTAAATTTATCTATTTCTTCATGGATGACTTTTGTTGGTTTAATTGCAATAACACCTGCAAGGTATGTAGCTACAAAACTTAAAATAGGGATACCTAGTTTGTAAGGTACACTTAAAGGCGTATCCATTAAAAATAAAACAGCTAAAAGCATTCCTGAAGGAATGAAGCTTATTTTAAAAGGAACGCTTTTAATAAAACCTAATCCTAGAAGATTTGAAGCTTTTGTTTTAAAAATCTGATCCGGAGATTTTTCTAACTTAATATTAACAACAACATAATTTTTACCGTCTTCCGTTGTGCCTGTTTCAATAATATCATAATCTAAAGATTCATTAAAAAATGCTGCACTACCCTCTAATAAACCATAGAAATAGTCGTACAATCCTCTGCTTGATACATATTTAATTTGAATTTCATTGGTACTTAATTCTTTTGATATTAAGCGAGGTGGATTAGCACCTTTAATCATTTTAGTTAGCTGTGTATGAACATCATCCATCATCATTAAGAAGCCTTTTAAACTATATCTTTCGAAGTAAGATGGAAACCATTTATGGAACGATTCAATATTTTGACGACCAACTTCCCGCCAGATTTCCTTAACCGGTTTATTTGTTATTTTAGAAATTTCGTTAAATACATTGAAAATCTCTTCATCTGGAATGTCCTGTAATGGTGTAATTACCCGTTCAGTATCCCAATTTACAGCATTTAAAGCTTTGTTGTAAATTTCAGTACCAAATATTTTTTCAAGACTATTTAACCAAGTTGAAACAACAGTACCTTTCATAAAAATTCACCCCTTTATTATTATTTATAATAGTAAGATTAAATGACATTAATATGTACACATTTACACCTGACCCGAAACACATACACACTACTATTCTATTAAAAATTATATCAAATAAGCGATAAAATAAAAAGAAATATATATGTAGCTTTGCATTTTTCCATAAAATAATTAAATTGTGTTATAATATGTATATTATATGACTAATGCAAGTAGGTGATTTTTTGAGTATTTTATTTAATCAAATTTTAAGTTTAATATTAGTTTTAGCACTTTTAGGTGTGCCAGTTGTAATCACCGTGTTATTACTACGTCATTTTTCAAAAAACAGTCCTGAGGCGGCTGTTGATAAGGATGATTATATTATTCAAAAAATAAGAGAACTTGAACAAAGGATTGAAGAACTAGAACAAAGGTTATAGGAAGGTGATATTATGACAACAGACAAAAGGGAAAATAATAAACAAAAGGTGATATTTAGTGGTGCTCAGCCTACGGGAAGTTTAACTTTAGGAAACTACATAGGTGCAATACAAAATTGGAAAGCTTTAGAGGACCAGTATGAATGCTATTACTCAATTGTTGACCTACATTCGTTGACGATTCGTCATGATCCAAAAGCATTTAGAAAATCTAATTTATCATTCTTAGCACAATTTTTAGCTAGTGGGTTAAACCCAAAGAAAAATGTTATATTTTTTCAGTCTCATGTGCCTCAACATGCTGAATTAGGATGGATATTAAATTGTAATGCTTATTTAGGTGAACTAAATAGGATGACACAATTTAAAGAAAAGTCTGAAACACACAAAGATAATATAAACGCTGGACTATTTACATATCCTGTACTACAAGCAGCAGACATCCTTTTATATAAAACGAATTTAGTGCCAGTTGGAGAAGATCAAAAACAACATTTAGAGTTATCTAGGGATATTGCTATAAGATTTAATAATACATATGGAAAAGTGTTCGAAGTACCAGAAATCCATATGACAAAAGTTGGCGGTAGAATTATGAGTCTTCAAGATCCTACGAAAAAAATGTCTAAGTCTGACGAAGATGCCAATGGTACCATATTCTTATTAGATGATGACAAAGTAATCATTAAGAAACTAAAACGTGCAGTGACAGATAGTGAGAATAAAGTTAACTTTAGAGATGAGCAGCCAGGAATTAAAAATTTAATGACCATTCATTCAAAACTATCCGGTATGTCAATGGAGCAAATTGAAAATGAATATGAAGGTAAAGGCTATGGTGCTTTTAAAAATGACATCGGTGAAATGATTGTTGAATATATACAACCTTTCAAAGAAAAGTACAATGAGTATATGACCAATGAAGACTACTTAGAAGCTATATACAAACAAGGGGCTGAACGAGCCAGAGAAAAAGCTGAAGCGACTATGAAAGTAGTAAGGAAAAAACTAGGCTTAGTTAAGTTTTAGTTTTAATTAGCATAATAAAATAATAAATACTCAATACTACTATTGAGGTGATTTATTATGTCAAATAGAAAAAATCCAGTTGTCCCTGAAGCAAAGCAAGCACTGAATTCTTTCAAAATGGAAATAGCAAAAGAGTTAGGTTTGGAAAATGAAACACCTGCAGGATATGTTGGTGGACAAATGGTAAAAAAAATGGTAGAAGAAGCGGAAAAGTCTTTAATACACCTAGGAAGATCATAATATCCTAGGTGTCTTTATATAGCAGAATGTGTACCATCTCACTAAATATTCCACCACTCTTTACTAATTGACTATTTGAAGTTAAAGGCTTATCATATTTATAAGGATATTCAATGGAATATAACATGGGGGAAGTGAGTTTTTGAAAAAAATTAGTAAAAAGTTAATGATTTTTCTACCCTTTACGCTATTAGGCCTAGGATTGGCTTTACATCTTGGAGAAATTGATAAAATAGACAATATAAATCCGGACAGGATTCAGGATCAAGTAATTATTACTACCGAAGTACAACAACAAGAAGTTGAAAATCTAACGAGAATAAATGATGATATAAAAGATAGAATCGCTGCTATTAATGAACAAATTGATGCATTTGAAGATGAAAGAGCCGCAGATAATATACTTTTACAGCAACTTAGGAATCAAGTAGAAAATACAAGACAGCAATTAGGTCATAGACCATTAGCTGGACCAGGGCTGACGATTACCCTAGAAGGAAAAAATGATGATAATATTGCCCATATCGTTGCCCAGAGAAGATTTTTATTAAATCTAGTGAATGAACTAAAAGCTTTTGGCGGTGAAGTGATATCAATTAATGGTGAGCGTATTACGGTGAGAAGCGATATTACGTTAGCAGGCAATCACATCAATATAAACTCGACTGCGATCGCTCCACCATATATAATAGACGTAATTGGAAATAAGACCCAGTTAAATCGTTATATAAAGTATCGCACAATTATCTTCGATCAAATGGAAGAAGAAGGTATAGAGTCTGAAATAATATTTTCTGAAGAAGTACAAGTACCTGCAATAACAAGAGAAAGACCTACTCAGTTTCTTCGTTTTGAAGAAGCAGAGTAGGTTTTATTTATAACTGGGGAGAGTATTTATTTTTAACTACCTAATATAAGTAACATATACCTAAGGCTTGTGGACCTAAATGGGCACCAACAACAGGACCAAGGGGGTCAATAGAAATTTCTGCTTCAGGGAACCTTGTGCTTATCATATTTTTTGTTTCAAATGCTTCTTCCTCGGCAAAAATATGACATATGCTTATTTTAAAAGCACTTTCAGGAATTTCATTGATCATTTTATCAATGGCTTTCTTCTTCCCTCTAACCTTTGCGATTCCTTCAAGTTTGCCATCAACTAAAGCGATGACAGGACGGATATTAAGAAGGTTAGCGAAAAAAGCACCAGTATTTGAAAGTCTACCACCTCTTTTAAGATACTCTAGTGTATCGACGGTTAAACATATGCCAGAACGTTTTTTTTGAGTCTCTATTCTTTCCACAATTTCTTTTCTACTATAGCCTTGGTCTGCCATCTCTAGTGCGATTTGCACAAAAGCTTTTAAATTAGAAGCAGTACTTTCGGAATCGATGATTGAAATTTTATTTTTATCTACAAACTGACCAGCGGTATGTGCACTACTATAAGTACCACTTAGCTTACTTGAAATGGTTAAAACAATAATTTCAACATCTTCATTTAATATCTCTTCATATACCTTAACAAATGCACCAACCGGAGGCTGAGATGTTGAAGGAAAATCTTGTGATGTTGCTAATCGATCAAAAAAGGTCTGGAATTCACCGACAAAACCCTCTTCAGTAACCTTATTTTCAAAATGAACGGATAGTGGCACCACGGTTATATTATGCTGCTGTATAAAGTCTTGATCCATATAGGAAGTACTATCTGTAACAATTTTAATTTTAGACATAATTAATCACTCCTTTAATTATATAAGATTATAATACCAGATACTAATATTAGATGCAAATAGTATTTGAATTATGCTTAAATCCAAATAGTAGAAGTTAATTTCCATTTAATAATATGGTGGTAATTTTTCAGTGATTTGCCTTCGCGCTGTGTAAGCGACTGACACAAAATTACTTTTGATCATCTGCTTATGAACGTGAGAAAGCTAGCATTAGTTTACCGATCAACAAGACTTACTGCTCCTGTTATTCTGACAGAGAGAAGAATCAGGTTTTGATTTTTTGTCAACAGACCCACTGTCTACTGACTTGCCGTTCGTGTCTGATGCTGAACAGAGTGAAGAATCTAGGGTTAGAAGAATTAGTCTTAGTTTGATCTATATCTAAAAAATTCCGGTCGATAAAAATAAAAATTGTCGGTCTTTAAAAATTATTGTAAAATTTATTATTGTTTTTAAAAAACACTTATGTTAGTATTGTTTTGTTGGATAGTATCTTTGAACTATACCATGTTTTTATTTTTGATTTTTAACTATTACAATTAAATATGATAAGGTTGCTCTGAGCCTAAAAGGACCGAGACAATGATATGTATAAGTAATGACCAATATGGATTTGTCATGCCTTTTTTTGAGATGCTCAGAAAGGGGCATTTTTAAATTTTTGATATAACAATTAATGTCCAGTTCAAATTATTACATCAGCTATAAAACAAAAGGAGAAAAAAGATGAATGTAGGGTTTATAGGTGCAGGAAAAGTTGGAAAGAGCTTTGGTATGTATTTAAAGAAAAAAGAAGTAGCGGTTGTTGGCTATTATAGTAGGAGTAAAACCTCAGCAGAAGAAGGTGCACAACTAACCAACTCAATGGCTTATGAAAACCCGAAAGATTTAATACAGGCCTGTGAGTTAATTATTATTACTACTCCTGACGATGTAATAGAAAGTGTATGTAAATCCCTTGCAGACAATTACGGCTTTAAAAAGAATCAGATGGTGGCACATATGAGCGGAGCAACCAACTCTGATATTTTAGTAAGTGCTAAAAAGCAAGGAGCATATACATATTCCATTCATCCACTACAGGCCTTTGCAGACGTAGACAAAGCGGTTCAGGATCTAAAGAACACCCCCTTTGGAATAGAAGGGCATTATGAAAAACTAGAAGACATAAAAAACCTATTAGAAAAGTGTGGGAATGAATATTTTACAATTGATAAAGATGACAAAGTATTATACCATGCTACAGCTTGCGTAGTGTCTAACTATTTAGTTACAGTAATGAATGTTGGGACGACACTTTTAAAAACAATTGGTATAGATGAAGAAAAGGGATTTAGTGCTTTATTACCATTAATACAAGGTAGTTTAGATAATGTAAAGAAATTTGGACCTGCAAAAGCTTTGACGGGACCTATTGCTAGAGGCGATGTTAATACTATCCATCATCATCTGCAAGAAATTGAACGAAAAATACCTGAATTAGAAAATGTCTATCGATCATTAGGTAAAGAAACGATTAAATTAGCAGAGTTAGAAAAACTAAAGAATAAAGACAGTCTAGCAATGTTACATCAATTAATGGAAAGAGGGATGAAATGAATAAATTCACAACAGCATCTTTTTTAAAAGCAAAGGCAGAAGGTCATAAAATATCAATGCTTACAGCCTATGATTATTCCATGGCAAAGCTTGTTGATGAAGCAGGAGTAGATAGTATATTAGTTGGCGACTCATTAGGAATGGTTGTTTTAGGCTATGAAAATACCCTTCAAGTAACGGTTGACGACATTATACATCATTGTAAAGCTGTTGCTCGAGGCACAAAACGCGCATTAGTTATTGCAGATATGCCATTTTTGTCGTATCATGTCAGTGTAGAGGATACAGTACGAAATGCAGGAAGAATGATTCAAGAAGGGCAAGCCCACTGTGTTAAACTGGAGGGTGGAGCAGAAGTAATTGATAAAGTTGAAGCGATAGTAAAAGCTCAAATTCCAGTAATAGGACATTTAGGCCTAACGCCACAATCTGTTAATATAATGGGTGGATTCAAAGTACAAGGTAAAAGTGAAGCACAGGCGAAAAAAATTATAGAAGATGCTAAATTACTTGAAAAGGCTGGAGCTTTTGCAGTTGTTTTAGAGTGTGTTCCAGAAAAACTTGCAAAAATTATAACAGAAAGTATTAATATACCAACAATCGGAATAGGTGCAGGAAAGCACTGTGATGGACAAGTATTAGTAACACAAGATATGCTTGGAATGTTTAGTGATTTTGTACCTAAGTTTGTTAAGCAATATAGTGAAGTAGGAATCAGCATACAAGAAGGTGTGAAGGCATATATAGATGAGATACAAACAGGGGCGTTTCCTGAAGAAAAGCATACCTTTAAGATTGATGAAGAAACATTAAAAAAGTTATACTAAACTAAACAAAAGGCAGGTAAAAATAATGCAAATTGTTTCTACTGTGGAAGCATTAAGAAAAATTATTAAGTCAAAAAAATCTGAGGGAAAATCCATTGGGTTTGTGCCAACTATGGGATTCCTACATGAGGGACACCTATCCCTTATCAAAAGAGCGAAAGCAGAAAATGATTTTGTAGTTGTAAGTGTTTTTGTAAATCCAACTCAGTTTGGACCAAATGAAGATTTAAGTGTTTACCCAAGAGACTTAGAGCGAGATACCGAGTTATCTGAAAAAAGTGGTGCTGATTTAATTTTTCACCCAACAGTGGAAGTCATGTATCCAGAGGGATCAAAAACCACCGTCAATGTAACAGATATTACCGAGAAACTGTGCGGTGCTTCAAGACCAGGGCATTTTCAAGGGGTAACAACGGTAGTGACAAAGCTCTTTAATATTGTTTCTCCTCATAGGGCCTATTTTGGAGAAAAAGATGCACAACAATTAGCAGTTATTCAAAAGATGGTAGAGGACCTAAACATGGATATCGAAGTAGTACCCTGTCCAATCGTTAGGGAAAAAGATGGCTTAGCAATGAGCTCAAGAAATGTAAACCTTACCGAGGAAGATAGAAAAGCAGCATTGGTTTTATCAAAAAGTTTGATGGCTGCAAAGGAAATGATTGAACAAGGTGAGAAAAAAGTAGATGTAATATATGAAACGGTTAAATCAGTGATTGAATCAGAAAATAAAGTTGAAATAGATTATATCGAAATTGTAGATGGTGTAACCTTAGAAGCCATTGATGAAATCGAAGGAAAAGTTTTAATTGCTTTAGCAGCTAAAGTTGGTAAAGTTAGATTAATAGATAATATTATTATAGGGGGACAAAAATGTTGTTAAATATGTTTAAATCAAAGTTACATCGTGCAACAGTGACGCAAGCTGACTTAAATTATGTAGGTAGTATTACGATTGATGAAGACTTGATGGATGTAGCAAAAATATTACCAAATGAAAAAGTTCAAATCGTAAACAATAACAATGGTGCAAGATTTGAAACCTATGTAATTAAAGGTGAAAGAGGAAGCAAAACCATTTGTTTAAATGGTGCAGCTGCAAGATTAGTTCAACCAGGAGATCAAGTAATTATCCTATCATACTGTTGGTTAAGTGAAGAAGAAGCAAAAACATTTGAGCCAAGAGTTGTCATTATGAAAGAAGGAAACGAAATACAATCTGTAGATTACAAAGAGTACCATGGAGAAACAGTTTAATTTAATTATTATGAAAACCTAGCAATTGTGGCGCTAGGTTTTTTTGTATGTATCTATTCATGAAAATTATAATTTCTGCAACTGATATAAGCAGTAGTTATACCTCGTAATAAAATGTTGATAATTGCTTTAATATATCTATTCATGTATAATTATTAATTATTAAAACAAGGAAAGGAAGTGCAATAACATGAAACTAGTGTATTCTGGTAAAACGAAAGATGTTTATGCATTAGAAAGTGGAAATTACCTCCTAAAATTTAAAGATGACGTAACAGGGGAAAATGGTGTTTTTGATCCAGGAGCGAATACTGTTGGACTAACTATTGAAGGGGCAGGTAAAGCAGGGCTTAAATTAACAAAATTCTTTTTTGAAACTTTAAAAGAAAAGGGCATCCCTACGCATTACATAGATGCAAATATTGAAGAAAATACAATGACTGTAAAACCAGCTACTGTTTTTGGCGAAGGATTAGAAGTCATTTGTCGCTTTAAAGCTGATGGAAGTTTTCTACGTAGATACGGAAAGTATGCAGAAGTAGGACAGTCCCTGGACGCTTTTGTAGAAGTAACATTGAAAGATGACGATCGTTTAGACCCACCAATTAATGAGGATGCACTAGACATGTTAGGAATACTTTCTTTAGAAGAATATCAAGAATTAAAGAAACTGACAAAAGAGATTGCGGGTATAGTAAAAGATGAATTAAGCAACAAAGGTATTGAGCTACATGACATAAAATTTGAGTTTGGTAGAGATCAAGAAAATCAAATTATTTTAATCGATGAAATCTCCGGTGGTAATATGCGTACCTATAAAAATGGCGTCTATATAGAACCTTTAAAATTAGAAAAAATGATGCTACAAGATTAATTAAAATACGCCTTTTAATATAGGCGTGTTTTTATTATCTTGGAGAAGTATATGAAAAAGATACTATATCCTTACACCTTGAAGCGTTGAAATGACATCTATATTTTGAAAGGAGCAGACATATGAATTTTGAGCATTTAGAAAAACAAATGAAGTTTATTATAGAAATAGATAAGCTAAAAAGTATTTATAGACAAACATTGCTAATAGATCAATCTAGACACGAAGGAGATGCAGATCATTCATGGCATTTAGCCATGATGGCAATGACTTTAAAGGAACATGCTAACTTTGAACATATAGACATTTTAAAAGTAATTAAAATGGTGCTAATCCATGACATTGTTGAAATAGATGCAGGGGATACTTTTTGTTATGACGAAGTAGGATATCAGGATAAAAGGGATCGAGAAGTAAAAGCTGCAAAGCGTATCTTTGGAATTTTACCAGAAGAGCAAACAAAAGAAATGTGGGATTTATGGGAAGAATTCGAAGAAATGGCGACCCCAGAATCAAAGTTTGCAGCTTCGTTAGATCGTTTACAACCAATACTTAATAACTATTTTACCGAAGGTGCTGCATGGAAAAAGCATAATATTAAACTAAGTCAAGTTATTAAAAAAAATGGACATATAAAAGATGGGGCACCGGCACTGTGGTCGTATGTTGAGAAGCTATTAAATTCTGCAGTAGAAAAAGGTTATTTAATTAATGGATAATGAAGTCTATATATTGTTAAAACATAAACAGGAAGATCACGCAATTCTATATTGATTTATATAACAAGAAACGTGTACAATATATTTAAAGCGTAAATACTTACAATAAAGGGGGAAACGTGATGAAAAAAGTGCTGATCGTAGATGACTCACCATTTTCTAGGAGTATTTTAACGGATGTTTTAGAAGAAAATGGTTTTGAAGTTGTGGGAGAAGTAGAATCTCCATCAGAATTAATTCGTACATATACGGAAACAGATCCTGATTTTGTAACAATGGATATCGCTATGCCAGAAAAAGATGGTTTTGAATGTACAGAAATGATTATGAATCACGATCCCAATGCAAAAGTTATTATGGTTAGTTCCATGAAAGATGAAAGCGTTATAAAAGATGCAAAAGCTGTAAAGGCAGTGGGTTTTGTCCAAAAACCAGTAGATGCAGAAGAACTATTAGAAACAATACAATTTGTATTTGGTAAAGAAGAAATATTTAAAGAACTACAAAAACACTATGTGAATGGTTTTACTGAAGCACTGGAAAATGGCATTGTTAAAATGACCAAAACAACTACGGATATCCAAGAAGTTGACTTTAGAACGCAGTCAAAGGGAGTATCAATTGTTTGTGGCATCATCGGTAAGTACTCTGGCAGAATGATCCTTGATATGGATTACGAAACCGCTGAAAACTTATCAATTAAACTATATAAAAAAGATGTAAAGGATAAAGTAATGCAAATAGTTGCGGAGTTTTCAAATGTAGTATGTGGCAATGCCTGCTCAATACTAAACAAGAAAAACAAAACCTTTGCATTGCGAGTAGCACCACCAACGATTTTTCATGGAGAAAAGCTAAATATATCAACACCACTTATTCAATCAAAAACAATACAAGCACAAACAGAATTTGGAGAAATTGTGTTAAATGTTGGTTTTACCCGGGGGGATGAAGAATGGACGTAAAAATAATTAACCCTTTCATAGAAGCATTTAATAATGTATTGCCCCAATTAGGGTTTGCAAAAGTTTCAAAGGGTGCAATGACTGTAAAAAGTTCCGATCTTCAAGGTAATGGAGTAATGGCAATAGTTGGGCTGGTTGGTGACGTAAAAGGAAATGTCATTTATTCTATGAATTTCGATAATGCCAAAGGAATTGCATCAAAAATGATGATGGGCATGCCTGTAGAAAACTTTGATGATATGGCACAAAGCGCTATATCTGAGCTATCAAATATGCTCACAGGTAATGCTAGTATAAATCTATCAGAATTAGGAACAACTGTTGATATATCAACACCTACCCTGATATACGGTGAAGGACTCAAGGTTAAAGCAAAGGCATCGAAGGTACTTTGTGTAGAAATTATAGCAGATGATGCAAAATTAGACTTAAATATTGCTTTTGAATAACAAAATGCGACCAAAAGGTCGCATTTTTTAAATCTATTTAGATAAACCCAATAATTAAATAAATAAGATTGTCTAACTCATCAACTAAAGGGGTATGCCCGCTATTATCAAGGTAAACTAGTTTTGCATTGTCTCCAATTCCTCTTTGTGTAGCAATGGACATTTCTTCAGATATAATCTTATCTTTTCTTCCATGTATAATAAGTGTTGGCATTGTTATTTTGTCAACTTCACCAGTACCATTTACAATACCGTTATGTTCATTAGAAATGTTAAAATGAATTAACGCATAATTTATATCCACGAGGTTTTGTTGCTTGATCATTTCTTCAATATAAGCATCATACCTGTCAGGGTCCGGTTTCTTAACATTGTACAATGACAGATCAGCTATTTGTTTGAGTACCCATTTGTTTCTAGAATAACATGCATTCAAAAACATTCGAACATCATTTTCAATCATATGTTTAGATAGATAAGCAGAGGGTGGTGTATTTGTAAAATTAGGGAATAGCGTGTTGCTTAAAAAATTACTATGACAAAAAGTATATCCTTTCATACTTGATGATGAAAGTAAAATTAATTTCTCTACTCTTTTACTATAATCTGCGGCAAATTGCATTGCTACTGCACCGCCAGCAGACCAACCTACTAATACAGCCTTATCTATACCTATGCAATCCATAAACAAATTAATATCTTCTGATAAATCCTTAATAGAATATATGGACTTTCGATAGGTTGAAATACCAAAACCCCGTAGGTCAATTGCGAACACTTTGTAATCCCCTGGCATATTCTCCATGAGAAGATCCCAGTTTTTTGAGGAACTCATATTACCATGGAGTAAAATAAGGGTCTGTTTTCCAGATCCCGATTCTCTATACCCCAAAGTTTCACCATTTGAAAGTTTAATCTTTTTAAGTGTAATATTATTAAATTTATATTTTGTACGTTCTTTTTGTGTATGTAAAGGAACGGTCGAATGAACGATGGTTTCGTAAAGATCTGTATAGATTCCTATACTCTTATAGCTAACATCACAGAGTGCTTTTAAAATATTTGTCGACATAACATTTCTCCTCCTAACTAAGAGATATACCTCGAATGTCGATTCATTGTTATATTAATTAAATTTTATCAAAAAATATCAACTTTTGGAAGTATTTATTATTTTTATTATAAAGTCACTATTAGTATGGAGTAATGTCATTAATAAAAACAATATAATAAAAGGCAATATTAGATTAAATTAGAAGTAAGAAAAAATAGAAAAATTAAAAAATTCAAATTAATCTATTAACTAGGGTTTAAATTAATCTTTATTTTTGATAAAATGAAATTTATAATAATTAAAATTTCATTTTCGAAATTTCAAAGAAAAGTTGAATATATCAACTAAATTGTCTAAAACAACGATAAAGTAATTTAAAACTGCATAAAGAATTATATTTAAATAGTGGGTAATTTGAAATTATTAATTAAACTCTTTCATTTTTTAACAATGTGAAATTAATAACAAAAATATTATAGATACATTTAGTAAATATAAGGGGGCATGGTTTAATGGATGAATTTAAAAGTCAAATAGATAATTTAGCCACATTAGCAGGGAAGAATAATTGTATAAAACCAGAACTACACAGTAAGTACAACACAAAAAGAGGACTTAGAAACAATGATGGAACTGGCGTACTCATAGGACTAACGGAAATTGGAGAAGTATCTGGATATAACTATGAAGATGGTAAAAAACTTCCTAAAGAAGGTGAATTATACTATCGAGGATATGAAGTGAGTGAGCTAGTAAAAGGGTATCGAAAGGAAAAAAGGTTTGGTTTTGAAGAAGTATGTTACCTTTTATTATTTGGTGAATTACCTTCTAAAGAACAATTGAATAGCTTTGAAGAGATGCTAGCAGAATATAGATGTTTACCTAATGGGTTTACAGAAGATATGATTTTAAAAGCACCAAGCTCAGATATTATGAATAAGCTTGCTCGAAGCGTATTAACATGTTACTCTTATGATGATAATCCTGACGATATAGGTATAGCTAATGTGCTTCGTCAGTGTGTGGAGCTAGTTGCTCGGTTCCCTACCATGGCGGCTTATGGGTATCAAGCAAAAGCACATTTTTACGATAATCAAAGTTTATTTATTCACTTACCACAGAAAAATTTAAGCACAGCAGAAAATTTTCTTCATTTAATTCGTCCAGGAAATCAATATACAGAATTAGAAGCAGAAATTTTAGATTTAAATTTAATTATTCATGCTGAGCATGGTGGTGGAAATAACTCCGCCTTTACTACCCATGTTGTTTCATCAACAGATACGGATACTTATTCAGCTGTTGCAGCTGCAGTAGGTGCCCTTAAAGGACCAAAACATGGTGGTGCAAACATAAGGGTAATGCGTATGATCGAAGACATAAAGAAAAATGTTCCAAACTGGAGTAATGAAAAGGCATTAGAAGATTATTTAGCAAAAATTGCACGAAAAGAAGCTTACGATCAATCAGGCTTAATATACGGAATTGGGCATGCGGTATATACAGACTCAGACCCCCGGGCAGTTTTATTAAAATCAAAGGCCCATGAGTTAGCAAAAGAAAAGGGAATGGAAGAAGAATTAGAACTTTACGTTAATATTGAAAAATATGCTCCCGGTGTATTAGCCGATGTAAGAGGGATAAAAGATGTTAGAACGGCTAATGTCGATTTTTACTCAGGTTTTGTATATACAATGTTAAATATACCTATGGAGTTATATACACCTTTATTCGCAGTGGCACGAATACCAGGATGGTGTGCCCATCGTTTAGAAGAGTTAGTGAGTGGTGGGAAAATTATTCGACCCGCATATAAAAATGTATCAGAAAAAAGAAACTATGTTTTATTAGAAGACAGATAATGCATAAAGGAGAGGGTTATTTTGAAATATGTTGTTGTACTAGGGGATGGAATGGCAGACTTTAAAGTAGAGGCACTAGGGAATAAAACGCCATTACAGAGTGCAAACATTCCAACTATTGATTATATGGCAAACTATGGAGAGCTTGGTCTGGTGCAAACTGTTCCAGAAGGCATGCCACCAGGCAGTGACACTGCAAATCTATCCGTTATAGGTTACGATCCAAAAACATATTATAGTGGACGCTCGCCCTTTGAAGCTGCAAGTATGGGTGTAGAACTTAAAGATACAGATGTAACTTTTAGATGTAATTTAGTCACTTTGTCAGAAGAGGTAGAGTATAAAGATAAAAAAGTAATCGACCATAGTGCCGATGAAATTACGACTGAGGAAGCGAAGGTTTTAATTCTAGCTGTTTCTGAACATTTAGAGTCAGAAGGAATAAAATTTTATCCTGGTATTAGCTACAGACACTTAGTGCTATGGGATAACGGACCTTACGAATGGGATCTGACGCCACCCCATGATATTATTGGAAAAAGTGTTGGCGAATATTTACCGAAGGGAACAAAGTCGGAAATTTTCACAGAAATGATGATAAAAAGTAGTGAATTTTTATCAAAGCATCCAATTAACCAAGATCGAGTAAAACGTGGTTTAAATCCAGCTAACTCAATATGGATTTGGGGTGAAGGAAAAAAACCATTACTAACACCTTTTGATGAGAAACACGGATTAACCGGTTCCGTAATTTCTGCAGTTGATTTAGTAAAAGGTATTGGTTTGTGTGCAGGCCTAGATTCTATTGACGTTGAAGGTGCTACAGGAAATATACATACGAACTTTATTGGTAAGGCACAAGCAGCCCTCGATGAATTAGCAAAAGGAAAAGACTTTGTTTATGTACATTTAGAAGCACCAGATGAATGTGGACATAGACAAGAAATAGAAAATAAGGTAAAATCTATAGAGTTGATAGATCAAAATGTGGTAAAGGTAATCAAAGATGGACTAGAAAAAATGGGTGAAGATTATAAAATACTTATTCTTCCTGATCATCCAACACCTTTAGCATTAAGAACACATACTTCTGATCCAGTACCCTTTGTTATTTATGAAAACAGTGAAAAAACTTATGACGCAGACCATGTATATGACGAATTTAGCGCAGAGGCAACAGGGGTGTTTTTCGATCAAGGGTATAAACTAATGGACTATTTTTTAAAAGACAACAATTGAATTGATTGAGGGGGCTAACACATGAGTCAAATCAGCTACAGAAGCACAAGAGATGAGGGGCAACTTGTTTCGTCTGCCGAAGCGATCGTAAAAGGAATCGCCCAGGGTGGAGGACTTTTTGTACCAGATAAAATGCCAAAACTTACAAAAGATCTACAGGGGTTAATGGATTTAGATTATAAACAATTGGCTTATGAAATTTTAAGTTTATTTTTAACGGACTTTAAAGAAGAAGAGTTGAAACAATGTATTAATAGTGCCTATGATGAAAAATTTGATACACCAGTTATTGCGCCGGTTAACAAAAAAGGAAATAAATATTTCCTTGAATTGTTCCATGGTCCAACTTTAGCTTTTAAAGATATGGCACTATCTATTTTACCTTACTTACTAAAAACAGCAGCGAAAAAATTAAATATTGATAAAGAAATCGTTATTCTTGCAGCAACTTCAGGAGATACGGGTAAAGCAGCTCTAGAAGGGTTTGCAGATGTTGATGGTATAAAAATAATTGTATTTTTCCCGCAAAATGGGGTTAGTGAAGTACAAAGAAAGCAAATGATTACCCAAACTGGTAATAATACATATGTAATAGGTATTGATGGTAACTTTGATGATGCCCAAAGTGGCGTTAAAAATATATTTACGGATGAAGCATTCAAAAAAGAATTAGCAAATAATAACCATATGTTTTCATCAGCAAACTCTATTAATATAGGGCGTCTAGTTCCACAAGTAGTGTATTATTTCTATGTTTATTTACAAATGTGTAAAAACAAAGAAATAGAGCTAGGGGAAAAAATCAACTTTGTTGTACCCACAGGTAACTTTGGAAATATACTAGCAGGTTATTATGCAAAAGAACTAGGATTACCAATTGACCAATTAATTTGCGCATCAAATGAAAATAAAGTGCTATTTGATTTTCTAAGCACTGGAACATACGACAAAGATAGAGCGTTTATTTTAACTACATCTCCATCTATGGATATACTGATATCTAGTAACTTAGAGAGGCTGTTATATGCATTAAGCAACGAAAATGTAGATACAGTAAAAACGCTAATGGAGAGCTTAACAACAAAAGGGACTTATACCATTAATGAAGATATGAAAAAGAATTTACGAGGCTTTGTTGGTGGATATGCTACAGAAAAAGAAACAGAAATCGCTATAAAAGAAGTTTTTGAAGAAACAGGATACGTAATGGATACCCATACAGCTGTTGCTTATGCTGTTCATAACAAGTACAAACAAAATAGTGGCGACGATAAAAAGACAGTAGTAGTTTCAACAGCAAGTCCATACAAATTTACGTCAGATGTAATGAAGTCCATTGATCCTAAATACAGTGAACAAAACGAATTTAGTTTAATGGAAGAGATGGAAAAAGTATCGAAGGTTTCTATACCTAAACCTATAAAAGATTTAGATAAAAGACCAATACTACATAAAAAACAATGTAAAAAAGGTGAAATGAAACAACAAGTAGAAGAAATACTAGGATTATAATGACATATACAAAAATAAAATAGCATAGGTTAAATAAAGGACATCCTTAGCATGAGTGTAACAACATTGTACAGGATGTCTTTTGTTGATAGATGTACATATAGGAAGGTATATCGTTATTCAATAAGTCCGTATGACGTTGTAAAAGCGTGTCGTTTAATGCAAAACGAAAATTGTTTAAAGAAAAAATACAGGGGGTATTTATTTAAAAAAATAGAACAGGGGGCGTTTGTGATGGCTTTGAACTACTATGATTTATTAGAAAAATTATCAAAGGAAGCAAAAGAGGTCTCTAATCAACTGCAACAGATTCAAAAAGAAATGGTCTCAGTTAATTGGAGTAACGATTTAAAAACTGTGAATAGAAGTGAGTTAAAAGAAACCGTATTTGACTATATGATCAATGGTGCAGGAAATAATAGAGGATTTTATTAAAGAAATTGAGTAATTACTTTAGTGTAATAATCAAAAAGATAAATATAAATTAATTAGACAATTTACGAAATAACTTTACAAATATTTCGCTTTACCATATAATTAACTTAATATTTTGTAAATTAAATAAGCAAGCTAGGGGTGCCTTTGGCTGAGAGGGATTTAAATATCCTAACCCTTCGAACCTGAAGTAGTTAAAACTACCGTAGGGAAGCGCATAATACAAAAATACTACGCGCTTGTTCTATAGAACAAGCAATTTTTTTTGTAAAACATATGCAAATCCTAGGGATTTGCATTTTTTATTTTTGTTACAAGGGGGTGTCAATATGATTATTAATGGCAAAAAGATGGATTTTGAATTAGGCATAACAGTAACAGAAGTATTAAAAAGATTAGAACTGCCTAACCAAACCGTTGTTGTAGAATTAAATCTAGATATTGTACCAGCTGAAAAATATAATACAACTACCATAAATGAAGGTGACAAGGTAGAAATCGTTAAGTTTGTAGGAGGTGGTTGATATGAGGATAAAAATTAACGAAAGAGAGATTGCAGTTTCAAACAACTTAACTGTATTTGAGCTAAAAAATAAAGTGAAAAAAGAGGCTGACATTGTTATATACAATGGATTTATTATTAAAGAAGATCAATCCATTAAAGAAGGTGACTGTGTTTCTTTTATAAAAAGAGGAGAAATGCCCTCAGAGGAAGACATGGAAGCTTTACTCGTTTCAAGACACACACCCGGGGTACATCAAAAAATAAAAAATGCTACCGTTGGGATTGCAGGTCTTGGGGGACTAGGCTCAAACATTGCCATATCCCTAGCAAGAATAGGGATAGGAAAGCTGCTTTTAGTTGATTTTGACGTTGTAGAGCCAAGCAACTTAAATAGACAGCAGTACTTGATCAAACACATTGGCATGTACAAAACCGATGCACTGAAAGCTTTAATCCATGAAATTAACCCCTTTGTAGAAGTAGAAACGAAGAACTTATTTTTAGAAACATCCAATATTAAACCTACTTTTGAAAATGTGGATGTAGTTGTAGAAGCCTTCGATAACCCAAATTGCAAAGCCGATTTAGTAACCACAACCTTAACACAGCTAAAAGGAAAGCCCGTCGTAGCCGCATCAGGATTAGCAGGATACGCTTCAAGCAATCAAATTGAAACAAAAAAAGTAAAAGAAAACTTTTATTTAGTAGGAGATGATGTATCCGAAGCCAAACCTGGAAGTGGATTGATGGCACCTAGGGTAGGAGTAGCTGCAAACCATCAGGCAAATATGGTACTTAGAATTTTATTAGATGAAAAAGAAATTTAGAAAGGAGTGGAAAAGATGGATGAATTTAAAATAGGTGGTGAAGCGTTAAAAAGCCGGTTATTAGTAGGAACAGGGAAGTATCCTAACCACAAAATAATGTATGACGCCATTAAGCATTGCGGTACACAGGTGGTTACAATGGCACTGAGAAGAGTGGATCTAGATTCAAAGGAAGATAACATCGTAGAGTACATACCTAAAAATTGTATTTTACTACCTAACACCTCCGGGGCAAGAAATGCAGAGGAAGCAGTAAGGATTGCCCGGTTAGCCAAAGCCATGGGTTGTGGAAACTGGATTAAGATTGAGGTAATTAGTGATAACAAATACTTGTTACCAGATAATATAGAAACCATAAAAGCCACAGAAATATTAGCAAAAGAAGGTTTTAATATATTGCCTTACATGAGCCCAGACCTTATGGCAGGAAAACAAATGATTGAAGCTGGAGCAGCAGCGGTCATGCCTTTGGGATCACCCATTGGTACAAATAGAGGGATTAGAACAAAAGAGATCGTTCAAATCATGATTGATGAACTTGATGCCCCAATTATTGTAGACGCCGGCATCGGAAAACCTTCAGAGGCGGCAGAAGCCATGGAAATGGGCGCAGCAGCAGTCCTTGTAAATACAGCAATCGCCACAGCAACAGATCCAATTCAAATGGCAGAAGCCTTTGACCTAGCAGTAAAAGCCGGAAGAATGGCCTATCTTGCGAAAACCGGTCCAGTAGGACAAATTGCAAAAGCATCATCCCCATTAACAGGCTTCTTATCAGAAGGTGGGTTATAATGAGCTTTCTCGATTTTAAGAAAAATGTATCACAGATAAACTTTGATGATTATTTTAGCAAGGTATCAAAGAATGATGTCCTTAAAGCATTGAATAAGCGTAAAGTTGACTATTACGACTACTTAACCCTATTGTCACCGGTGGGGGAAAATTGTTTAGAAGAAATGGCACAAAAATCAAGAGAATTATCCCTACAGCATTTTGGAAAAACCATTTTACTCTATACACCGATGTATTTATCTAACCATTGTGTAAATGTCTGTGCCTACTGTGGTTTTAATAAAGAAAACAACATCCCTCGTAAAAAACTAACAGCCGAAGAAATAGAAAAAGAAGCAAAACAAATTGCAGCCACAGGACTAAAACATATTTTAATTTTAACAGGAGAATCAAGGGAAGAAACACCGGTCTCCTACATTAAAGATTCCGTTAAAATATTAAAAAAATACTTCCAGGGCATCGCCATAGAAATATACCCCTTAGAAGAAAATGAATATAAAGCGTTAATTGATGCTGGGGTCGATAGCTTGACGATTTATCAAGAAGTTTACGACGAAGAAATTTACGATAAAGTGCATATATCCGGTCCTAAAAAGGATTACAAGTACAGACTCGATGCACCGGAAAGAGCCTGTAAAGCCCAAATAAGAGGGGTAAACATCGGTGCCCTTTTAGGAATAAATAACTGGCGAGAGGAAGCCTTCATGACAGGACTTCATGGTCAGTACTTGCAAGATAAGTACCCAGAAGTAGAGCTGAGTATATCCCTGCCAAGAATGCGCCCCCATGTTGGCCATAAAAATTATAAAGAGTTAGTCAATGACAAAAACCTTGTACAAATTATGCTCGCTTCCCGTATTTTCTTACCAAGAGCAGGCATAACCATATCAACCCGGGAACAAAAAAGCTTTAGAGACAACCTAGTGCCCCTAGGCGTAACAAAAATGTCCGCCGGAGTCTCAACAGAAGTAGGAGGACATAGCTCAGAGGAAAAGACCCCAAGTCAATTTGACATCAGCGATGAAAGAACCGTACAAGAAATGAAAGAAATGATTTTATCAAAAGGCTATCAACCAATATTCAAAGACTGGATGGCTATTTAACACATTTGTAGTTGTCATGGTTTTATATTTAAAGCTTTTAACTAACCAACTAACCAACTAACCAACTGACCAACTAGAGGAGAATTCATTCTCCGACATTGCCTGTCATTACGAATGAAGTAAAGGGTTTGGTTTCAATCTTAAGCATTTGGATCTATATCTGTAAAGTTAGTAGAGGAGAATTCATTCTCCGCATTCCATGTCATTGCGAATAAAGTAAAGGGTTACGTTTCGATCTTAAGCATTTGGATCTATATCTATAAAGTAAGTAGAGGAGAATTCATTCTCCGCATTCCATGTCATTGAGAATGAAGTAAAGGGTTGGTTTTGATCTTACATTTGAATCTATACCTCTAAATGTAAGAAGAGGAGAATTCATTCTCCGACACCTGAACGCAGTGAAGAATCTGATTTTATGTTTAATGCTTTTAACCAACCAACAAACCAACTAACCAACTGACCAACTGGTTAACCAACTATTCCCCCAGGAGGTGAACAATGAATACCCTTCGAATAATCGACGCAAATATCAATAGAGTTTCAGAAGGCGTAAGAGTACTAGAAGACATATCCCGATTCGTACTAAACAACAAAAACCTTACAGAAGCCCTAAGAAACCTAAGACACATGATTCGTAAAGGCTTTGAGAATGAAAGCCTAATAGCCCACCGAGACGCAATCAATGATATAGGCTACGACATCTCAGTTAGTAATGAATTAGACAAAAAAGAAAACCTAAACAACCTAGTACAGGCCAATTTTAAACGAATACAGGAAGGACTAAGATCTATAGAGGAAGGTTTAAAAATTGTAGGGCATTACAACGCATCAAAACTTTACGAAAACCTCCGCTATAAAGCCTATAACCTAGAAAAAGAATTTTATATAAAACTTAAACCAAACCTCATTGATACAGATATCTACTGCATACTAGGAGAGGACTTCTCCTTAGGACGAAGCAACGTAGAAATGACTAAAATACTAATAGAAGCAGGCATCAAAGTAATCCAATATCGTGAGAAGAAAAAGGAAAAGGGGGAAAAGTACCAAGAATGTCTGCAAATTCGTAAACTTACAACAGAAGCAGGTGTCGCCTTTATTGTAAACGACGATGCAGATATTGCCCTAGCAGTAAAAGCCGATGGCATACATATTGGACAAGAAGATATGCCTATAAAAGAGGTAAGAAAAATTGTTGGTAATATGACCATTGGTTTGTCTACCCATAATCCAAATCAAGCAAAAAAAGCAGTAGAAGAGGGTGCAGACTACATAGGTGCCGGACCAGTTTTTGAGACAAAAACAAAGCAAGGGGTTGAACCTTCCCAAGGACTAGATTATCTAAAATGGGTTTCAGAAAATATTGATATTCCTTATGTAGCAATAGGAGGAATAAAAGAAGCAAACATTAGTCAAGTAAAAGCCCATGGGGGAAAATGCTTTGCTATGATATCAGAAATATTAAGCGAAAAAGAACCAAAAGAAAAAATAAAACAAATTAGAAAAAACTTCAGATGTTGAGTAGTTAAAATCTCTGATACAAGGAATAAAATTTTAGATGAGAACGCCCTAAAAGGTTTATGTTTTTTTATGTATGTCATACTGAACGAAGTGAAGTATCTTGGTTCTAAGGACCTGTCATACTGAGCCAAGGGAAGAAGCAGGAATTTAAACGCTTGTCATTCTGAACGTAGGGAAGAATCTCGGCTTTGACTTTATTGTTCCAAAATAAAGTAGAGGAGAATTCATTCTCCGACATTAACAATAGATTGTGCCTTGTCATACTGAACGAAGTGAAGTATCTCGTTTTTGATTTGTACGTCATATTGAAACAGTCGTTATTGGGGTGCATCACTTAACTAAATAACAATATGCAACAAATTATGAATTTAAAACTTTATTAAAGGGAGATGGTATATATGAACTATACAACACAAATGGATGCAGCAAGAAAAGGCATCGTAACAGTACAAATGGAAATTGTTGCAAAGAAAGAACAAATGGACGTAAACTTTTTAAGAGAAAAAGTAGCAGCTGGTCAAATCGTCATACCAGCAAATAAAAACCACAAGTCCTTAGACCCAGAAGGAATCGGAGAAGGACTAAAAACAAAAATCAATGTTAACTTAGGTATTTCAAAAGACTGTCCTAGCTTTGAACCTGAATTTGAAAAAGTAAGAACAGCCCTAGATATGAAAGCAGAAGCCATAATGGACTTAAGCTCCTTTGGAAAAACAGAAGAATTTAGACAAAAACTAATTGATATGTCCCCAGCTATGATTGGAACCGTACCAATTTACGATGCAGTAGGCTTCTATGACAAAGAATTACAAGACATAACCGCGAAAGAATTTATTGACGTTGTTGAAAAACATGCAAAAGATGGGGTAGACTTTATTACAATCCATGCAGGGATTAATAGAGAAACAGCAGAGGTATTTAAAAGAAATAAAAGACTAACAAATATCGTTTCAAGAGGTGGTTCCCTGCTATACGCTTGGATGGAACTAAACAACAAAGAAAACCCATTCTTTGAGTACTATGATGAAGTACTAGAGATCTGTGAAAAATATGACCTAACTCTAAGTTTAGGAGATGCTTGTAGACCAGGAAGTATCAACGATGCTACGGATGCAAGTCAAATTAAAGAGCTTATGATCCTTGGAGAGCTAACAAAAAGAGCTTGGGAACGAAACGTACAAGTTATGATCGAAGGACCAGGGCATATGCCAATTAACGAAATCGCCGCAAATATGGTTATCGAGAAAAAACTTTGCCATGGTGCACCATTTTATGTACTTGGACCCCTAGTTACAGACGTAGCACCGGGCTATGACCATATAACCAGTGCCATCGGTGGTGCCATTGCCGCAAGTCACGGAGCCGACTTCCTTTGCTACGTAACCCCAGCAGAGCATTTAAGACTGCCAAACCTTGATGATATGAAAGAAGGAATAATCGCATCAAAAATCGCAGCCCATGCCGCAGACATTGCAAAAGGCATCAAAGGCGCAAAACAGTGGGACTACGAAATGAGTAAAGCCAGACAAGAACTAAACTGGGAGAGAATGTTCGACCTTGCAATAGACCCAGAAAAAGCAAGAAGATACAGAAAAGAATCAAATCCAGAGCATGAAGATAGCTGTACAATGTGCGGGAAAATGTGCTCCATGAGAAACATGAACAAAGTCATGGAAGGTAAAAACATTAACATTCTAAGAGAAGATGACTAATGATTTACCTAGTAACCAATAGAAAACTTATCACCACAGGAACCCTACTAGACAAAATAGAAAAAGCCATGGAAAAAGGAATAGCCGGCATAATCCTACGGGAAAAAGACCTGACAACAAAAGACCTTTTACCCCTAGCAAAACAAATAAAAGAATTGACCAAAGACACAAAAGTTCAGTTCTTCGTAAACGGGAATATAGAAGTAGCACAGGACTTACACACTGGCGTACATTTATCCTTTGAAGCCTTTGTAGAAAACAAGCCAAAGCTAAATCAAAAACAAAAAATGGGCGTCTCCGTACATAGCCTAGAAGAAGCGAAAAAAGCAGAAAAACTAGGAGCAAGCTACCTCTTAGCCGGCCACGTTTTCAGTACCGACTGCAAAAAAGGACTAGCCCCAAGAGGACTAGACTTTATCAAAAACATCAAAGAAAATACATCAATCCCTCTAATCGCAATTGGGGGGATTGATTACAACAACATGCATCAAGTCTATCAATCCGGCGCCGATGGGGTTGCCATGATGTCTTACTTTATGAAGTAGTGTTTTATTGTAATTTTGTGCTGAACTTGTCATACTGAACGAAGTGAAGTATCTCGGTCCTAAACGCCTGCCAATTTGAGTCAAGCGAAGAATCTCGAATTTAAACGCTTGTCATTCTGAACGTAGGGGAGAATCTCGGTTTTGACTTTATTGTTCTAATATAATAAAAACGTAGAGGAGAATTCATTCTCTGACAATAACAATAGATAATGCCCTATCATATGAATGAAGTTAAAGGATCCCGATTCTAAACGCCTGTCAATCTGAGTCAAGCGAAGAATCTGGAATTTAAACGCTTGTCATTCTGAACGTAGGGAAGAATCCCGGTTTTGACTTTATTGTTCTAACATAACAAAAATGTAGAGGAGAATTCATTCTCCGGAAAATACTTTGTTAAAAAATTAATTTGCGAGCATCTCAGTGGTAGCAAAAACCCCGGGAGATGCACGATAAGCATTTTTCAACGAAAAGAAGGACTTTTGACAGATTTAAAGAAGTAAAATATAATAAAAAAGGAAGACCCTCGCAAATCGCATTTTAAGACCAGTCATTTCAATAGGTTAAGAGGGGTGCTGTTGCAACACTTAAAAATTCCCTTTGGCAACATTAGTAGAGGAGAATTCATTCTCAAACAACATTGACAGTTGCTAATTTATGCACTATCAATAAGTACATTAAAAGAAGCATGACTTAAAATCGTATAATAAGCCTAACTATAAATTAGTTGTTATAGTATAATAATAAAGGCAAGATCACATTAAATTTTAATGTGATCTTGCCTTTTGACTGAACTTGTACAGGAGTGACAAAATGATAGACTATTTTAAAAGACAAAATGACGATGGCAATAACTCATCTATTTATTATGGCTGGGTTATTGTTGCCATAGCAGCCTTAGGGGTGTTTTTCTCTGGTCCGGGACAAACCTACTCTGTTTCAATTTTTATAAATTATTACGTTGAAAACCTAGGCTGGAGCAGAACCTTGGTTTCTAGTTACTATTCCTTTGCCACTTTGACAGCGGGACTAATGATCCCAATTATAGGGAGAAAAATAGATAAATTAGGTCACAGAAAAATGATGAGTCTAGTTGCTTTTTTATTAGCACTAGCCTGTTTATGGATGAGTTTTGTAACCCAACCAATTATGCTTTTTGTTGGATTTTTATGCCTAAGGCTTTTTGGACAGGGTTCTATGACTTTGATTCCCTCTACCCTCGTACCCCAATGGTTTATAAATAAGAGGGGAAAGGCTTTAAGTTTAATGGCTTTAGGGGGCGTGGCTGGGTCAACGTTACTACCAATTATTAATAATTATCTAATTGGGGCTGTAGGGGTCAATTTTACTTGGCGTGTTTGGACAGTGTTGTTAATGACAGTTATGATGCCCGTGGCCTATGGACTGGTTAGAAATAAACCGGAGGACATCGGGATCCAACCTGATGGGAATGAAGGATTAAAGGATACAGAAGACCTTATAAATACGACCATAGAAGTGGACTATGATAGATCATGGACGGTAAAAGAGGCAATTAGAACCCGGGCATTTTGGTTAATGCTATTTTGTTCCATGGTACCTGCCATGGTAAATACGGGTATTACTTTCCACATGATTTCTATTCTGGGGATACAAGGCTTTGACAGTAACTTTGCCGCTTTGGTACTAAGTATTACCGCAATGGTCCAACTGCCTCTGACCTTTTTGGCAGGGCATATAGTGGATCGGGTTCAGGTACATTATGTAAAGGGTCTTAATTTTATCATATTACTTATTGCAGTTATTTTGCTTCTGTACGGGGTTAGTAGTAAAATTTTAATCATTTATGCAATTCTCCACGGTACCTTTGTCGCCTTTGATTCTGTAAGCACAGGGGTACTATGGCCAAACTATTTCGGTAGAGAAAATTTAGGTAGCATTCGGGGTATTACCATGACCGCTATGGTTATTGGCTCAGCATTAGGCCCCCTACCTTTTGGATACTTTTATGATCAGTTTGGTGGATATCGAGAAATACTGTTAATCATGTTAATATTTCCAATTTTAAGTAGCTTATTTGCATTTATATCTCCCAAACCAATAAATGAAAACATATTGGAATAATTTGGTTTAATTTAAATGCAAATTATGATATCATAGCCACTAATGACTCATCTTAGACATTTAATAACATTAGACGTCTTTATCGATGGGTAACTTTAAGGGGGCATTGTTATGAAGAGAAAAGTTTTTTTAATTATTTTAACTACTGTGCTAGCACTTACACTAAGTGCCTGTACTACAACTACAAGCAAATATACTGGGGAGCACATTGCTTTTGACTATTCTGATGACTGGGAAATAGAGGTTGATGAATCAGGAGTAGGTACAAATCAAATTATGTTAGTAAATAAATCAGATTTTAGATTTGTGTTTAATGTTGAATCACTAGGCGATGTAAAAGAAGAAGAAATAATAGCGCAAATAGTAGCAGATATAAACCAAAGCTATGAGACGGCTAATCATTCAAATGCCATGGAAGTTGTAGCTTATGAAGATGTTGTAATCGACGGAGGTAGCGGTAAGGAATTAACCCTAAACATTCAGCTTCTTGATAGCCTCATTCAGGAACTTTACTACTCGTTATTAGAAAATATGGAAGTTTTAGAAATAAGCGATTATATCCAGGCGTATGAAGTGGATGCGTTTATAAGTGAGATGAAAAATGACCCTAATAAGCTAGAAGAACTTAAAACGCGATTAAATGAAAAAGAGACTGAGAATCAAGAACAACAATTGGCATTATTACTTGCCAATGGGTTTATAGATAATGCCAGTCACTACTTAAATGAGGAAAGTGATGTGTCAATAACTCAAAGTAATATAGTAGTCGTGAAAGATAATGTACTTATAAGGATGTACTTTACAAGCAAAGCATCAGACTATGAGAAAAATGCAGCGGAAGCACAAAAAATAATTGACTCTATAACTTTTTTATAAAATAAAGTATTAGACCCTATAATAAATAAAAATATGACGACAAAAAACTAAGCCTTGAAAAAGCTTAGTTTTTTTTAGTAAAATAATCGTAAAATTTAGAATTATAAAGGATTATGTCTACTGCTTAGAGAATTATTAAACTAACATAACAAAATACGGTGGAGGTCGAAGGCATGGTCTGCGATAAATGCAAAAGTGAATTAAATGATGAAACCAAACCTTGTAACAAGTGTGGTGAAGCACCATCAAGTGATGATGAAGGCGTTGTAAAAGCAAAATTACAAAATGATGGAAGTGAGAATAAAAAAAGCGGGTTAAGTGTAAAACGTATTATAGGACTATTTATTATTACTCTATTAATTAGCAGTGTAGGATATTGGTTTTATATAAATCGAGATAATCGGGTTGGTAATACAGGGGGCAATATCGCGAATAGTGGAGTGGTTTCTAGCCAAGGTAGATGGACATATTTTAGAAACTGGCCCGAGGGGTCTAGTCTTTATCGGGTACGACTAAATGGTAAAGATATGGAGCAGCTTACGGAGGATCGAAGTGAGTACATAAATGTAATAGGTGACTGGGTATATTATAAAAACTGGTCAGAGGATGGAAGCATATACAAAATTAGAATCGATGGTAGCGAAAGAGAAATGCTAACGGATGATGAAGCCTGGTCTCTATTTGTAGATGAAGATTGGATTTATTACCGTAATTTTTCAGATGGATCTACACTGTACAAAATAGGTTTGGATGGAGAGAATCGTACAAAAATTGCCGATGATAAGGCGGGTTCTCTTTTTGTAGACAATGGTTGGATTTATTATAGAAACGAAGAGGATAATAATGCTATTTATCGTATTAGGACAGATGGAACTGAGAGAACTAGACTTAATCAGAGTCCAAGTCGATATATTAATGTTGTGGATGAATGGGTGTACTATCATAATGAAAGTGATAACATGATTTACAAAATGACAGTAGAGGGCGCCGAACATACAAAGGTTGATGTAAACAATGCATACTATATAAATGTAAATAATGGTTGGATATACTATGCAAATGCTTCAGATGATTGGCGATTGTATAAGGTGCGAACTGATGGGACAGAACCAACTAAGTTAAGTGATGATCGTTGCTGGAATATTAATATTATAGGCGATTGGGTATACTATGAAAATATTTATGATGGGTGGCGCTTGTATCGCGTAAGGAAAGATGGATCTAATAATGAACCTGTTTTTTCTGGTTAGTATTATAAGTTATATCTAATGCAAAAATACATAACTAAATTGTGAAAAGTATACAAATGTTACCTGATCTATGTTCATTGACTTGTATCGTTATTTTACATAACTATATATATAAGTCTAAAAATGCAACATTGGGGCGAATTTTGTATACTTTTTGTTTTTTAAACAATTTTAACCAGTAATTATAAAAAATTTTAATTAATAAAAAAAATTTGAATTTTTCTGAAAAGTGTAATAAAATAGTAGTCAAATCTAATAAAGGAGGAGCATTATGGAAGGCATTATAGAGAGACTTTTAGCGTTTAATGAACAAATAAACAGTATTGTTTGGGGACCACCCTTTATGATATTACTTGTGGGTACAGGTCTTTATTTAACCATACGATTAGGATTTTTTCAGTTTACCCACTTAGGGCATGCGTGGAGAAATACTTTTGGAAAAGTATTTAAGAAGGAGAAGAAGGGTGATGAAGATGGAGAAATCACTTCATTCCAAGCGGTTACATCCGCTATGGCTGCAACAATTGGTGTAGGAAACATAGCCGGTGTTGCCACAGCCATTGCAGTAGGTGGTCCAGGGGCAGTATTTTGGATGTGGGTTTCTGCATTATTTGGGATGGCAACAAAATTTGGTGAGGCTGCATTCGGAGTTAAGTACAGAAATGTTAATGAAGATGGTTCTTACTCTGGCGGTGTTATGCAGTACATTGAAAATGGTTTAGGAAAAGGATGGAAATGGCTAGCAGTTCTTTATGCATTATTTGCAGGATTAGCTGCTTTTGGTATTGGTAATATGGTTCAGTCCAATACAGTTGCTGTTGCACTGAGTGAGTTTGGCGTATCTGCTAATGTAACAGGTGTTATCATAGTAGTATTAGTAGGGCTTGTAACTTTAGGTGGTATAAAAAGAGTTGCATCAACAGCAGAAAAAGTTGTGCCTCTAATGACATTAATTTACTTTGCAGGGGCAATCGTTATTATTATAGCTAATATAAGTGCAGTGCCAGGCGCTTTTAGAGATATTTTCTATTATGCATTTAGACCAGCTGCAGGAGTTGGTGGGTTTGCCGGGGCAACAGTTGCACAATCAATACGTTATGGAGTTGCAAGAGGGATTTTCTCTAACGAGGCTGGATTAGGAGCAGCATCCATCGTTCATGCCCAGGCGAAAAATACGCCAGTTAAGCAAGGTATGTGGGGAATATGGGAAGTATTTATTGATACAATGCTAGTTTGTACCATGACAGCAGTGGTTATTTTATCTACTGGAGTTTTCGGTGGGGTAAACGAAGCAGGAGAGCTTCTTGATGGTGCAGAGTTAACCAGTGCTGCATTTACCCAAGGATTACCAGGACCAGGAGGATACGTTGTACTTATTGCTTTAATATTCTTTGCCTACACAACAATGTTAACTTGGAACTTCTACGGTGAAAAAAGTTGGGAATATATTTTTGGGAAGAAAGTTGTTTTACCATATAGACTGTTATTCCTAGGATTTTTATTTTTAGGTGCTGTAGGAGGCCTACAATTAATCTGGAACGTAGCTGACACATTAAATGGTTTAATGGCGGCACCAAACTTAATTGCATTAATTGCTTTAGGTGGTATTTTAGCAAAAGAGAAAAACAATTATACGGATAAATTAGACAATAAATAATTAAATTAATAAAAAATGCGCTTATTCTTTTGAATAAGTGCATTTTTTTATTTGTAAAAATATGTAAATATCAAAAGAGTAACTAAATTTGCTATTCATTATGATTTTAAAATAAAAAGTACTCACATAAAAATACGAACATTAAATAAGATGATAAAACATTTAAAATAAGGATAATTAGCATAAAAGCCAAAAAAATGTATAATTTTACGAACAATTATTCAAAAAACAGTTGAATTGTTAAATATTTATTGTATAATTATAAACTATAGTTAGTTTTTATTGAAGATTCTGAAACTTTTTAAAATTAGATTTTTTAATAAAAACTTTAAAGTTTATGTACAATGGTAATTTTTAAAAACTGATATTGTACGACAATTAAGGGGGAAATAAGAATGAATGTAAAACAATATGTTGAAGAGGTTTTTGAGGCCTTTGTTGAGCGTAATCAAGAGGAGCAAGAGTTTCAACAAGCGGTAAAAGAAGTATTAATAACACTTACACCAGTGCTGGAAAAACACCCAGAATACATAGAAGCGGGAATTCTTGAAAGAATTGTCGAGCCGGAAAGACAAATTATTTTTAGGGTGCCATGGGTAGATGACGAAGGAAAAGTTCATGTTAACAGAGGATTTAGAATGCAGTTTAACAGTGCTATCGGACCTTATAAAGGTGGCTTGAGGTTCCATCCATCAGTAAATGCTAGTATTGTTAAATTTTTAGGATTTGAGCAGATATTTAAAAACTCATTAACTGGCTTACCAATTGGTGGTGGAAAAGGTGGTTCTGACTTTGATCCTAAAGGAAAATCTGATAATGAAATAATGCGTTTTTGCCAAAGTTTTATGTCTGAGCTATACAGACACATTGGTCAAGATATAGATGTGCCTGCTGGTGACATAGGAGTAGGAGCTAGAGAAATAGGTTTTATGTTTGGTCAATATAAAAAACTTAGAGGCGCTTATGAAGCAGGCGTTCTAACAGGAAAAGGACTTACCTATGGAGGTAGTCTTGCCCGTAAAGAAGCTACAGGATACGGATTAGTATATTTTGTAGATGAAATGATAAAAGCAAAAGGGATGTCATTACAAGGACAAAATGTCGTAGTATCGGGATCTGGTAATGTTGCTATATATGCAATGCAAAAACTTCAAGAGCTAGGGGCAAAGGTAATTGCCTGTAGTGATTCAAGCGGATATGTATATGATCCAGATGGTATTAAATTAGAAACTGTACAAAAGATAAAAGAAGTTGAAAGAAAAAGAATACATGAATACGTTAAATATCACCCTGATGCAGCGTATCAAGAAGGATGCTTAGGCATTTGGAAAATCAAATGTGATATTGCACTGCCATGTGCAACGCAAAATGAAATTGATGAAGTAGCAGCAAAAACATTAGTAGAAAATGGTGTAAAAGCAATCGGAGAGGGAGCTAATATGCCATGTACTTTAGAAGCGACAAAAATATTCTTAGACAAAGGGATTTTATTTGCTCCTGCAAAAGCAGCAAATGCTGGTGGGGTTGCTACTTCAGCATTAGAAATGTCACAAAATAGTCTAAGACTATCATGGAAGTTTGAAGAAGTAGATGCAAAGCTTAAGGATATTATGATTAATATTTATAAAAATGCTAGTGAATCTGCTGCAGCATACGGTATGGAAGACAACTTAGTTGTAGGTGCAAATATTGCTGGATTTAAAAAGGTTGCAGACACAATGCTTTGTCAAGGTGTTATTTAGTTAAAATTCACACATAAATTATAGTTATATAGTCTACTAATTAGATTTAGTAGACTATATAATTTTTTGTAACGTAGCAAAGTACTACTTTTCTAACTTAGGGTTTCTAAGCAAAAAAAGTGGCGTTATCAACTTTTTTGTAATAATTATCAGAAAAGTCGAGTATTTATAATTATACTTAAATTAAATAAAAAAACACAAACAAGCACAATATATATGCATAAAATTTAGTTTTTTTTTATAAATATTAAAAAAGCTATTCACAAACCAATAAAAATGTATTATTATATATAATAAATATTTAATAAAAAGGGGAGAGAAAAAAATGAATAAATTAATTAAAAAATATTCAGTTGCAATTATAGCGATACTTACATTATTTTTATTAGTAGGTTGTGGAGGGTCTGATCCAGTAAGTCGTTACCCAGACATTCCTACTGCATTAACAGAGTTAACAAATGGTGGTGTTGATGCCGTTGTTGCTGACTCGCCAGTTGTACTAGAGTTTATAGCAAACAATCCAGATGCAAATATAGAAGCTTTTGGGGATGAAAGCTTTGATAAAGAGTACTTTGGTATTGCCATGAGACAAGAAGATGAAGATATTCATGAGTTAATTAATCAAGGATTGGCAGCAATAAAAGAAAATGGGGTTTATGATAAGGTCTTTAATAAATATTTTGGTGACGGTACTGATTACCAAGTAGAACCAGGAGAAAATACATTAGACATCACTTTAAATGTTGCTATGGATATGGCTTATGCACCATTTGAATATGTAAATGATGCTGGAGAGCCTGAAGGTTTCGATGTAGATTTAATCCAAGCAATTGCAGCAGAAAAAGGATTTGTAGTAAATTTAGTAAATACAAACTGGGACGGTATTATTCCAGCTTTAATTGGTGGAAATGCAGATATAATTATTTCCGCAATGACAATTACAGAAGAAAGAAAGGAAACTGTTACTTTTTCTGATCCATACTTTGAATCAACACAATATATAGCTGTTCAAGCAGGATCTGAAATTAAAACACTTGACGACTTAAAAGGCAAAAAAGTTGGTGTGCAAAATGGAACAACGGGTGATTTTGCAATTTCAGACTTCTTTGACAACTAAGAATGAATTATAAATTTAATTGACGTAAGTAGGTGATACCTAGGTGTCATCTACTTTTTTCAACTTTAACGAAAGGTTGCGTTGTAGATGGACTTTAGAATTGATGTAGTGATGAGATATTTACCTTTATTAATGCAAGGACTTAGAATAACGATACAATTGTCCGTTATTGCCGTAGGGGTAGGAACAGTCATAGGATTGTTTATTAGTTTAATGAGACTTTCAAAAATTGCACCTTTAAGATGGATTGCAAGAGGATATGTAGACTTTATTAGAGGAACACCGTTAATGGCACAGATATTTTTAATTCACTTTGGTGTACCACCACTTTTAGGTCTGAGTGCTTTTAACCCTATGCTTTCAGGAACGATTGCATTAAGTTTAAATAGTGGTGCATATGTTGCTGAAATTTTTAGAGGAGCTATTCAATCTATTGAAAAAGGGCAGATGGAAGCAGCGAGGTCTTTAGGAATGACCCATTCCCAATCTATGAAATATATTATTATCCCTCAAGCCTTTAAAAGAGCGATTCCACCTTTAGGTAACGAATTTATTGCAATATTAAAAGATTCATCACTAGTTTCAGTTATTTCTTTACAGGATCTAATGATGTCAGGAAGAATGATGCAAGCTCGATCTTTTAGACCCTTTGAAACATGGCTTGCAGTTTCAATATTTTATCTGATTATGACAATGAGTTTGTCACAATTTGTTTCCTATCTTGAAAGGAGGTACAGCAAGAGTGATAACAATTAGAGATTTGACAAAAAACTTTGGGAAGCTAGAAGTCTTAAAGGGTGTCTCTTGTAGTATAACTGCTGGGGAAGTAGTTGTAGTTATTGGCCCTTCAGGATCAGGAAAAAGTACTTTTTTACGTTGTATAAATCAATTAGAAAAAGCCAATAGTGGGGAAATTATCATTAATGGGACGGATATTATGGACAAGAAAACAAATATTAATGAAGTTAGGCAAGATGTTGGAATGGTATTTCAATTGTTTAACCTATTTCCCCATAAAACCGTTCTTGAAAATATTGCCTTAGCACCAATTAAGGTTAAAGGAATTAGTGTAAAAGATGCAGAAGCTTTAGGTCGCCAACTACTAAAAAGGGTAGGACTTGAAGACAAGGCAGAAGTTTATCCGGAAAAACTATCTGGGGGACAAAGGCAAAGGGTTGCTATCGCAAGAGCATTGGCGATGAAGCCAAAAATCATGTTGTTTGATGAGCCAACCTCAGCTTTAGACCCAGAGATGGTTGGGGAGGTATTAGAAGTAATGAAAGATCTGGCAAAAGAAGGAATGACCATGGTGGTTGTGACCCATGAAATGGGATTTGCTCGGGAAGTTGGGGATAGAGTTTTATTTATGGATGGAGGCCACATTGTTGAAACAGCAAAGCCACTAGATATATTTAATAACCCACAGCATGAAAGAACAAAGGCTTTTTTAAATAAAATTTTATAAGTTTACAAAAAACAAAACCCGTGATGCTTCAATAGGGTTCCGAATGACAGAAAAATGATTGTCATTCGGAACGTCAGTGAAGTATAACGGGTTATTTTATTTACTCATTTATTTTAATTGGATGTTTTTCTTTTAATGTATCAATCGTTTCAAAGTAACGTTTTTGTTGTTTCTCTGAAAGTAAATGTTGCTTAATTTGATCTTTAACTTGATCAAAAGTTTGCTCAGAAGCTTCTTTTTTATCATCTATTTTTATAATATGGTATCCAAATTGGGTTTTAACAGGTTCACTAATTTCATTTTGTTTCATATTAAACGCTACAGCTTCGAATTCTGGAACCATTTTACCTTGTGTAAAGTAACCTAGGCTTCCACCTTGGGCTTTAGAAGGACATTTAGAATATTTTTTTGCAGCTTCATCAAAAGCAAGTCCTTCGTTGATTTCTTTAATAATATCTTTAGCAGTAGACTCGTCTTCAACTAAAATATGACTTCCCTTTACACTTTCAGGGTTAACGAACTGATCTTTATTTTCATTAAAGAAAGTTTCTGCTTCAGCATCATCTGTTGTAATATCTTTCAATACTTTGCTAATTGCATACTGCTTTAAAAATGTAGCAGTAATATTTTCTAGCTCTGCTTTATATTGTTCTTCAGCATCTAATGCATTCTCTAAAGCGTATAAGTAAAAAAGCTCTTGGTTAACAAGCTCTTGTACAACTTTACTTTTTCCCTCAGGTGTATTAAAGTGCATTGCTTTTTGTGGATCCATGCTTTTTAGAAGTAGTTCAACATCTAATTGGGTAATTTCTCTATCGCCAACAGTTGCTACAACTTGATTATTATTCATTTATTAACACTCCTTATATATGTATTTATAAAACATGATAACAGAGTGGACTGTTTTTGTCCAACGCATATAGACATTAATTGTAAATAAAATAATTAATAATCAATGGTATTTTTTAAAATAATATGTTGCAGAATAACTGATATATGTGTTATTAGGAGGGTTAATGTGAACATATTAGTTACTGGAGCATTAGGACAAATTGGATCTGCTTTAGTGCAACATATGAGAGGGATTTATGGAAGTAATAATATTATTGCTAGTGATTTAAATAGTGATGGCAATCAAGAAGTTATTCATTCAGGGCCTTTTGAGAAAATTGATGTAACAGATGGAAAGAAAATAGCCGAGACCGTAAAGAGTTATAATATTGATACGGTTATACATCTAGCGTCTATTCTTTCAGCTGTAGGAGAGCATAAACCCAATTTAGCTTGGGATATAAATATGAATGGTTTATTTAATGTTTTAGAAGTTGCAAGATATAACAGATGCGCTGTTTTTGTGCCAAGTTCTATTGCGGCATTTGGGCCACAAACGCCTAAGGATCACACACCGCAAGATACATTGCAAAGGCCAACTACGATGTATGGGGTGACCAAAGTATCTGGAGAAATACTTTGTGATTATTATTATAAAAAGTATAAAGTAGATGCTAGAGGATTGCGTTTTCCTGGATTAATCTCCCATGAAAGTCAGCCCGGTGGTGGAACCACTGATTATGCAGTGCACATTTTTTATGAGGCTCTAAAAAACAAGGGATACAACTGTTATCTAAGAGAAGATACTTATATGGATATGATGTATATGCCCGATGCTGTTGACGCAATAGTAAAACTAATGGAAGCTAATCCTGAAAGATTAATACATCGCAATGCATTTAATGTAACTGCTATGAGTTTTAATCCGAAACAAATAGCCAATGAAATTAAAAAACATATACCTGAGTTTGAAATACAGTATGAAGTAGACCTAATAAGACAAGACATAGCGGACTCATGGCCAAATTCCCTTGACGATAGTGCAGCAAGAGAACAGTGGGATTGGTCTCCAAAATATGATTTAGCAAGTATGACAGAGGATATGTTAAAGCACATCAGACAAAAAATTTAAGGTGGAATAGTTGTTTAATAACGGCTGTCCAACGATCTCTTTTATCAAGCTGTCATTCTGATTGTCATTGATTCAATCATCGAATCATCAATGATATTCAGAATGACGATTATTTTGGTGATTTCTTTCTACTTCAAACTGCCCGTCATTCTGAACTTAGTGGATAATTTAAGTTCTGGTTTCCTTTTTTGCTTTCTAACAATTTTGTCATTTCCCTCTGTGTAAGCGACTAACACAAAACTTCTTTTTGGTCATCTGCTTATGAACGCCAGTGAAGAATCTCGGTTTTGACTTTTCCTTTCCACTTTCTAACTATTGTGTCATTTCCCTCTGTGTAAGCGACTAACAAAACTTCTCTTTGGTCATCTGCTAATGAACGAAGTGAAGAGTCTAGGTTTCCCTTTTCCCTTTCTACTTTCCAACTGACCAACTGTCTGTCATTCTGAACGCAGTGAAGAATCTCGCTTTTAATTTGTTTAAAATATTCTATTTAGAACAATAATAGTGAATAGAAAAGCAGAGGAAAAATTCAACTAAAGGGAGGGTTTAATTTGGAGGAACACTTTAAACTACAAGAAAAAAATGAGTTAGAAGTAGCGTTACCGAAGGAGAAATATGAAGAGTTGGGAGACTACATAAGAAGTCTTGAAAGTACGGAGGGGAAGCTCATACAGGTGCTATATGAAGCGCAACGGATTTTTGGTTACTTGCCTAGAGATGTACAGTTATTTGTGGCAAGAAGTCTAGGACTATCCGGGGCAGAGGTAAACGGTGTTGTCACTTTTTACTCCTACTTTGTAGATACACCTAAAGGGGAACACGCTATTGATATATGTACAGGAACGGCATGCTTCGTAAAAGGCGCAGATAAGATCGTATCTCACCTGGAAAAGAAATTAAACGTAAAGATAGGAGAGACCACAGAAGATGGGAAGTTTACATTAAATGGCTTACGATGTGTTGGTGCATGTGGGTTAGCCCCAGTCGTTATTGTAGATGAAAAAGTATATGGTAGAGTGAAATTAGAAGATGTTGACGGCATAATAAGTCAGTATGAGTAGGAGGTGACAGGATGTCCACTGTAAAATCATTAGAAGAATTAAAAAAAATAAGAGAAGCGTCTTTAAAGCAGATGAACATTAGAAAGGTAGACGAAGATAATAAAATTAAGCTTCTAGTAGGGATGGCAACCTGTGGAATAGCTGCCGGGGCAAGAGAAACATATAATGAGATTCTGGATACAATTAATGAAGAAAACTTAGAGAATGTTTATGTGGTTCAAGTTGGATGCATGGGTTATTGCTATGAAGAACCAATAGTACAAGTAAATGTACCAGGTAAAGAACCAATACTATACGGTAATGTTGATATAAAAAAAGGTCGTGAAATAATTGAGAAACATATTAAAAAAGGAGAACTGCTACAGGATTCAATTATAAGTAAGTCTTTTCATAAACTTTAGGAAAGGAGGAGAAAAATGAAGCAATATCGATCCCACATATTAGTATGTGCAGGCACAGGATGTCAATCACAAGAAGGTCATGAAATTATAGAAGAACTAAAAAAACAGATAGAAAAAGCTAATTTTCATAATGAAATTCAAGTTGTAAAAACAGGATGCTTTGGATTTTGTGAGAAGGGTCCTATTATTAAAATTCTCCCTGAAAATGTATTTTATATAGAAGTTAAACCCAGTGATGCAAAAGAAATTGTAGAAGAACACATTATTAAAGGAAGGCGTGTTCAAAGACTACTCTATGAGGAACCAAATATCCACGAGCGGTTAGAACAACAAAAAGACATGCCTTTTTATAAAAAACAAGTAAGGATTGCACTCAGAAACTGCGGATTAATTGATCCTGAAAATATTAAAGAATACATAGCTGAAGATGGGTATATGGCTTTAGGAAAAGTACTGACGGAAATGAGTCAAGAAGAGGTTATTCAATTAGTTAGAGATAGTGAGTTGCGAGGTAGAGGGGGTGGGGGATTCTCTACGGGGTTTAAATGGGAATTAACCTACCGAAATAAAGATGACCAGAAATATATTGTTTGTAATGCAGATGAAGGTGACCCAGGCGCCTTTATGGATAGAAGCATTTTAGAAGGAGATCCCCACAGTGTGTTGGAGGCTATGGCCATAGGAGCCTATGCCATAGGAGCAAATAAAGGCTTTGTATATATTAGAGCAGAGTACCCCTTAGCAATCCAACGATTAAAAATTGCCATGGAGCAAGCAAAAGAATATGGATTCTTAGGGCGAAATATTTTTGGTACAAATTTTCATTTTGATGTTGAAATTAAATATGGAGCTGGGGCTTTTGTTTGTGGGGAAGAAACAGCACTAATTAATTCAATGGAAGGAGGACGGGGAGAGCCTAACGCGAAACCACCTTTTCCAGCTGAAAGTGGATTTTGGAATAAACCAACCTGTGTAAATAATGTAGAAACCTATGCCAATATCCCACCAATTATACTGAAGGGGCCTAAGTGGTTTAAGCAAATTGGTTCTGAAAAAAGCAAAGGAACTAAAGTGTTTGCTTTAGCAGGTAAAGTAAACAACGTCGGTTTAATCGAAGTGCCAATGGGCATTACCCTTAGAGAAGTTATTTTTGATATTGGTGGTGGTATTCGTAATGGAAGAAAGTTTAAAGCAGTTCAAACCGGTGGGCCATCGGGAGGGTGCCTAACAGAAGCACTTCTTGATAATCCAATTGACTATGAAAATTTAACAAGAATCGGTTCAATGATGGGATCTGGCGGTATGATTGTTATGGACGAAGATGACTGTATGGTTAACATTGCTAAATTTTATTTAGAGTTTACTGAAGAGGAATCCTGTGGGAAATGTACGCCTTGTAGAATTGGAAATAAAAGGTTGCATGAGATACTAATAAAAATCACCGAAGGTAAAGGTACAAAGCAGGATCTAGAAGATTTGAAGAAGCTAGGAGAAATGATAAAGATCAGTTCTTTGTGTGGACTGGGACAAAGCTCACCCAACCCAGTATTAAGCACATTAAAATATTTCTATGATGAGTACCTACAGCATGTTGAAAACAAACATTGCCCCTCTGGTGTTTGTGCTGCACTAAAAAAGCATGAAATAGTAGAAGAAAATTGTGTAGGCTGTACCCTATGTGCCAGGGTGTGTCCTGTTGATTGTATATCAGGCAAGGTAAAAGAAGTACATAATATAGATCAAGAAAGGTGTATTAATTGTGGGGCCTGTAAAGAGGCATGTAAATTTAATGCAATAGCAAATTAAGGTGGTGAAATAATGAAAAATGAAAAGGTAAAGTTAACGATAAATGGAGCAGAGATAGAAGTCCCAAGGGAATATACCGTACTAGATGCTGCAACGGAAGCTGGGGTACACATACCTACCCTATGTCATTTAGACTTACATGACTTAAAAATGGTAAATCGTACAGCATCCTGTCGAGTCTGTATGGTAGAAGTAGAAGGAAAACCAAATTTAGCACCAGCTTGCGCAACCCCAATAAACGATGGCATGATTATATCTACGGACACTATTAAGGCAATTAATGCCAGACGTATGGCAGTAGAGCTACTACTGTCTAATCATCCTACCGATTGTTTAATATGTCAAAAGAATTTACAGTGTGAGTTGCAAACCCTTGCACACAGATTAAGTGTGAGAGAAATAAAATATACTGGGGAGGCAATGACGACTCATCTTGATACTTCAAGTCAGTCATTAGTAAAAAATCAAAACAAATGTATTCTATGCCGTCGCTGTGAAACCGCATGTAATGAAATACAAACCTGTGGTATATTAACTGCTCTAAATAGAGGGTTTCACACAACCGTAGGACCAGCCTTTAACTTACCAATGCAAGAAACTTCTTGTACTTATTGTGGCCAATGTGTGGCGGTTTGTCCAACAGCAGCGTTGACTGAAGTAAATCATGTTCCGAAAGTATGGGATGCCCTTAATAATGAGGATAAGTATGTGATTGTACAGACAGCACCGGCTATAAGAGTAGCTTTAGGAGAATTATTTGACATGGAGGCAGGAAGTATTGTAACTGGAAAAATGGTATCTGCATTGCGAAAGCTTGGTTTTGATAAAGTTTTCGATACGGATTTCGGTGCCGACTTAACGATTATGGAAGAGGCAACGGAGCTTATAGATCGGTTAGAAAATGGTGGGCGATTACCTATGTTAACCAGTTGTTGTCCGGCATGGGTAAGCTTTATTGAACACCAATTTCCAGATTTAGTAGATGTACCTTCTACATGTAAATCGCCCCATATAATGTTTGGTACTATTTCAAAAACATACATGGCAGAAAAACTTAACATAGATCCACAGAAAATAACCGTTGTATCAATCATGCCTTGTATAGCCAAAAAAGCAGAGGCAGCAAGAACGGAGTTAGCTTTAGATGATGATAATAACGTTGATATCGTCATTACAACAAGAGAATTAGCTGCAATGATCAAAGAGGCGGGAATTGATTTTAATAAATTACCAGACGAAGATTTTGATCATCCTTTGGGGGAAACAACCGGTGCTTCTGTAATTTTTGGAACTACAGGTGGTGTGATAGAGGCAACCATGCGAACGGCTTATGAATGGTTAACAAATGAAAAATTAGAAAATGTAGAGTTTGACCAACTAAGGGGATTTGAAGGTATTCGTGAAGCAACAGTACCAATAAACGGAAAGGATATCCATATTGGCATTGCTCACGGATTAGGTAATGCAAGACAGTTACTTGAAGATATTAGAAGTGGTAAATCCCAATATCATGCTATTGAAATTATGGCCTGTCCTGGAGGTTGTATTGGTGGTGGAGGGCAACCCTATCATCACGGAAATGATGTAGTTGTAAAAAAGAGACAAGAAGCCTTGTACAAAGAAGACAAAAATAAAGAAGTACGACAGTCCCATAAAAATAAGGAAATTATAGAGTTGTATGATAGCTATTTAGGAAAGCCTTATGGTGAGTTAGCCCATAAATTATTACATACAAAGTATACACCAAAAGAAAGAATATAGGTAAACAAAAGCCGAGATTTTGCATTCAGTTATGTCATTCTGAATGTAGAATCTCGGTTTTGACTTTTCTTTTCCACTTTCTACTTTTCCCTTTTCCTTATCTCCTGACCAACTGACCTACTACTTTGTCATTCTGAGCGAAGTGAAGAATCTCGCTTTTTACTTTACCTTCAACTTTTATACTTTCAACTTTCCTACTTATTTTGTCATCCTGAGTAAAACGAAGGATCTCGCTTTTGCTTTTTACTTTCCACCTTACAACTGGCATCAAAAATAACGTCTTACCCCAAAAAAGTGATATTAATCACAAAAACAAATTTATTTACAAAATAGTATTGAAAATAATTATCATTGAGTATATAATCATATTTAATCGATAGTGAATATCAATGATAAATAATTATCAATTAAATACATATTTTGGGAGGAAGCAATATGCTTAAGAAAAGAAGTTTAATGTTTGTTTTAATTATGGCAATTATATCTGCGCTTATAGCAGGGTGTACACAAAGTGAAAATGCAGGTCAAGCTGTAAATGAAGAAGGGACAACAGGTCAATTAGTTGTTTATTCCGCAAGGAATGAAAGATTTGTACAAGATTTGTTGGATAAATTCACGGAAGAAACAGGGATTGAAGTATTAGCATTGAATGGAGCTAACCCTTTACAAATCCTAGAAGAAAAAAATAATGTTCAAGCGGATATATTTATTTCGAATGATTTGGGTGCATTAGGGTATTTAGATAGTGAAGGTTTATTACAGGGTTCAACACCAGGAGGAATAGAAACAATACCAGCAGACTTTAGAGCTGAGGATAATGCCTATTTTGCAATATCTGCAAGGTCCCGTGGGTTTATCTATAATAAGGAAATGATTACTGAAGAAGAAATGCCAAACAGTATAGAAGACTTATTTGATCCAAAATGGGCAGAAGTAGAAAACGGTTATGCCATTACCCGTGGTGGTAACGGTGGTATGATTGGTCATGTCTCAGCACTGCGCTATGAGTGGGGCGATGAAAAAACAGCTGAGTGGATTGCTGCTGTAAGAGAAAATGCAGCTAACATTTATCAAGGACATGGTGACATTCGTAGAGCTGTTGGTGCCGGCGAGCATTCCTTTGGCCTTGTAAACAACTATTATTTCCATCAACAATTAGTTGAGCCTACAAACAATAATGTTGGTTTCATCTACTTAGATCAAGAAGAGGATCAAATGGGTGTTATTGCAAATGCAGCTGGGGTAGGTCTTGTAAAAGGTGGACCAAATGCTGAAAATGCATCTATATTTTTAGAATGGTTACTACTACCTGAAAATCAAGTAGCATTTGTAGGCGAATCTTTAGAATTATTAATTAACGCTCAGTTTGGCGCTGTTTATCCAGAAGAAGTACAGCCACATATTGTAGATTTTAACGAATTAAAAGTACAAGATATGCCAGTTAAAGAATTAGGTAATTTCTTTAGAGATACAACGATGCTTATAGAAGCGTCAGGATTAGACTTGGATTTAAGATAGGGATTAAATATATTTTTTAAATGTAGGAGATGGCATAATGAAAATTAAAGAAAACACAAAAAAGAATACTGATCAAAAAGCCAAGGTTGGAAAAAAATTTTTTCCAACCATTCTCCGTTTTTTTAGAGTTAGTTGGTTAAAAATCTGGAATAGCAACCCACCGGGTTTGGGGTTACTTATTTTTGGTCTTTTAGTAGCTGTTATCATGACGATTCCAATTATTTATGTCATTTGGCAGTCTTTATTTGCTGGCCAAGAACGATGGATGCGGCTTTTAGACCAAAGAATCCCAGAGTTATTGTGGAATACACTCTCACTCACCTTTGTAGTGACAGTAAGTACACTCATATTGGGCGTATCATTGGCATGGATTGTTGTGCGCACAGATATTCCAGGTAAGAAAATTTGGCGGTGGTTACTTGCAGTACCTTTAACAATCCCTCCTTATGTAGGTGCCGTTACTTATATCATTGTTTTTGGGCGTAGCGGATGGGCCCGTGAACTATGGCAAAATACACCTTTTATTGTTAATACCTTTGGTGACTATGAATTTAATATTTATTCATTTTGGGGTGTAACCTTTGTGCTAACGATGTTTACTTATCCCTATGTGTATTTAATTGCAAGTGCTTCTCTTCGTAAGATGAATCGGAATTTTGAAGAAGCTGCTTATTCCCAGGGGATGACAACATTTGAAGTATTTTATAAAGTTAATTTACCCCTATTACGTCCAGCTATAGGAGCAGGGGCAATACTGGTATCTCTTTATGTTCTAGGAGATTTTGGTGCAATTGCCATGCTGCGTTATGTGACTTTTACTGCGGCTATTTATTTCAGAAGGATTAGTTTTGATACAGCCTCCGCATCCGTTCTCAGTCTTATACTAATTTTTATAACCATACTAATACTTTGGATTGAATCAAAAACAAGAAAAAGAAATAAATATTATCAAACATCAAATACCTATAGAAAGCCATTAACTTTAAAACTTGGCAACTGGAAGCCATTTGCATTAGTTTATGTAAGTTTAATTTTTCTACTATCTGCTCTATTACCTATTATTGTGCTAATTTATTGGTCACGAATAGGTATAAGCATGGGGGCAATAGACTCAAGATTCTTTGGTTTTGCAATTAATAGTATAAAAGTTTCTAGTATTGCGGCGATCGTTTGTATGTTATTTTCAATGCCGATTATATACTTAAAAGCACGATATCCTTCAGTTATTACTAGTGTCATTGATAAACTAAGCTATTCGGGATACGCGCTCCCAGGTATAATTGTGGCTTTAGGCTTTGTTTTCATATTTAATAATCATTTACCCATAATTTATGGGACATTTTATATGGTAGCTTTAGCCTTTGTTGTGCGATTTTTACCTCAAGCAATGCAAGCAGGGGAATCTTCACTAAGTCAACTATCACCGAGAATTGATGAAGCAGCTAGAAGTCTGGGGTATCCACCTTGGAAGGTAATGTTAAAAGTTATTTTTCCTAACATGCTACCCGGTATCCTGGCAGGTGGCGCATTAGTTTTTGTTAGTTCTATTAAAGAATTACCAGCTTCGTTAATGCTTAGGCCACCAGGGTTTGACACTTTGGCTGTGCGTGTTTATTTTGAAGCCGCAGACTCCATATATCACATGGCAGCCCCCCCAGCATTACTAATTGTTTTAGTTTCAATTATTCCATTACATTACATGTTAAAAGAATATTAGGACGGTGAAAGAGATGTATGATATAGAATTAAAGGGAATTTCAAAAACTTATATTGGCGCTGATGAACCTGCTGTAAAAAAGCTTAGTTTGTCTGTAGAAAAAGGATCGATCATTACACTACTCGGACCTAGTGGCTGTGGAAAGTCAACAACATTACGTTTAATAGCAGGATTTGAACGAGCAGATTCGGGAAGTATCCTCTTAGGCGGTAAAGTTGTAAGTGATCAAGATACATGGATACCACCAGAAAAACGAGGCGTAGGTATGGTCTTCCAAGACTATGCCCTATTCCCGCATTTAAATGTATTTGACAATGTAGGATTTGGATATAAAGCGAAGGACCGTAAAAGTAGAGTAAATGAAGTGCTAGAGCTAGTTAACTTAAAAGGTTTTGAAAAACGTTATCCCTACGAACTGTCAGGTGGACAACAACAAAGAGTTGCTTTAGCAAGAGCATTAACCCGTAGACCGGTGGTGGTATTATTAGATGAACCTTTTAGTAATCTAGATGCAGACTTAAGAATAACCATGCGAATTGAAGTAAAACGAATTATAAAAGAAGCAGGTGCAACAGCTATTTTTGTTAGCCATGATCAGAAAGACGCTTTAGCAATATCAGATAAAATTGTAGTCATGAAAGATGGATTAGTACAACAAATTGGTACTCCTCGAGAAGTGTACCAGAATCCAGAGAATCGCTTTGTGGCATCCTTTGTAGGACAATCCACTATTTTAGAAGGTGTTATAGATTGTGATGGTCAATCGGTTACGACAAATTTGGGAACTGTTCAATGTAGTGATAGCCATTGCAAATGTGTTGGTGAAAAAGTCTGTATATCTATTAGACCTGAAAGTTTGCAGATAGATGAAGGTGGTCATATCCAAGGAAGGGTTAAACAGTATACCTATACAGGTGAGTCTATTGACGCAATTATTTCTATTATAACTGAAGAAGGAAAGACTCAAGATATATTAGTTTCTACAGATCCAGGGCAAGAATTAAATATCGGGGACATGATTCGATTTAAAGTCTTACCAAACTGTGTAGCTGTAGTTAATAACGACAAATAATTAATGCTTGTTATATTATATTAACCAATTTCCCGGGAAATTTCTTCGACATTCTACAGCTAGATTGATAATTTCCACAAATTATTTGATGCAATAACAATAATTAGTCGATTAAAGCTGTTTTTGGTTAACTGTATTTGCCGAAAATAATTTATTGCGTGACAAAGTTAGATTATTTGATATAATGATTAGGTAATTAAACAAAAACAAAGGTATGTTTAAATACCTAGGAGGATTTTATGAGTGATATGAATTTAGCTAAAGATTTAATGGCTAGTGAAGGTTTTTCGTTTGTAATCGCTAAGAACAATACGATAATTGAAAAATCAAATGTAAAAGGAATTAAGCCAATTGTATCTTTATTAGAAAATCAAAAAGGTAAGGTTTTAGGTGCGTCAATAGCTGATAAAATTGTGGGAAAAGCAGTTGCACTTTTGGCAATATACGGAGGGGTTGAAGAAGTTTACGCCCAAACAATAAGTGATTGTGCAAAAACAATCATGCAAAAACACGATGTAAAAGTTAATTATAATCGTATTGTACCTTATATAATGAATCAAACAGGAACAGATAAGTGTCCCATGGAGAAACTTGTTGAGAATATAGAGAGTCCTGAAGAAGCTTATAAAGAAGTGATCACACATTTTAGAAAAAGAGAAACTTCTGTAACTAATAAATGAAAGGCTTACCAAGGTGAAAAGTATGTATCAAAATGATCAGTGTCCATTATGTAATGAGCATGGGAAAAAAGCAAAACCTAAAATGATTCAGCCGATTATAAAGAAAGATTTAAAACATTTGATTGTGGATGATTTATATTACTTGTGTGAAGCTTCATCTTGTGAAGTTGTAGCTTTTAATGAAAATAAAGATTGTATTTTTCTTTTAAGAGATGTAATTTTAAATAAAAACGAAATTGAAAGTAATACAGACTGCTGTAAAAGTAGTTGTGGATCAGGATCAGGTGGATGTTGTAAGAAATAACTTAGTGTATTTTATATATGCTAGGTTATTTTTATTTCAAAAAGTATATAAAAAGTTCAAAAAAGCTAATAATAATAGACTAAAGGTCTAAAAATGTGGTAAATATATGATATAATTGAATATATTATAATCAATGTGTCCGAAAAAAGAGGTGATAGGAGAAATGGTTGCTGCATTGCAAGGCTTTGATTTAGTTACAATGATGCCAATTAAAAATAAAAAAGAAAAAGATAACATCAAAAACATTAGAGACGCTGAAAGTTTTTCAAGGTCTTTAAGCATTGTATCAAAAAACAAATTGCAAAAAAAAGACCAAATCTCTCCTATGAAAGCATATGAGAACCTACGGATAAAAAATTATTTGAGTAAGAACATCGTATTAGAAGAGGACCATGATGAGAAACAAAATTTTGATCAAATAAGGCAGGATATAAAGTCTTGTAGATATGGAAAGAGTCTTTATAAGAGTTTCACTGTACAAAACCATATGACCACAATGGATGTAGAAAGTATACTAGACGGGATTGACGAGGGTAAAATATTTAATGGACTTGAAAAATACAAAGCAATTAATGTACATAAGAACCATGCAGCGTTAAATATTGCATCTTCTAAAATAGCCGTAGGAAGATATAGTAGTTTTTCAAAACAAGGAATGGCATCTTTTGAAAATAAAATAAGCTTACTAGCAGGTTAATGTAATTATAAGCTACATAAAATGAATGGAGGGATTTACATGGCAACGGACCCAATGGAAATAAACTGTGAGGGTGGTAAAATAAAAATTTCTCATGATATTGTGTTGACGATTGCAAGACATATTGCAGCTGAAGCGAAGGGAATTGTTTCTATAAGCGGTGGTCTACCAGGTGGAATTGGTGAAGTCTTTTCAAAAAATACAACTAAGAAAAAAGGTGTTAAGGTTCAAAAAGAAGCATCTCAAATTGTTGTTAATTTATCTTTAGTCATTAAATATGGATTTAAAATTCCAGAAATTGTAGAAGATGTTCAAGAAAAAGTAAAAGCTTCAATAGAATCCATGACAGAAATACAGGTTTCAAAAGTAAACGTATATGTTCAAGATATTGTAACTGATTAAGCGGCGATAAAATCGCCGCTTATTTTATTTACATGGTGCAGGTTCTGGTGTTACATCATGGTGGTGATGCATCATTTTATGACGATAAGCTTCTGCTTTGTACATGGAAGCTAAGTACATATTCATATAATACATATGCTTATGGTCATGCATATGGTCATGCATATGATCATGATCTGGCATCATAGGCATTCCAGGCATAGGCATTATACCAGGCATGGAAGGCATATGCCCCATATCAGGCATAGGTCCCGGGTGTCCAGGCATTGGCATGTGTCCCATATCAGGCATAGGACTAGGATATCTAGGGGCTGCTGGAGTATGGCCTATTCCAGCTGTCATTTCACTTCCATTATACACTGGTTCGTAGTTCATATTATTTTGAGTATCCATATAGATAAAACCTCCTCTAAATTATATTTAAAAACACTTTATATTAGGTTATGAATATAGGATAGTTATTGAAACTTGTATAATATTATAAATTTTCCCAGTTAATAATTAATTGTTTAAAGTTACTTATACCATCTCTTATGTAAAAAAAAATATCCTTTATGCTTAAATTTAATGATGTAATTTTCTCCAATTAAATCGACAATGACTTTTTGACTCTGTTATAATATTTTTAAGTAAAAGTGTAGAGAGGTGTTATAAATGAAAATGCTAAGACAAGCGTTGATCATACTAGGGATCTGTTTACTAGCTGAAGTTATCCAACAAATATTTTCTTTAACGATTCCTGCAAACGTAATTGGGATGATCCTATTACTTTTATTTTTACTGAGCGGAATAGTAAAGGTAGAAATGGTAGAAGACAGTGCTCGGTTTTTATTGAAACACTTGGCATTTTTCTTTGTACCCGCTGGGGTTAGCTTAATGAATAATTTTGAGATGTTAAAGGGGAATTGGCTGAGAATTTTTGCTGTTGTTATTATATCAACAATAATTGTACAAGTTGTTACAGGGTGCAGTGTACAATATATAAATTTAAGAAGGGGGAAATAGTAATGTTTGACTCGCCTTATTTTGGACTAGTTATTTCTATTCTTTTTTTTGAGTTAGGAATTATAATTAATAAAAAAACAAAAATTGCTATTTTGAACCCACTGCTTATAAGTATTATTGCGATTATAGGGGTTTTACAATTTTTTGATATAGATTTTGAAACCTATAATCAAGGAGGAAGTCTAATTTCTTTTTTATTAGGACCGGCAACAGTTGTTTTAGCAGTTCCTTTATATAAACAGATTAAACTAGTAAAGAAAAATTTTGTATCTATTTTATTTGGAATTTTACTTGGCAGTAGTTCCGCAGTAATTAGTACTTGGTATTTATCAAGCTGGTTTGGATTAAGTGAGGAGATTCGATTATCCCTTGTTCCTAAATCAGTAACAACACCAATAGGAATTGAAATATCTGACAGTATAGGTGGAATTCCTTCGATTACTATCGTAGGAATTGTAATAGCAGGTATTTTAGGCGCAGTAATCGGACCATATGTATTGAAGCTATTTAAAATAGATGACCCGATAGCCGTAGGGATATCTTTTGGAACTTCATCCCATGGTATGGGGACAACAAAAGCAATTGAGTTAGGGGAGACAGAAGGGGCAATGAGTGGTATTGCAATTGGTATTGCAGGCTTAATAAGTGTCATGATTATTCCTATAATATTAAAATTTATTACATGATATAATTTTAATGCTAAAAACTAATCAAATAGTTCCTGTAGGTATAATAAAGGCATGATAAGTAAAATTTAAACATATATTTTAATTGAATTCGAATGAGAAAATTACATTTATAACTCATATGTAATATTCCCAATAATGATTCAAAAAATAAAAAAGTGCTGAATATTCAGCACTTTATTGATGTTTTTCAATGTATTCTATAATATCTGAAATACTTTGAAACTTTTCAGCATCTTCATCAGGAATCTCAATAGAGAAAGCATCTTCTGCTGCCATGATGATTTCAACTGCATCTAGAGAATCTGCATCCAAATCATCGGATAAAGTAGATGCTGGTGTTATTTTATCAGGACTAATACTAAGCTGGTTTGATATAATTTCTTGAATCTTTTCAAAAATCATAGAAAGACCTCCTTAAAAGAATTATTCTTTACTGAGTAGTATAAACAAAAAGTTTACAATTACAATACCATAAAAAAGATTTTTTGTATATATATGTTGGACAAATGGATGCAATTAAATTATATTTAATATGAGCAGAGGTGAAATAATGAAAGAAAAAATAATTGGTATTTTAGGGGGCATGGGCCCAGATGCTACTCATGAAATTTTTAGTCAAATTATTAAATATACAAAAGCAAAGACGGACAACGATCATATTAGGGTAATTATTGATAGCAATTCAAAAATTCCTGACCGTACTAAAGCCATATTAAATACTGGTGAAAGTCCAGAAAGAGCCATGTTAGATACAGCAATTAATCTAGAGAATGCTGGAGCAGATTTTATAGTTATTCCTTGTATGACAGCACACTATTTTTTGAAAAAGGTACAGGAAGGAATAAATATTCCTATATTTAATGGTTTGGAGCTAACAAATCAGTATATAAAAGAAAAATATAAGCATATATCCAATATAGGATTGATTGCAACAACTGGAACAATAAAGACAGAGCTTTTTCAAAAATCAATTGATGATAAAAAAATTATAATTCCTAATCCATCCTTGCAAGAAGAAGTAATGGATATTATCTATGGTGTAGAGGGTATAAAAGCTGGAAATCAGTCAAAAACTTCAGTAGACAGAATAAAGCGTGTAATACATGAATTACAACGTCAATTTAATATCGAAGCCGTAATTGCAGGATGTACTGAAATTGGTTTAGTGCTTAAACAAGACGATGTATCTATACCTCTAATAGATCCTATTACAGTTTTAGCACAAAATGCTGTAAATGAGGCAGGTAAGAATTTAAATCTTGATAAAGATGATAGATAAAAATTTTGATATAGTCATCCTATTATATATTTGCTATAATGAAATTTGGGTGTAAAAGTCGAATATTGTATGATGGTGTTATATTTTTAACAAGACAGAAATTATTTACCATTACTTATATGTAAGAAAAGGAGCTAATTAACGAGGGAGGATCATTAATGGAGATTTTATTTGGGGTACTTGGGGGCTTAGGTCTATTTTTATACGGTATGAACGTAATGAGTAATGGACTGCAAAAAGCTGCTGGAGACAAATTGAAGTCTATAATTAACCTGCTAACTAGTAACAAGATTATGTCTGTATTAGTTGGAGCCGGAGTAACAGCTATTGTTCAAAGTAGTAGTGCCAGTACTGTCATGGTTGTTGGTTTTGTAAATGCAGGCATGATGAAACTAACCCAAGCTGTAGGATTAATAATGGGTGCAAATATTGGAACAACCATTACAGCGCAGATTGTTTCCTTTAAGATTGATGCCTATGCACCAATTGTTGTAGGGATTTCCGTTGGGGTATGGCTGTTTACTAGTAACCGAAAAGTTAAGCAACTAGCAGAAGCTTTTATTGGTTTCGGTATACTATTTATCGGAATGACTTTTATGGGAGATGCCCTAAGACCATTGAGAGCGTCTCAAGCTTTTCAAGATTTATTAATTAGTTTTGGAACGAACCCTGTGTTAGGAGTATTAGCTGGATTTGCCATAACTGTAGCAGTACAAAGTAGTACAGCTTCCACAGGTATTGTTTTAGCCTTAGCATCAGAGGGCTTAATACCTATTGAATCAGCATTACCAGTTTTATTTGGTATTAATATGGGTACGACAATTACTGCAATTATTTCTAGTATTGGAGCTAATAGGACAGCTAAGAGGGCTGCAGCCTTTCACTTGTTATTTAATTTTTTTGGCACACTAATTTTTATCGTCGCTTTCAGAGGATTGTTATATGATGCAATTAATTATCTGAACCCAGGTGATGTACCAAGACAATTTGCTAATGCCCATACTATTTTTAATATTACTAGTACATTAATTTTATTGCCTTTCTCAGGTCAGCTAGTAAAATTGGCTAAAAAAATTGTACCCGGTGAAGAGGAAAAAGCTGAAGGAATTAAATATATTGACGAACGTATATTAGAAACGCCTTCAATTGCTTTAGTAAGTGTTACGAAAGAAACACTTCATATGGGGAACGTAGCTAAATCATCCCTTACAAATGCTTTAAATGGCTTCTTTGATAAGGATCCTAAAAAAATAGCAGAAACAAAACGAATAGAAAAAGTTGTTAATGAAATGGAAAAAGAACTTGCCAAGTACATGATACAGCTAACAAATAGAAATATATCTTTGGAAAATCGTGAATTTGTAGATGGACTATTTAATACGATTAATGATATTGAGCGAGTAGCAGACCATGCAGAAAATATTGCTGAATTGTCAGAATATAGACTAGATAACGATTTATATTTCTCTGACAAAGCAATAGAAGAATTAAAAAATATTGCTACGTTAGTTATGGAGGCTTATACAGATTCTTTAACTGCCCTTAGAAATTTAGATGGTGAATTAGCAAAAAAAGTAATAGAAATTGAAGATGAAGTAGACTTATTGGAAAAGAAGCTAAGATCAAGCCATATAGAGAGGTTAAATGCACATAAATGTGTGCCAACTTCTGGGGTTATTTTCTTAGATATCATAAGTAATTTAGAAAGAATTGCAGATCATGCATCAAATATATCTTTAGCGGTTCTTGATCAAGTTAAATAAAGGTTCATAAAAGAAACACTCTTATATATATGAGTTAAAAACCATAACTGATATGTATAAGGAGTGTTTTTTATTTTGGCTCTTTGTCAATAGTTGGGGTGGGATTATATTTAATCTCGCTCCATTATTACATTAGAGCCTATTTTAGTATAATAATGAGACTCCACGTGTTTTAGGGTGCACTTAATAAACCTAAGCTAAAACATAGGCTTGAACCGAATATATAATTTTTAAGATATTAATTTTCAGTTAGAACAATGAATAATTCGATTACGAAATCTATGAAAGTTTCTAAGACCAAAAGAAATACGTTTTAATACTTTAATTTTATTATTAAACCCTTCAGTAGGCCCGTTCGTATAACCATATTTAAAAGCGTTTTTAATTTCTTTAATCCATCTAGTATAAGTAGCAGCGCACTTCTCAAATTCGGAAATCCCAGAACTTTGAGCATTTTTAATCCAATCAACTAAAGCACTGCGCTGATAAGAATACTTTTCACTTTGACAAATCTCATAAAATTGCTCTTTTAGCTTATGGGCTAAACGAAGATCCTCATTGTATAAAAGCATTAAGTCAACAGCTTTTTTGTCCTCATCTTTAAGCTTATGATAACGAGTAAGAATAAGCTTTCTACTTCTCTTATAATATTTTCTAAGCTTAGAAGACATGGTCTTTTGAAGACGCTTTCTAACACTTTCAATTGCCCAAGTTACTTGCCTAATAAAATGATACTTATCAATAATAATCTTAGCATTAGGAAAGAAAGCTTTAGCAACATCCACATAAGGCTGCCACATATCACAAACAAAGAATTTAAC